>NZ_JAUFQT010000002.1:732176-1098264 GCF_030409905.1 Echinicola jeungdonensis
TCCAACAATTATGGTAGAATAATCCTTGAACTTATCTAAGGTTAAACTCCCTTCTTCCAAAATGGTAACATCATATCCTAAATTGGCAAGGACTTCAGGAACATCATCCCCTGCACCTTTGATATAACCTATCTTCTGCTCAGAAATCCTCAAATTCAACTTGATCAGGTCAAACTGGGTATATGGAAACCATGTTAATTTCGGAATGTGGTTATGGGTAATGTAATCAATCCCTTTATCATATATTTTTCCCTCTTCTGTTTTAAACTGAACATTTACCTTGGTTTTTCCAAGTGGAGTACTGCCGTTTACCTTTAAAAGAAAAGTTGACACCCCCTTTTCGGGGCTCTTTTTTTCCTCCAGAATTTGATAGGCATCAGGATTCAGACCGTCCAAAATCAATTCGCCATTTTTAATACCGTTGGCAAAACTCACTTCAATTTTAACGGTCTTTGGTTCATTATTAAGTAAGTAAACCTGTTCTTGATCCACATTAACGGTTACCTCAGGGATAATGGTAAAAGTTTGATTGACTTCCCCTTTTACTGGATCGTTGTATTTATATTGTAAAGGAACATTAATTTCAAATTCACAATTATCTATTTCAATATATAATTTCCCTGAAATGCTTGGGTCATTAAATGGTTTTCCAATTTCTTTTTGATTTTCAATTTGGTAAAGATTATTTACTGGGGGAGATTTTAGCCAATAAGGTTGGGAAATTGGAAAAGAATTCGGGATGGTAATATCAAAGCTTTTTTGTTTCACCTCGTTGTCCCTGACTTTTCCCTCCAATGGAATTTTATTTTGGAGTACTTGAAAAGAAGATAATTGCAAAGGCTTTCCAGAGGGATTATTCACTAATAATGTAGTTTCCACCTCTTGACCTTGAAATGATTTTTCTTTATTGGCCAAATATTCAATTTGGACACCCAAGGATTTTAGGATGATATCTTCAAGAGACTTCTCTTTTTCCTTTAGCCATATGGGTTTATCCTTGACCTTTTTCATATGGTTTTTGATATTCAATAAAAAGGAAATATTCTTTGAAGGATTTTTAAAATCATATTCTTTCAACGCAATTTTAATGGCATTTTCAATGGTCTCTCCCCCTTCAATTTTTGACCATTTATTCGGAATACCTTCAAAAGGGTTTTCATTAAAATTTGCCCCATCAATTAATTCAATATAATCTTTGTTATCCCCTAAAGAAGCCGTGGATCCAAACCCTTGGGACTTATGCATTGTTCTGCTTTCGGCTGCTATTTGAGCATATGTGGTGCCCAGGATGGGATTATACTCCCCAACCGTAAATGCATAAGATTTTTTATCTGGGTCGGGCTGATATGGCCTTCCCCAATGGTAGGCATTCCAAAAGATCCTTTTTGCTTTCCAGGTGTTTACATATTGGAGCTGCTCGGGAAAGGCAGCGGGATCTGCTGCTTTGTCAAATGCTTCTGTGGAAAGGATGGCAGATGTAGTATGGTGACCATGGTTAAATCCCGGGGTAGTATTGAACCTGTTGATAATAATATCGGGTTGAAAATTCCGGATAATCCAAACCACATCTGAAAGCAATTTTTCCTTATCCCAATTATTTAAAGTTTCATCTGGATTTTTGCTGTACCCAAAATCAATAGCACGTGTGAAAAATTGCCTCCCACCATCAATTTCTCTTGCTTTTAACAGTTCCTGGGTTCTGATCATCCCCAGACCTATGCCAAGCTCTTTCCCTATCAAATTCTGACCACCATCACCACGGGTCAAGGAAAGGTATGCCACTTCTCCATGTGTTTTATTGGCTAAATAGGCTATCAATCTTGTATTCTCATCATCCGGATGAGCTGCAATGTAAAGCACCCTATGGGTGGCTTTTAACCTTAACAATTCATGATAAATTTTTGAGGAAGGGACTAACTCAGGGCTTTTGGAAAATAAAGGGTTAATTGTCAAAAATGTCGCAATGACCAGAAATGAAGAATAAATATATTTCATAAAACCTGATTTAAATAAAATGCAAAACTAAATTAACCATTTCAAAAGATAAACCATTTTTTTACCAATGGGTTAATTATTGGATGATCAGCTATCGAAAGGGGCTAATAATCTATGTACAACGAAAAAAATCCCCCCAAGTTCCTTACCCTTCATAATTTCACCGTTCAATAAAAATCCTTC
Source organism: Echinicola jeungdonensis (assembly GCF_030409905.1). NCBI lineage: Bacteria > Pseudomonadati > Bacteroidota > Cytophagia > Cytophagales > Cyclobacteriaceae > Echinicola > Echinicola jeungdonensis. The sequence goes on from NZ_JAUFQT010000002.1 coordinate 734,355, forward strand.
TAAAGGAGAAAAAAGGTACTTCACAAGCCATTAACTAGGTCAGAAAATATGAGGAAAAAAATATATCCATAAAAAAAGGGTAGCTTTTTACTACCCTTTTGAGCCTCCTGTCGGGATCGAACCAACGACCTACTGATTACAAGTCAGTTGCTCTACCAGCTGAGCTAAGGAGGCTTCTTTTTTTGTCCTATCATCCCTTTCCTGTCATCAGGGCATGTAGACTTCCTTAATCTAAAATCCTAGATAAGTTATTTAATTTTCTATAATTTCCTGATCTTTTTCAGGTTAGTTGAGCCTCCTGTCGGGATCGAACCAACGACCTACTGATTACAAGTCAGTTGCTCTACCAGCTGAGCTAAGGAGGCTTTTTTTGTTTTACCCACCCAATAATCATTGGGATTAGGCGTCTTAAAGGATGCTATTCCCTTATTGCGAGGGCAAATATAGGGGGATCACTCATTCAACCCAAATGTATTTAGAAAAAAATTAGGGAGATTATTTTATCTCCCTAGCAATTAGAACCTTAAAATTCTCTTAATATGGATAATTTTTTCTTTAGCTTTTCAATTTCCTCTTCAGCCTTTTCAATTTTATGGTCAAACTGATCTTTCAATTTATCGGCAGTTCGAGAGGAGGCAAAAAACTCTAAGTTATTTTTCCATAGTGTAATATTATTTTCAAGGTCAGCAATTTGTTTCCGGATACCATGTTCTTTTTTGTTGAATACCCGGTCACTATTTGGATCCCCTTGAATTTTATTGAGGTTTAAACGGAAAAGGAACTCCTCTCGGTTTTCTCCATCAGTATCCATTTTATCAACACAAGCTTCTACGGCTTGATTGAATTTCCCTGCAATCTCCTTTATATTTTTCCTTGGGACAAAGCCTATTCCATTATACTCTCCAACCAATGCCTCAAGATTATCAACACTTAATTCATTAGAATCTGCAAGCTCATTGATCTTTTTACAGACTTCCTCCTTAAGGCTTAAATTCTTTTCAAACTCTTTGTTTATATCTTTATTGGCTTTCCTGCGATTATCGAAAAATATATCACAGGCAGTTTTAAACCTTTTATAAAGATCATCCCTGACTTTTTCAGGGGTTGGTCCTAGTTTTTTCCAATCTTGCTGTAATTTGATCAGACTATTGGCTGTATTTTGCCAATCTGTACTATCCTGATAGGATTCAGCAATTTTTATAAGTTCTTCGGCCTTTTCCTTATTGGTCTTTCTGATTTCGTCCAGTTCTTTAAAGAAAAGGTTTTTGTGGTGAAAAAATTGCTTAAACAAGCCCCAAAATGTTCTGTTAATTTCCTTTCCACATTCACGGGGTACAGGACCAATAGATTCCCATTCCTTTTGGATTTCCAGAATTTCTTTGGTCTTTGTATTCCAATCCTTAATCCGGTCTGCTTTAAAATCTTTAAAATCCCCAAGTTTGGCAATTAATGCTTCTTTTTTTACTTGGTTTTCCTTGAAAACCTCTTTTTGGCTTTCATAGTAGGCTTTTCTCTTGGCATAGATGGCATCAGAGGCGGCCTTAAATCTTTGCCAAATATTTTCTTGTTCCTCTCTGGGAACGGGCCCTATATGTTTGAATTCTTCATGGAGTTCATTGAGGGCTTTTATAGCACTTCTTAAGTCCTCTTCTTGGTCAAGGGCTTCTGCTTTTTCACAAAGCTCGATCTTTCCCTCCATATTTTTTTTCCGGTCCAGCTCCTTCAATTCAAAATAAATGCTTCTATTATCATAGAACCGGTCCATAAGGGCATTATAGGATGCCCATAAACTTTTATTTTGGGCAGCTGGAACAGGTCCAATCTGCTTCCATTGCTGCTGAATTTCTTTTATGGTGCTTATACTATGGGTAGTTTCCTCTCCATCAACCAATTCCCGGAGCTGTTCCAGGATTTGATTTTTAGCATAAAGATTTTTTTCCTTATCCTTTTCTAATTCTTTTATATGGTGAGATCTTTTCTCCTTAAAATCATGAAACAAAGCAAAAAAAGTACGGTCATCCTCACTTTGGCGGTACTCAAAATCATCCTTAGTTCCCCCATCCTCAATAAAGTTTTTTAAGGCTTCCTCTTTTTCTTTATTGTAATAGTCATCGTAATGTGACTTGATATCATTGGCAATGGGGTCGGCTTTGATATATTCATCTTTGGCTAACAGTTCCTTTAAAGCAACTATTAGTTCTTTTTTTGATAAGTGACTGAAATCCTGGTCATGTTCCTCCTCATCATGATTTTCATCTTCATGAGGGTGATCCTGATTTTCATTTTCCTTCTCCGCTTCGGATTGTTTACCAACAAAGTTATTTTCCATTACCTCGTCGGTCACCTTTTTGTCATCAGACATTTCTTTATTATTCTCCATAATCTATAAGTTATGAGTACTTTCTCCCAAATATGCTGTTAACAAAAGTAACAAATTTGATTTAATTTAATCTTGGGTCAATGGGATAATTTGCCAAAACCTGAAAGTCCCCTCCCATCTGTCTAAGAATCACCCTCCAAAGGTCATCTGGTGGGGATTCAAATATGGCATTAGAATCTATATTATCGCATAATATCCAAGTTTTTTCAGTTAGTTCATCCTCCAATTGTCCTTCTGACCAACCTGAATAGCCGATAAAAAAGCGGAAATTATTTAAATCAATTTTCCCAGCTTTATATTTAATCACCAACTCTTCAAAATTGCCCCCCCACCATAAATCAGTTCCCAATTGGATACTTCCTTCAATGGCTTCTTCACCTTTATATATAAAGTGAAGGGTGTTTTGTTCCACAGGACCACCAACATATACCTCCAAATCCAAAAATTCTAGATCTTCTAATAAATCATTGATTTTTAAAATGGAAAGCTTATTTAAGACCAATCCAAATGAACCATTTTCATTGTTTTCACAAAGCAGCACAACCGATCTTACAAAATTTTCATCCTGCAAAAAAGGCTCAGAAATAAGCAATTGGCCGGATTTAGGTTTCATATTCAAGTTGTTTGCCATGGAACATACTTTAAATAACTGAACTTTAATATAGATCAAAATTTCATAAATGCAATAACAATGGTATTTTTATGACCAATTACAAAATGCTATTTATGGATATTGCTGCGATAAGAACCGAGTATACTTTGAAGTCGCTTCGGGTAGAAGAAATTGAGGATTCTCCACTTAAACAATTTGACATTTGGCTCAAACAAGCCATTAAAGCTAAAGTTAATGAGCCTAGTGCTATGAACCTGGCAACAGTCAACCTTCAAAACCGGCCGACTTCAAGAATTTTGTTATTAAAAGGTTTGGATCACGGTTTTGTATTTTATACTAGTTACATAAGCCAAAAGGGAAAGGAATTGGAGCATAATCCATATGCAGCAATGACATTTTTCTGGCCAGAATTGGAGAGGCAGGTAAGAATAGAGGGAAATATTGTAAAAACCAGTAAGGAGGAATCCGAGAAGTATTTTTTATCCAGACCGCCAGGAAGCCAAATAGGGGCTTGGGTATCCCCCCAGAGTAAAATAATTCCAAACAGGGAATTCCTTGAATCTAAGGAAAAAGAAATGATTGATTACTTTAAAAATAACCCCATGGAAAAGCCCGATAATTGGGGAGGTTATCGACTAATCCCTGATAGGGTGGAATTTTGGCAGGGAAGACCCAACCGACTCCATGACCGGATTTTATATTTACTTACCAGTCCCGATCAATGGAAAAGAGTGAGGTTAGCTCCATAAAAATAAGTCAGGGTAGTAACCCTGACTTATTATTTTAGGTCAAACAAATTTTGTACACCCATCATTCTTTCCACCGTAAACCCTTCTCCGTATTTCACATTGATGCTATGGCCAAATTCTTGAGCCCTTGCTTTAATAAAATCAAAATATTCAGGACTACTTATAAAACTTTCAGGTTCTTTATTATTAGGGTCATAAAATTGTGAACTAAAAGCTTTAATACTTTCAATTTTGCTTGGCCAATAATCCGTAATATCAAAGACAAAGTCCGGTTTAATATAATTGTTTTGAATATAATGGTAAACAAATTTGGGCCGCCAAGCCTCCTGATTTTTTCCTTCCAAAGTAGTTTCAACCTTTCTAAGCCCACTAACAAAGCATGCGTGAGAGGCAAGGGACCCACCTTTTCCATGATCTGGATGCCGATCGGAGATAGCATTAGCCAGGACAATTTCAGGCTTATATTTTCGAATGATTTTAACTATTTCCAATTGATGTTCCTCATCATCTTTGAAAAACACATCCCTAAAACCTAAGTTTTCCCTTGCATGAAGCCCCAGCACCTTTTCAGCTTTGGAAGATTCCTGAAGTCGGATTTCAGGGGTCCCACGGGTTCCCATTTCTCCTTTTGTCAAGTCCAAAATGCCCACTTTATAACCTTGGTCAATATGGGCGGCTAGGGTTCCGGAACAAGATAATTCCGCATCATCTGGATGTGACGCGATGGTTAGAATATCTAATTTCATGTAAAATTTTATTTTTATCCCGCCTCACACTTCAAGGAAAACCCTGGGAGGTTCAACGGATTCTTAGTCTCTGCCCAACCCTTAAAATAGAACGGGAAGAGATATTATTTCTTCTAGTAATTTGAGATACAGTAGTCCCGTATCTCCTGGCGATAACACTTAGGTTTTCACCACTTCTTACTCGATGGTACACTGCCTGTTGCATTTTGATCACATGATCAAAACTGGAAGCAGTGATGGTATATACATTGCTTTTTAACCTTCCAATAGAAAAATCAAATAATTCGGTAGGATTGATAGATAACCCTTGATACCTCACTTCAAAATGCAAATGGGGCCCCGTGCTTCTTCCGGTACTACCTCCGTAGCCAATAACCTCTCCAGCTTTTATTTCCTGCCCCACTTCTACATTAAATTTAGAAAGGTGACCATATAGGGTTTCTAGTCCATTTTTATGTCTGATCACCACATAATACCCATACCCATAGCGGTCATAGGTCCTCATCCTGACAATCCCATCAAACACACTGTAAACAGGATCACCCCGATTTAGGTCAAGGTCAGTCCCGTGGTGCCAACGGTACCTTCTAAACCCAAATTCAGAGTTAATCTTGGTATCCTCTAATGGGGAGTGCCAGTTGGTACCAAAAAAAGAATCGTAAAGCTTTACCTGAATAGTATCTTTAAAATCCTTTGGGTTAAAATCATAGCTATTTATTCTTTGGCTATCCCAGGAGGAATAATGCTCAAACGCAGTTACCCAAATGCTATCTATTTGAATTTGTTCAGAAACCTGAACCAAATGATGGGTAGGTACCCATACAAGGGAAAGCGTATCCTCGCTTACCAAAGTCAACCGTCTTCTGAGGTCAACATGATCTTTATAAATTAATGAATCTGTCCCTTTCCTAAGATCCAACATGTACTCTTCAATATCAAAAAGAAGAAGCTTCCTGGAATCGGGGACTTTGATGGGATTTTTTTTGTCTTTTTTGATTATTCGTGGAAAAACCTGTGCATGAAGACTAGAAAGTCCCACACACAGGCTTAAACATATAATTAAACTAATAATATATTTTAAACTCATTAGTTATAATTTAGACAATTCCTTTTCGGCAAGATAACGTTCAGCATCCAAGGCTGACATACATCCGGTTCCTGCTGCAGTTACGGCTTGTCTATAAATATGATCCTGGGCATCTCCACATGCAAATACTCCCTCAATATTTGTTTTAGTACTTCCAGGAAGAGTTTTAATGTAACCTGATTCATTCATTTCAATCATACCCTCAAAAATTTGGGTGTTAGGCTGGTGCCCAATTGCCACAAAAAAACCAGTTACTTCCAATTCAGAAACTTCATGGGTCTGATTGTTTTTTACCCTCACTCCTTCTACCTCTTCCTCACCGAGGATCTCTTCAGTTTCTGAATTCCAAAGAATTTCGATTTTAGGATTGTTCATCACCCTTTTTTGCATGATTTGAGAAGCCCTCATTTCATCGCTCCTTACCAACATATATACTTTATCGCAAATATTCGCAAGGTAAGCGGCTTCTTCACAGGCCGTATCTCCACCGCCAACAATAGCTACTTTTTGATTTCTAAAGAAAAATCCATCACAAACGGCGCATGCAGACACTCCTTTGCCATTTAATCTTTCTTCACTTTCCAATCCCAGCCATTTTGCTGAAGCCCCTGTGGAAATAATCACGGTCTCGGCCAATATCTCATGCTGGTCATCCACGATAATTTTATGTGGATTATGGAAAAAATCCACTTGCGTAACCAATCCGTACCGTACATCAGTACCAAACCTTTCCGCTTGTTTTTTAAAGTCCTCCATCATTTGGGGGCCTAGCACACCATCCGGATACCCTGGGTAGTTTTCCACATCAGTGGTAATGGTCAATTGTCCCCCTGGTTGGCCACCAGTATATAAAATGGGGTTTAATCCAGCCCTAGCAGCGTAAATTGCCGCTGTATAACCTGCAGGTCCAGAGCCAATAATCAGTACTTTTACTTTTTCTGTTTCTTGATTCATCAAACAAGTGTTTTTCGGGTTGGCAAATTTTAAAATTTTAATCCTTCTAACAAAGTTTACCCTTGTTAAAATTCCCTAAATGGAAAAATTATTCATTTCCAAAGTGGCCGGCCATTGTGCCAACCATCAAATAGCCACAATAAAAAAAGGGACATCGGAGTCCCTTTTTTTATTGAATTAGAGAAATTATTAAGCCGTTACCCTAAATAAGGTTTCAGCGTTTTGCTTCTTGAAGTGTGACGCAACCTTCTGATAGCTTTTTCTTTTATTTGTCTTACTCTTTCCCTGGTTAGGCTGAATTTCTCTCCTATTTCTTCCAAGGTCATGGCATGTTCCCCATTAAGGCCGAAATAAAGGGTAATTACATCAGCTTCCCGCTGGGTCAAAGTGGATAAAGCTCTTTGAACTTCTTTTCTAAGGGAATCATTCATTAAGCCATCATCAGGCTTTTCCTCCCCGTCATTTTCCAACACGTCCAATAGACTGTTTTCCTCCCCTTGAACAAATGGCGCATCCATGGATACATGCCTACCGGAAATTTTCATGGTATCCACTACCTCTCCGGCAGTTACTTCAAGCACTTCAGCCAACTCCTCGGGAGAAGGTTCCCTTTCAAACCTTTGTTCCAATTCAGAGAAGGTTTTACTGATTTTGTTCAGGGAGCCTACCCTGTTAAGTGGGAGTCTTACAATCCTTGATTGTTCGGCAAGGGCCTGCAAAATGGATTGCCTGATCCACCATACAGCATAGGAGATAAATTTAAACCCTCTGGTTTCATCAAATCGCTGTGCTGCTTTGATAAGTCCAAGGTTTCCTTCATTAATAAGGTCTCCCAAAGAAAGTCCCTGGTTTTGATATTGTTTTGCAACAGATACCACAAACCTCAGGTTGGCTTTGGTTAATTTTTCAAGGGCTAGCTGATCACCTTCACGGATTCTTTTGGCAAGTACAACCTCCTCATCTGCAGTAAGGAGATCCACTTTACCTATTTCTTGTAAATATTTATCTAGAGACTGACTTTCTCTATTCGTGATCTGTTTGCTAATTTTGAGCTGCCTCATTCAGGAATTACATTTTAGTTAGGACTTATTTATAACAGAAATAAATCGAAAATAAGTTCAAAATACTAATGATTCAGATTAATCTTTTTCTTTCTTTCCAGTTTTTTCTGGTTTTGGCAATAGAACCTTTCTGGATAATTTGAATTTACCAGTTTTTTTATCGATGTCAATAAGTTTAACGACGATTTCTTCTCCAGGTTCCAATACACCATCCATGGACTCCAATCTTTCCCATTTAATTTCAGAAATATGCAAAAGACCATCTTTACCCGGCATAAACTCCACAAATGCCCCAAAAGGCATAATATTTTTAACTATACCTGTGTAAGTCTCTCCTATTTCTGGTTGGGCAACGATTCCTTTTATCCTTGAGATAGCAGCATCCATAGACTCCTGGTTATTGGAGAAAATATTGATCTTGCCGGTATTTTCAACCTCTTCAATTACAATCGTGGCACCAGTGTCCTTTTGAATTTCTTGGATCACTTTTCCCCCTGGACCTATAACCGCACCAATCAATTCTTTAGGAATGGTCATATTATAAGATCTTGGAGTATGTGGTTTCAATTCAGCTTTTGGAGCTGCCAAGGTATTGGAGATCTCTTTTAGGATATGAAGCCTACCTTCTCTGGCTTGGTATAGTGCCTCTTTTAACACATTATAGTCCAAACCTTCCACCTTAAGGTCCATTTGGCAGGCAGTGATTCCTTTTTCTGTTCCGGTAACCTTAAAATCCATATCACCAAGGTGATCTTCATCTCCCAAAATATCTGAAAGAATGGAATAGTTCCCTGATTCAGGATCAGAAATCATACCCATAGCAATCCCGGTAACCGGAGATTTAATTTTGATTCCTGCATCCATCAAAGCTAAAGACCCGGCACATACGGTGGCCATGGAAGAAGATCCGTTGGATTCCAATATATCGGACACCACCCTAATAGTGTATGGGTTTTCTTCATCAGAGGGAAGGACTTTTTTAAGGGCTCTCATGGCCAAGTTACCATGACCAACTTCCCTTCTGCCCGGTCCTCTATTGGGACGAACCTCACCGGTAGAAAATGCTGGGAAATTATAATGAAGGAAGAATTTATTATAGCCTGAGATTACTGCTCCATCGACCATTTGTTCATCCAGTTTGGTACCTAAGGTACAGGTGGTAACAGATTGGGTTTCACCTCTTGTAAATACCGCAGATCCATGAGCCGATGGTAAATAATCAACCACAGACCATATGGGTCTTACTTCATCCAACTTCCTCCCGTCTAATCTCTTTTTCTCATTAAGGGTAAGATTACGAGCAGCCTCTTTATGGATTTTGCCAAAATATGGACCAATTAAGCTTGCTTCATATTCATGGTCCTCTCCCAGGCTCTCGATAAACTGTTCTTTAATCTCACTGATTAGGCTACTTCTTTCGGTTTTATTTGGGATTTGACGACTAACTACCTCATAACATTTGTCATAAAGTTCAGTCCTCATTTTTTCGAATAAGGCCTCATCTTTTTTCTCGTGGTTGTATTCCCGCTTGGTTTCTTTACCAACCTCAACGGTCAATTCTTTTTGTACTTGACAATGTTTTTTGATTTCCTCATGAGCAAATTGAAGGGCTTCTACCATTTCATCTTCAGAAGCTTCATTGGCCTCGCCTTCAACCATAAGGATATGATCCAGTGATCCAGCCACTATAAACTCCATACTGGCTTTTTCTAACTTTTCTGGAGTTGGGTTAATGAATAGATTTCCGTCAATTTTAGCGACCCTAACTTCGGAAATTGGGCCATTAAATGGAATGTCTGATACGGCAAGGGCAGCAGAAGCAGCCAATCCTGCCAAACAATCAGGCAATACGTCTGTATCTGAGGACATTAGGGTGATTGCAATCTGGGTATCTGCATGGTAATCCTCAGGAAAAATCGGACGAATAGCCCGGTCTACAATACGGCTGATCAGAATCTCATAATCTGAGAGCCTTCCTTCTCTTTTTAAGAATCCCCCAGGAATTTTACCGGAAGCGGCAAATTTCTCTTGGTAATCTACTGACATGGGAAGAAAGTCTACATCCTCCCCTGCCTCTTGTTTTGAAACTACGGTTGCCAAAAGCATGGCATTGCCCATTTTAACTACTACAGCACCATCTGCTTGTTTGGCCAATGCACCGGTTTCAATAATGATTTCTCTACCGTCCTCCAGGACAATAGATTTCGAAATTACATTTGGTAACATACGATTTCTTTAGGAATAAATCTTGTGATTAGTTTTAAAAGTAAGGTTTAAATAGATGGGGGAAAGAAAAAAGTAAGGTTCTCAACGCGGAGAACCTTACAATATTTTTATTTACGTAATCCTAATTCTGCAATAATCGCTCTATATCTTTCAATCTCGTTTTTGTAAAGATAGTTTAGAAGACTTCTTCTTTTACCAACCAATCTCAACAATCCCAGTCGGGAAGAGTGGTCTTTTTTGTTAGATTTTAGGTGATCGGTTAAATGTTTGATTCGGAAGGTAAAAAGCGCAATTTGTGATTCAGGAGATCCTGTATCATTTTCTGACTTTAACCTACCATGATTTTTGAACAACTCTGATTTTTTCTCTGGTGTTAAATACATGCTTAGTTAAATTAATGGATACTTTTGATTAAAACAGATACAAAGTTACAATTATAATTTTTAATTATAAAAGGAACTTTCATTTTTAATTTCGCCTCCTTTTCAATTTATTTTTCAATTTTCCAAAGGCAGTTTTGTACATGTCTGGATCAAATAACCTGGCATCTTTCCTAGCTTGTCGTAAAAAGAATATTCCAAATGGAATTAATGCCAAATTGGAAAACCATGTTCCAAATAATGGGTCTGCAAGTCCTTCCTTAGCCCATTTTTCTCCTGTAATAGTCAACATGTAATACAGAATAAAAAAGATAATGGAAAAGAGAACCGGCATTCCCAAACCACCTTTTTTTATAATTGCCCCTAAGGGAGCCCCGATCATAAACATGACGATACAGGCAAATGCCTGTGTGTATTTTTGATACCAGGATATTTGAAACCTACGGTGTTTTCTAGCCATATCTTCAATTTTAACCTGATTTTGGGAGAAATTGTTTTTCAAAGTCCTGGCACTATTTAAAGCAATAGAAGCACCTCTCCTTTCATACCCCCCTTTTTTTATTATTGAATCTACCTTTGCTTTTTGTATGGAAGAAAAGCTTTTAAATGCAGGTTCATCCTTTTCCTTATCCTTGGCCACCATTTTCCCAAATGCTTTTGCTGGAGAATCCTGTTCTGCGGTATCCGCTTTAGGATTGGGAAGGGAATCTTTACTTAAATTATCCTCCGACAAAGTATCCTTCACGGAGGGTTTCTTATTAGTAACAACCTCACTTTGCAGCAAACTATCTTTGCCCATCAAAGTATCCTTACTAGCATTTTCAGCCAAGTTCAAATTATTTTCCACTGTGTCTTTGACATTCTTAATTGAACCTGAAATGGTGTCCTCCTCCAAGTTGGGAGTAGATTTGACAGTGTCCTTTGAACTATTTGATTGATTTGATGTGGTTTGGTTTTTGGCCAAATTTTTCTGTCGATCTTTTTCCATCTTCCTCCTCCATTTTTCAGATTTAATGGAATCAATCTTAGCCTTTTGCTTTTTCAAATCTTGAGGTGGTTCCAACTTGTCATCCCTGGTAAAGAATGAGAAGGAAGATGAAGTACTGGCATAATTATAATAGGCGTAATTAGTGAGTTCTTTGGACATTGAATCCAAATCAACTTTAATTTCACTAATGTTTTTGATGGACCTATTAGAAGACCATAGGTTCTCAGGAGTACGTTTCATTTGAAATGCATCCAAACTGAAAACCATTTCGTTTTTATCAAACTTTGTACGCCAAAAATTTACTGGTTCATTTCGAATTCCCCTTTGTCTTTTTTCTTCAGAATAGCTATAACCATTAAACAGGGTCAATTTCATATAGCGGTCATTAAAAAACGGCTCCATTCTTCCTGAATCCGCCAAAATAACATTGATATTTCCCTGGCCAGCCGTATGGTCATAAATGATGATATCCTTTAACCTTACATCATCCAATTTCTTATTTACCTTAATGCTATAATTTGGAATTCCATTGTAAAAAACACCTTCTTTAATATCCAATGCCGGAGATTTCATCCTAATATCATAAAGAAGACTAAATGTTTTGAGGTTAACCCTGGGAACAAGGTAGTTGTTGGAAAGAAAAGCAAAACCTGATAAAATAAGGACAAACACTCCAATAGGCATCAAAGCCCTCAATAAAGATATCCCACTACTTTTGATAGCCGTAAGTTCAAAATGTTCCCCTAAATTGCCAAAAGTCATCAGTGAGGAAAGCAATACAGCCAAAGGCAAGGCCATTGGAGAAATGGATACCACAAAATAGGCTATAAGTTCCATATACACTCCGAATCCTAAGCCTTTCCCAAAGATTTCATCGAAGTATTTTAACATATTCACCGTAAGTAGAATAAAATCCACTACGATGAAGGTTAATAAAAATGGGCCTAAAAAAGACCCTAGAATCAATTTATCTAATTTTTTCATTTGAAGAAACGCACCAAGCTACCCTCTAATATGACATCCCAAAGTTCATCATATTAAATTAAAAATGATAATTAAAGGATAAATTATCCTCCAATTATTTCTTTTAGGTTGTTGATCAATCCTTCCCAAATGGTTTCCTGTGCATCATCATCAAAAGTGTCACTGTACTCGATCACTTTAATAAACAGCGTTTGTGTCAATTCGTTTTCTTCTATTCTAAACTCCACATATGACCGGTCAGATTCCTCCGGATGTTTAGGGTCAAAAAACTCAAATTTCACACTGTGGTTTGACCTTAGGGCAACGATCTTTGCATAATGGTCTACACCTTCATAAATAAAGTCGAAGACCTTATCATCATCGATTGTGACATCATCTGCAAACCATTCCGACAACCCACTTGCAGTACTCAAATAAGGGAAAACAACGGACCTGGAAGTATTCATCTGATAGTCAGCTACAAATTTATTCTTTACCATAACCTTAAATTTTTGTTCAATAAAAAGTTAATAATTTTCACTTGTTTGGCTTGCTTTTAATCACATTAGCTTACATATTTGCATTCCCATTCAGCAAGGCAGTAGTTAATATTAAACACTTCCTACTGAATATTCAAAAGACTTAAAAGAAAGTCCACCTTTATTTCTTGCTTGAGCCATTTGTTAGAGTTTTAAGTAATATACACTCTTGAAAACACACCTTCAACATCAAATGGAGTAAATATTTGAATAATAAATTGCCGACCTGCTTTACTGGGTAATAATCAGGTGTCTAGATAAGAGAATTAATAGGCTTAACAGGAAGGATTTATATCAGACCAGGCAGATAAGGGCATGACGGTCGAAGCTAGATTCAACTATCATAAAAGTTGAAAGAAAACACTAAATGGCGAGGTAGCTCAGTTGGTTAGAGCGCAGGATTCATAACCCTGAGGTCACGGGTTCAACTCCCGTCCTCGCTACTTTCAAGCTTCCCTAAAAGGGGAAGCTTTTTTTATTCCTATTTTTTTAATCATGGATGGCCTTTTCACTGTTTACGTTTTACTTTCAAAATTCTCCGGAAAAACTTATACTGGAATACCCACTAGTATTATTTTTTCAGTTCTTGTAGTTTGTTTGCAATTGGACCCCATTTATGCAATCGTAATGGATTCATTGTTATAAACAGCCTGTATCAAGTGCAGAAGTTCAACACCCTCTTTCCTCGGTCTTTGAAATGCTTTTCTTCCACAGATCAATCCACTGCCACCGGCCCTTTTGTTGATAACAGCTGTTTTGATGACTTCTTCAAAATCCGATTGGCCGGATGAGGCTCCCCCGGAATTGATCAGCCCGACCTTTCCCATATAACAGTTGGCAACCTGGAAACGACACAAATCTATGGGATGGGGAGAACTGAGGTCTTCATACATTTCTTTGGAGGTCTTCCCAAAATGAAGTGCAGTAAAACCACCATTGGTATTGGGTAGTTTTTGTTTTATGATATCAGCCTGTATGGTAACTCCAAGGTGATTGGCCTGGCCGGTAAGGTCAGCAGCGGTGTGAAAATCTTGTTCTTTTGTTTTAAATGCTGAATTGCGCATATAGCACCATAGAATGGTAGCCATTCCTAATTCATGGGCATAAACAAACACTTCGGCGATTTCTTTCAGTTGCCGGATGGATTCCTCTGATCCAAAATAGATCGTAGCCCCAACAGCACAAGCTCCCAAGTTCCAGGCTTCTTTTACCGTCCCAAACAATACTTGGTCGAATTTATTGGGGTAGGTCAACAGTTCATTGTGATTGATCTTAACGATATAAGGGATTTTGTGGGCATACTTGCGTGCTGTCAGCCCTAATACACCGAAGGTGGAAGCCACCCCATTGCAACCGGCTTCTAAGGCAAGTTCCACAATGTTTTCCGGATCAAAATAGTCTGGGTTAGGGCCAAAGGCGCTCCCCGCAGAATGTTCTATCCCCTGATCGACAGGGAGGATGGATAAATAACCTGTGCCGGCCAGGTTGCCTGAATTGTATAGCCTCGAAAGTGAATTAAGGACCTGAAGGTTGCGATCACTGTTGACAAATACCTTTTCAAGATATTCTGGCCCAGGTAGGGTCAGCCGGGATTTGTCTATGGATTTACAGGTATGCCCTAGTAAATATTCCTCTTGGTCCTTTAAGTATGTTTTGATTTTGTCCATAACTGTAAATTTTAAATTTCATCTGATGTTTCAAACCTGAGCAATTATGGCGGCCATAAAGGAACTCAATCTAATTAATACTCCCCTTTGATAACCTATTCAACTGCAGGAACTTTTTCTCTCGATTTAATTAGAAAATATACTCCATGTTCAATTCTTAAAGTTTCAATTTCATAATGTGATCACTTTGTATTTTATGAGCTTGGAGAATTATTATCTTGAACAACAGCTCAAGGCCTTGAGAGGCTCTCAAAAAGGGTTTTATTTAATCCCCGGGGCTCATCAGTATATTAACTATCAAGGTAATCAACTCCCAAAAGAACATTTTCTACCCCCTATCCTATTACTGTATTTGAACCCCTGGATTGATGATTATTATAGCAATGGCCATCATCCCGGGGCCGTTTTCTTCAATTCATCCTTTAACCACTAAAGGAAAGGCCAGCCTCCATAGAAAAAGATCGGGTATGGTAGTATATAAGTTCGTGAAAATTCCCTTCAAAAACCAGTTCAATTCCCAGGAAACCTTTTAAAATAGGAAATGCATTAAACTGAAATGGAAGTCCAGCCCCCTTCCTGGAATAAGCATTAATATTTTTTTTTAGATCATATTCCTAACAGTCATGTCAGTCCCCCATATTGAATTCTATACCTCTTTTGAGGGTAAGCCATTTGTTCATGCTTTTCATGATTATGAATGGTTTTTGAAATTTATTTACCCTGAAGATCCAATAATTATTTGTTGGGGTATTTTAGATTTAATTTTTCTAAATATTCTATGATCGTTTTTGCAACAGAATAATTACGGTACCATCGTTTGTCCGCTGGAATTATATGCCAGGGAACATAGTTACAATCCACAATGAGTGTGTCATAGATCCTTAGGTAGGCATCCCATTTTTTTGCAGCTGTTTCATCATCCTTACTGTATTTCCATCGTTTGTGCAGCATGGATAATCTTTCTTTAATTCTTTCTTGTTGTTTGCTGTGGGAAATATGTAGGAAGGATTTTAGTATATGAATATCATTCTCAACAAGGTGTTGTTCAATTTCGTTGATCAGATTTAGGCGATGCATTATCAGGTCTTTTGGCTGGGATTGGTTTACCACTGGAATAATAATATCTTCATAGTAGGAACGATTAAAGACCTGAATTATACTTTTGGGTGGTATGTGTGGATATACCCTCCATAAAAAGTCATGGTTCTGTTCATCTTCGGTAGGCTTTTTGAATGATTGTACCCTAAGTCCCATCGGGTTCATGCAGGTCATCACATGCCTGATCGTACCATCTTTTCCAGAAGTATCCATGCCCTGCAGAATGATAAGTAATCCATAACGTCCATCTGCATAGAAAACATTCTGCAACTCAAATAATCGCTTATGAAATGCCATAAGTCCATTCTTGCATTTACCCCTTTTTGCCTGTTTTGGAGGCAAAGTTGAGATGTCCTTCAATGCACTCATTTTTGTTCGAGTTTTAGGGTAAAAAAAATCACGGGTTATTGCCAGCTATTTCCTTTTTGGAGATAGGCCAACTCATTAATGATATTACTTATTGTTTCCTTTGAAAATCCAATCGGAAAGGTTGTATTGATATTTTACCAATCGGTTTTTTTAACACTATCGTTTTAGGTTGTTTTTTGGTGGATTAATTTTGTCCAGCTATTAATTTGGAATATGAGTTACATTTAACACCCCATATAAATAATGAAATTATTGCAATAGCTGCACCTCTATCCTATGGAACCGTTTTAATTTGAATCCTTTCTTTTTTATTAATTTAATATTTTAATTCCTTTTTCCCGTCGCTGAAATGAGCTACTTCCCGATAAGTGAAAAAATAGAAAAGTACATCCCTTTTATTCCATGACCTCCAACCTTAATAAATCGGATGGGCCTATTGATTTATGACAGGGCTTATAAACTATATCCACACATATTGTAAAATTCATGCTGCCCCTTTTTCCAAATATCTGGCTACGAAGTGACTTTTTTAATTGGAACTGAAGATTAAAATTTTTAACCAAAAATCAAGGCATTTAAAAAATAGTAAAAGGCAAAAAAAAGCCCCTCAATTGAGGGGCTTTATGTCAGTAAGTTAGTGCTTTCTTACTTAACTTTTTCAACAACAGCTTTGAATGCCTCTGGATGATTCATGGCAAGATCGGCCAAAACTTTTCTGTTAAGGGCGATATCAGCCTTCTTAAGAAGACCCATGAATTGTGAATATGAAATATCATATTGTCTGGCACCGGCATTGATACGTTGAATCCAAAGTTTTCTGAATTCTCTTTTCTTGGCCTTACGGTCTCTATAGGCGTAAGTTAAACCTTTTTCGTATTTGTTTTTAGCTACGGTCCAAACATTGCTGCCTCTTCCAAAGTAACCTCTGGTGGCTTTAAGTACTTTTTTTCTTCTTGCTCTTGACGCTACTGCGTTTACTGATCTTGGCATAATAATCTAATTTTTTGACTTTTGGTGCCCTTCACGAAACTTCGAAAGAGACTTGTAAACCAAACATCTGGTGAATAAATAACCTTTAATTTAATTGTTGAAAAATCAAATTCTCAACATGTCTTTTACTCTTCCTTCATCTGACTGATGAACCTCTCCCATTTTGGTAAGATTTCTCTTCCTTTTGGTAGCTTTCTTGGTCAGGATGTGGCTTTTGTAAGCATGTTTCCTTCTGATTTTTCCAGATCCAGTTAATTTGAATCTTTTCTTCGCACTTGATTTAGTTTTTACTTTAGGCATAACACTGTATTATTTGTTGAAATTATTTCTTACTGGTTTTTGGCGCAATGAACATGTTCATACGCTTTCCTTCCATTTTGGGAAGTTGCTCCACCTGACCCAATTCTTCCAACGCCTGAGCAAATTTCAATAACAACATTTCACCCCTTTCCTTAAATACAATGGAACGGCCAACAAAATGAACATAGGCTTTTACTTTGGCTCCATCCTTAAGAAAATTTTTCGCATGGTTAAGTTTAAAATTAAAATCATGGTCATCCGTATTGGGACCAAACCTGATTTCTTTGAGAACAGTTTTAGCAGCATTGGCTTTTATTTCCTTTTGCTTTTTCTTCTGTTCATATTTAAACTTCGCATAATCGATCACCTTACATACAGGTGGATTGGCGTTTGGAGAAATTTCAACGAGATCAAGATCATGCGCATCGGCCATCTTAATGGCTTTATCAGTAGCCATGATTTCATTGCCACCCTCGGCATAATCCCCAACTAACCTGACCTCCTTGGCCCTGATTTTGGAGTTAACTTTGTAAGGTTCTTCTTGTCTCGGTCTAAACGGTTTTCTTCCTCTCAAAATAGTTATGATTGATTAATGAATTAGATTGCAAATATCGGATATTTTTTGAATTATGAAAATCCCGATTCTTTTTTACAGTTTATTTTTATTTATTAAGCGATTCCGAAATAATATTTTTGAAGTACTTGACAAATTCTTCCGGAGTAAAACTTCCCAGATCTCCTTCCCCATGCTTCCGTATGGAAACTTTTCCTTCTTGTTCTTCCTTCTCCCCTACGATCAACATAAATGGAACTTTCTTAACTTCAGCATCCCTGATTTTCCTTCCGATTTTTTCATCCCGGTTATCAATGTTCCCCACAATATCATTTTCTTCCAGTAACTGGTGAACCTTATTGGCGTAATCTATGAACTTCTCAGAAATTGGCAAAATATTAATTTGCTCTGGGGATAACCATAACGGGAAGTTACCCGCACAATGCTCGATCAACACCGCAACAAAACGTTCCAAAGAACCAAATGGGGCTCTGTGAATCATTACTGGACGGTGCTTTTGATTGTCAGACCCAACATATTCCAATTGGAAACGGTCAGGCAACTGATAATCCACCTGGATAGTTCCCAGCTGCCAACTTCTACCCAATGCATCCTTGACCATAAAGTCCAGTTTTGGACCATAAAAAGCAGCTTCTCCCAACTCGGTAACAGTCTCCAATCCTTTTTCTTCAGCAGCTTCAATAATGGCGGCTTCTGCCTTATTCCAAGCCTCATCGCCGCCTATATATTTTTCTTTGGTTTCGGGGTCTCTTAACGAAATTTGAGCGGTATAATCCTCAAAGCCCAAAGCCTTAAATACATACAAAACCAGGTCAATAACTTTAACAAATTCATCTTTGACCTGATCTGGGCGACAGAAAATATGTGCATCATCTTGGGTAAACCCTCTTACCCTGGTCAATCCATGCAATTCCCCACTTTGTTCATAACGGTAAACTGTACCAAACTCAGCGTAGCGGATAGGGAGATCTTTGTAAGACCTGGGTTTATGCTTATATATCTCACAATGGTGGGGGCAATTCATAGGTTTCAGAAGAAATTCCTCCCCCTCATGAGGAGTAGCTATAGGTTGAAAGGAGTCCTTTCCATATTTTTCGTAATGCCCTGAAGTTTCATAAAGTGCTTTATGACCAATATGCGGAGTAACCACTTGCTGATACCCCGATTTATCCTGGGCTTTCTTAAGAAAACTCACCAACCTTTCCCTTAACAGGGCCCCTTTGGGTAGCCATAGTGGCAGACCCATGCCTACTTTTTCCGAAAAAGTAAAAAGCTCCAGTTCACGACCTAATTTCCGGTGATCCCTTTTTTTGGCCTCCTCCAACATTTGAAGGTGTTCCTTGAGTTCTTTAGCTTTTGGAAATGAAACCCCATAAATTCGGGTCAACATTTTATTGTTTTCATCCCCTCTCCAATAGGCACCGGCAATATTCAGTAATTTCACAGCTTTAATGAAGCCTGTGTTAGGAACATGAGGCCCCCGGCAAAGATCTACAAAATTACCTTGTTGATAAAAGGTAATCTCTCCATCATTTAAACCATCAATTAATTCCAATTTGTATTCATCTCCTTTTTTCTGGAAATAATTTACAGCATCTTTTTTGGAAATTTCCTTTCGGTTGTATTCATTTTTTTGACGAGCCAACTCAATCATCTTGGCTTCCACTTTTTCCAGCTCGCTTCCATCAACGGTTTTATCACCGAAATCCACATCATAATAAAAGCCATTTTCTATAGATGGCCCGATGCCAAATTTCACACCTGGATATAAAGCTTCCAATGCTTCTGCTAACAAGTGGGCAGATGAATGCCAAAAAGTGGATTTTCCCTCTTTATCATTCCAGGTCAACAATTGCACTTCTGCATCCTGATTTATAGGACGGGTAGCATCCCAAACTTCTCCATTTACCTTAGTTGCAAGAACATTTCTGGCTAAGCCCTCGCTAATACTAAGCGCGATTTGAAGCCCTGTAGTCCCTTTTTCAAATTGCTTCACTGCCCCGTCAGGCAAAGTGATGTTAATCAATTGGTCAGACATTTAAATTGAATCAATTTTATAAAACAAAACACCTTTACAACAGGTGCATTAAGACTGCAAATATGCACATTCACTATGGTTTAGAAAAATTTTAAATTTAAAGAATACCCAATAAAGCTTTCTGAGGTTGATTATACTTCTTTGTAAAAATTCCGTAAGTGGATATCCACATTTTTCACCACCCCTTTATACCATTCCAGCCTTAATTCCTCTTTTTCCTCTTCCGACAAGAAATAATCGTTTGGAATGTGTTTCCGGATTTTTTGTTGAAGGTCATATAAAAATATGGAAGCACTAACTGAAATATTGAAACTTTCGGTAAAGCCGGTCATGGGGATATTTACAAGTCCATCACTTTTTTCAATTACCTCTTCACTTACCCCGGCATGTTCATTGCCAAATACCAAAGCCGTTTTTGAATCTGGTTCTAAATCATCTAAGGATATACTTCCCTGAAACGGTGAGGTGGCATAAATCCTATAACCTTGATCCCTAAGCTGTCCAAAACAGTTATCCACCGCATTGGAATCTACCCTTTCTTCATACTTATGGATTTTCACCCATTGAGCTGCCCCACGCGTAACATATGGGTTGATTTTATAAGAGGTGGATTTTTCAATGATATGAATATCCTGAACGCCAAAACAATCACAGGTTCTGATTACCGCACTGGCATTATGAGGTTTATAAATATCCTCCAAAACCAATGTAAAATAACGGGTTCTTTGAGCCAGGACTTCCTCCATCCTGGCTTTTTTATTGTCTGTCACATAACCTGCCAAATAATTGATCAGGTGTTTATCAGGTTTTTCCCCGCTCATTTTTGATTCTTAAAATAACCCCAATTGATCCCTTTCGTCCTCCTCATCCTCATCGACATTTAGGTCGATTTTAGACCCAACCTCCAATTCGTCATTTGCCCCTTCCTTTTGAGGTTTATTGGGTGCTGGTTCTTGTTTTGGCGGGGTTAATAATGTAATATCCTTAATGGGGTGGTTGGAAACTTTATTACCTACTGATTTCCATCCTTTTACATCAATAAGCATATCCAGATCATATTGAACTTCCTCTACCTCCTTACCTTTTTGAATTTTCACATTGACTTGTGGTTGTGAATCGGTGGAAATAATTTTTAGATATGACTTTTTATGGTCCGAAATGAAGTTGAATTTCTTATTCGCAGTAGAAGTTTCGATCATAAACCGCTTGATATAAAACTGCTTGCTGGCCCCGTCAAAGTAAATGGCCGAAATGGCTTTTTGAGGATCAAACTTTTCTATCCACATCAACTCAGAGGGTTCATAACGATTGGTCAACTCATAGGAAGTCACTTCATAACTACCATCTTTATAGAATGCAATAATTTTATCATTTCCCAGAAAATTACCAATTAATTTTCCTCTCTCATCGGTATTTAAACGCCCAATAGATTCATCATAATAAATATCCAGCCCTCCAAGGGTAGAGACCCCTTCCATTTTCAATTGGATTTTTCTAACGGGATATTTTGTAAGGATATTTCCTCCGGCACCCCTGCCTTTAATATCGATTTCTTTGAAATCAAAATCAAAAACTTTAACCCTGGCTTTACAGCCTTGAGTGAGGTAAACAGTTACAATTTCTGCTTCTCCATTGGGGTTGGCGGAAAAATAAAGGATTTTGGAGCCTTTGGTTCCTTTAGTAAGTAAATATTCCCTGTCCCTCGTGACACTGAGAATCTGGAATCGCTTGACCATGGCCCTACCGGATTTACCATCCAGGTAAATCAAATTGTAAACCATGCGTTCATCCCCTTTCCTAAAGACACCCACATGAACGATATCTTTTCCAACAAAGACCTTATCCTGGATTTTGGTTACAACACAGGTACCGTCCCTTTTAAAGGCAATAATATCATCAAGGTCTGAACAATCACAAACCAGTTCATCCTTTTTCAGTCCATAACCGATAAAACCATCTTTTCTGTTGACGTAAAGTTTGGCATTATTGGCGGCTACAGTAGTTGCCTGTATGGTATCAAATGCTCTGATTTCAGTTTTTCTTTCCCTGCCTTTTCCATACTTATCCAGCAATTTCTGGTAATAATTGATGGCAAATTCCGTAAGATGCTTCAGGTTATGGTTGACTTCCTTCAGCTCCTCTTCCAATTTCCGCATCAATTCATCTGCCTTAAAGGTATCAAACTTGGAAATCCTTTTGATTTTTATTTCAGTAAGACGGATTATATCATCTTCGATAATTTCCCTGTAAAAATTAGGCTTAAAGGGATCCAATCCTCTGTCAATGTTACTCAATACATCTTCCCAAGTTTCACATTCCTCAATATCCCTGTAAATCCTGTTTTCAATAAATATTTTTTCAAGAGAGGAAAAAAGAAGCTTTTCCATCAATTCTCCTCTTTTGATTTCCAATTCCCTTTTTAGCAGGGCTTTGGTTTGCTTGGTATTATACTTCAGAATATCATTAACACTGAGGAAAACAGGTTTTTCGCCAATGATGACACAAGCATTGGGAGAAATGGAAACTTCACAATCAGTAAAAGCATAAAGGGCATCGATGGTCATATCCGGGGATTGTCCCGATGCTAAATACACCTGGATCTCAACATCCTTTGCGGTATTGTCCACTACTTTTTTAATTTTGATCTTGCCTTTATCATTGGCTTTAATGATCGAATCAATCAATGAGTTTGTGGTAGTTCCGAATGGAATGTCTTTAATCAAAAGGGATTTACCATCTCCTTCTTCAATTCTTGCCCTAACTTTTATTTTACCTCCCCTGAGACCTTCATTATACTCCGAAAAGTCTGCCAATCCACCTGTTGGAAAATCAGGTACCAGGTTGATAGATCCTCCTTTTAGAATTTCAATGGATCCTTCTATCAATTCACAGAAATTGTGTGGTAGGATTTTAGTGGAAAGCCCTACGGCAATTCCTTCAACCCCCTGTGCCAATAGCAATGGAAATTTTACTGGCAAAGTGACCGGTTCTTTTTTTCGCCCATCATAGGACAATTGCCATTCAGTAGTTTGAGGATTGAAGACCACCTCCTGTGCAAACTTGGAAGGCCTTGCCTCTATGTACCGGGCAGCCGCTGCCCCATCCCCTGTTCGAATATCCCCCCAATTTCCCTGGGTTTCTATCAGGATATCTTTTTGTCCCAAATGAACAATTGCATCACTAATTGAGGCATCTCCGTGGGGATGGTATTGCATGGTTTGACCAATAATATTGGCCACCTTGTTGAACCTACCATCATCCATCTCTTTCATGGCATGAAGAATCCTCCTTTGTACGGGTTTAAATCCATCATCAATGGCCGGTACCGCCCGCTCCAATATCACGTAAGAGGCATAATCCAAAAACCAATTTTGGTACATCCCAGTTACCGCAAGGGAATCATGCAATGCATCGTCTTTGTTTTCTGAATTATTATTTTCTAAATCACTCATTTTATAGTCATCAATAAAATCTTCCTAAAATACCTAGCCTTCCTTAATTAAGATATAGAAAGCAGGTTCACTACAGGTGCCTTCCTTTGAGGCATTATTCAGTTTCCAATGGGGCTTTGTCCGCTGCTTTTTTTGCATTGCTCTCTACCTCCACAATATCCTTTTCCACTTTTAAATTTTCTATGATAAAGGATTGCCGGTTGGAAGTGTTTTTACCCATATAGAATGTTAGCAAATCACCAATTTTGGTATCCTTGTTTAGGATAATAGGGTCCAAACGGATGTTTTCCCCAATAAATCCGCCAAACTCATCAGGGGAAATTTCCCCAAGACCTTTAAAGCGGGTAATCTCAGGTTTATTTCCAAGTTTAGCGATGGCATTTCTTCTTTCCTCCTCAGAATAACAATATATGGTCTCCTTTTTATTTCTTACCCTAAATAACGGCGTGTCCAAAATGAACAAGTGACCATTTTTGACCAAATCCGGAAAAAACTGAAGGAAATAAGTCATGATCAATAAGCGGATGTGCATTCCGTCGACATCTGCATCTGTCGCAATGACTATTTTCCGATAACGTAAATTTTCCACTCCATCTTCAATATTCAGTGCATGCTGGAGAAGATTAAATTCCTCATTTTCATACACCACTTTTTTGGTCATCCCAAAACAGTTTAAAGGTTTTCCACGAAGGGAAAAAACAGCTTGGGTTTGAACATCCCTGGACTTCGTAATGGAGCCTGATGCTGAATCCCCCTCGGTAATGAAAAGCATAGTGTTATTCTTAGCTTCTTCATTGCCCTTTTTGTCATCATAATGGACCCGGCAATCCCTCAGCTTTTTGTTGTGAAGATTCGCTTTTTTGGCCCTTTCATTGGCCAGCTTCTTAATACCGGAAATTTCCTTTCTTTCCCTTTCGGACTGCATTATCCTTTTCAACAGAGCATTGGCGGTTTCCTGATTTTTATGCAGGTAATTGTCCAGTTCTGTTTTGATGAAATCATTAACAAAGGTCCTTAGGGTTGGGCCATCTGGTCCCACGCTATGGGAGCCCAGTTTAGTTTTAGTCTGGGATTCAAAAACAGGTTCCTGGACTCGGACGGCAATGGATGCCACAATACTTTGGCGAACATCCGCAGCATCAAAATTTTTATTGAAGAAATCCCTTATCGTTTTTACAATAGCCTCCCTAAAAGCGGCCAAATGGGTTCCCCCTTGAGTGGTAAACTGGCCATTGACAAAGGAATAATACTCTTCCCCGTATTGGTTGGAATGAGTCAATGC
This sequence comes from Echinicola jeungdonensis, assembly GCF_030409905.1. Taxonomy (NCBI): domain Bacteria; kingdom Pseudomonadati; phylum Bacteroidota; class Cytophagia; order Cytophagales; family Cyclobacteriaceae; genus Echinicola; species Echinicola jeungdonensis. The sequence goes on from NZ_JAUFQT010000002.1 coordinate 758,811, forward strand.
CATCTCGATATCATTTCCTTTAAGGTGGATTATTGGGTACCTTTTGCTTTCCTCATCAATCCTCCTATCCAAAAGATCATGTAACCCTTTGTCTGAATAAAATTTTTTACCATTAAAATTGATGGATAATCCAGCATTCAAAAATGCATAATTCCATACCTGGTTTTCCAGGTATTCGGGAATAAAGTGATAATTTTTAAATACCGTTGGGTCAGGTTTAAAAACAATTTTTGTCCCATTTCTTTCAGAGGTCTTTTCTACTTTCTTGTCCTCAAACAACTCCCCCCTTTCAAATTCTGCAATTTTTGTTTCTCCATCCCTAAAAGACTGTACCCTAAAATATTCAGAAAGGGCATTTACTGCTTTGGTACCTACTCCATTCAATCCAACGGATTTCTGGAAAGCACCACTATCATACTTACCCCCAGTGTTGATTTTGGAAACACAATCCACAACTTTTCCCAAAGGGATTCCTCGACCAAAATCCCTTACTTCTACCTTATGTTCACTGATTTTTAAATCAATTGTCTTTCCATAGCCCATCATATGTTCATCAATACTGTTGTCCAGAATTTCTTTGACCAACACATAAATACCATCATCTTGGGCACTTCCATCCCCCAATTTTCCAATATACATCCCGGGTCTAAGCCGGATATGTTCTTTCCAGTCCAGGGATTTGATACTATCTTCAGTATACTGTACTTTATTATCAGCCATATTTTTTTTTAATCAGATGTGGGTATGAGGAGTTTATTTATGAGATGATTTGACCTGTCTAATTTTTCTGGTCAGGATTACAAACAACATCACAATCCATATTACAAAAAAGATTGGCAAAACATACATTAGGAATTGAGAATTGTTTTCAATTCCCAACTCCAATGACCTATTGATGTTGTGAATATAAAAGGCAATGACCACAATTGAAACATTAATGATCCCTACAAAGGAATATATCCATGACAAAATTTGATCCCGGGATGGATCCCCAACTTCAAATAATTTCCTGAGATTCCTGGAAGTTTTGTTTTCAATCATTTTGGCCGGGGTAACCAATAATAAATTTAGAATAACAAAAACCCCAATTCCCGTATAAAAAAACGTGTTTCTGGAAATGGTTTTAAGAATCTCTCCAAATTCATCCACTTCTAATATGACCTTTTCAGGCAAACCCGAATAAAGGTATAAAAAAGTGACAATAAAGAAGAGTACAGTAAGCAGGTGAAAAGCTTTGGCAAATCTATAATACATATTCATCGTAAATTTGGCTGCTAATATAAAAATTTCAAATGGAAGTCCTCCTCAAGTACTTTTCCGTATTTATTCTCTGCCCTCCAATAAAATTTCAATCCCCTTCCTAACAGATTGATTCCAAGGGGGACAATAACTTTTTATTAAGGATAAACGCCTACAAAAATTTTCCAATGTAGATTTTACTTCTTGGGGAGAGTTCGTACTTTCGGGCCGAAAGTTTCCTAAAATCTAAAACACTTAAATTGAAAAAGGCCAGCTTCTTATTTATTCCACTGATAATGTTTTTTGTTTCCTGCTCCTCAAAATTGGATGTTGGAAAAATTAGCCTGGAAAACTGGAAAAACGACCGAAATGGTTGTAAAGGTTTGAGAATACAAGACTTAGAGGAATTAAAAAAACTCAAAAACACTTTTCTTGAAGCCAATAATCAAGAATTGATCCTTACTTTTGGCAGGCCTGACCGGGTGGAATTGTTGAATAAAAGCCAAATCTACTTTTTTTATTATTTAGAACCTTCTGCTGAATGTGAAGGGGGAAAAAATGAAAAAGAACCTCTAAAGGTTCTTTTTCGACTAAATGCAATCAACAAGGTCAGCGAGGTTACTATTACCACTCTCAACCCTTAACTTCTAAAAACACAAGGCCGCTGCTCCTAAGGTTCCTGCGTTATTGCCCAATGTAGCTTTTTTCAGCTTGATATCTTGAAGATAATATCCGGAAAGATACTGCCTAACTGTTTTTTCCAATGAAGGCATCATAAACTCTAGGCCCGCGGAAATCCCCCCTCCAAAATATATTTCATTCACATCCAATATTCTAACGGTGGACACAATGGCAATTCCCAAAATATCTCCTACCTCCTCAAAAGTCATCAGTGAAACTGGATTACCCTCTTTGGCAGTATCCACCAACAGGTGGGTCCCCAATTCCTGGTCATTCAATACCCCAGCTTTTTCAGGATAAGCTTTGGCCATCCTTTCCAATATATTCAAAATTCCATTTCTTCCAATCAGGGTTTCCAATCTTGCATTTCCGCGGGACATCATATGCCCCATTTCCATGGCATTACCCCTTGCTCCCTTAAAAATTTGTCCATCTAGAACCATGGCACTTCCAATGCCAGTCCCCATAGTGATAAACAGGAAATTTGGAGAGGGAGCGGTGGAAGCAAACTTATACTCCCCCATGGCTGCAGCACTGGCATCATTTTCCAGAAAAAATGCGATCTCTGGATATTTCTCCTGCAAAGCGCCTTTTAAATTAAAATCATTCAAAGCTGGAATGGCAGGGATCTCCAAGGTAGTGGTCCTTTCCTTATCAATTAAACCCGGCAAGCCAATGCCCACCCTTTTCACATCTGGGTATTTAGAAAGGTATTTGCCTATGACTTCTACAAAGCATTGATTGAAGCCTTTAGGGTTATCCCTGTAGGGAGTGGTGTCTTCTTTGTCAAACGAAAGGATTTCCCCCGCTTGGCTAACTTTTCCTATTTTAAGGTGGGTTCCTCCAACATCGACACCCAAAAAGCATTCTTTTTGATTATTCATGGTTCATTTATTAATAGGTTTGATGACCAAAAATAACAAAGACTTCAAATTACTTCCTAAATTCTTTATAAAAGTCTTGAAAGATTTGAAATACGGCAGGGCAAACCAGGGTATTTTTTAAGCTCAAATTCAATATTCCATGCATATTTTTCCTGTTTGTATGGGGGTATTCCCGGCAGGCTTTTGGCCTGGATTCATATACAAAACATTTGTTATCATCCCTAAAAATGGGCATGGACTGGACTGTAATACAAAATCTCCCTCGTCATCCCGATGTAAATAAGTTGAAATAAACACAGAGGATTTCATTTTTAATAATTTGGAAAGCCTATCAATATCTGTTTGAAGAAATATAGGACTTGTGGTCTTACAGCAATTGGCACAATCCAAACAATCCATTTTTTCGAATTGGCGGTCATGCCCATCCTTAAATTTCTCATCCAAAACCTTTGGTTTTATTTTTTTTAACCGTGGCTTTATTTTTTTATGATTAGCGTATTCACTTTGAGATTTTGTTTTGAAATTATTTAAATCCATGATGACTTTTTGCAAAATTTAAACCATTACTTTTCATATATACATTCATATATATTTGGTTTAACGCATTTATTTTGTAATTTTAATTACAACAACAAACCAGAGTTTTTATGGAAATGCATCCCAATGAGCTTTTCTTTTATTATATCCCTACCCATTCTATTGATAAACAAGCTAGGGCATATGCCAGATCTATTTCCAGACATGTCCACGAAATAAACATTGAAAAAGAAAAAATAACCTCTACAGGGTGGAAACTCATATTGGATATGTTAAACCTCAGAGCTAAGGATATATTGAACAAGTCTCATCCGGAATACCAATCCATGATTGCGGGGAAAACTTGGGATGAAGAAGGTTGGTTAAACATACTTGTCAAACATCCTTATTTGATCAAGGCACCCATTGCCATAAAACAGCATAAAGCTGTTTTATGTACCACTCCAACAGAGATATTAAAATTAAACTAGTCAATTAACTCAATCCCATCTTTATGCAAAAGAATCCTTTTACTTTTATAGAGTTGACCAATTGACTGTTTGAAGTGCTTTTTGCTCATCCCAAGGGTCTTTTTGATTTCTTCAGGGGATGATTTATCGTGAAGGGGCAAAAATTTCTGGACTTTTAAAGTTTCCAAGATTTTTTCAGCCCCTTCTTCATATTTTTGCCTTCCAATGGGGTTAAGCTGGACATCCAGTTTTCCATCTTCCCTTTTCTTCTTGATATATGCCCTTTTTTTATCTCCTACCTGTAAAGGCTCGAAAATTTCATTTTCATAGATCAGACCTTCATAATTGCCATCAATCAAAACTTTAAATCCCAATTCTGTTTTTTCAAATACCAAAATTTCGACCTCCTGCCCTTCAGAAAAGTTTTCAGTATCACTTAAAATAAAATCCTGATACTTGGAAACCCCTATCAATCGATTGGTTTTGTAATCAACACAAACCATGACCAAATATTTCTCCTCTGCTTGGATAGGTTTTCCCATTTCCGATTTCGGGACAAATAAATCTTTTGGTAGGCCCCAATCCATAAAGGCCCCAAAAGATGTGATAGTTTTTGCTCTCATTAGGGCAAATTCATCTACCAAAGCAATCGGTTTTTGGGTAATGGCTACGGGCCGGTCTTCACTATCAGTATATATAAAAACAGTTTTTTCATCTCCTTCTTGCTCATCCCCCTGAAGATAACTCTTGGGCAGTAAAACTTCATTTCCATTACTAAGTTGTAAGTAAGCACCATTGGCTGTAAACCTATTGATGGACAAGGTGGAAATTCTCCCTAATTCTTTCATGCCCCAAAGGTAAGTATTTTATGCACAAAAAGGGCTGCCCAACTTCCCATTTGGGGATATTCTATTTAAATATTGGATTCCAAAGCTTAACCTTTTATTTTAATAATATCCAAAAGGATTTTATCTACCCTAAATAATCGAATAATGACAAAAATCGCAGTGATAGGCTCTGGTACCATGGGAAATGGCATTGCCCATGTTTTTGCTCAATATGGACACCAAGTGGCTTTAATTGACCTTGAACACAAAATATTGGAAAAAGCTATTGACCGGATCAGCCAAAACCTTGACCGGCAAATTGAGAAAGGAACTGTTTTGGAGGATGACAAAGAAGAAATTCTGGATAGGATCCAAACCTTTACCCAAATGGAAGAAGGGTCCAAACATGCAGATATTGTCCTGGAAGCTGCCACCGAAAACCTACCTATCAAAATTGAGATTTTTCAAAAACTGGATCAAATTTGTCCTAAACAAACGATTCTGGCAACCAATACTTCATCCATTTCTATTACCAAAATTGCAAGTGCTACCAATAGACCAGAAAAAGTAATCGGCATGCATTTTATGAATCCTGTACCTGTCATGAAATTGGTAGAAGTCATCCGGGGTTACAGCACCAGTCATGAAACTGTTCATCAGATATTGGCTTTATCGAGGAATTTGGACAAAGTGCCAGTTGAGGTAAATGATTACCCTGGATTTGTCTCCAATAGGATTCTATTGCCTATGATCAATGAAGCAATTACCACCCTCTTTGAAGGGATAGCAGGGGTTGAGGAAATAGATACGGTTTTGAAATTGGGTATGGCTCATCCAATGGGTCCCCTCCAATTGGCCGATTTCATTGGTTTGGATGTTTGTTTATCCATCTTAAATGTGTTACATGAAGGCTTTGGTTATCCCAAATACTCTCCATGTCCCCTCCTGGTTAATATGGTACAGGCAGGACATTTAGGGATGAAATCTGGAAAAGGGTTTTACAAATACACCATTGGTTCAAAAGAAAAAACGGTTGCAGAAAGATTCAAAAGTAACCGACAATATTGAAGATTTGATTATAAAGATGGCCAATATTAAATTTTGCCTACTCCATTTTTCTAAGTAACCAAGAAGCAATTGGGTTATATAAATCTTGATTGGGCCTGGTCAGCAACTGATCTATTTTCTTCAGACTACCACCGGTCATTAAGTTTTCATACATAGAAATCCTAATGATTTTATAACCATGGAGTCGACTCAATAAATCATATTGGGCATCATTATAGGCATTTAATTTCCAACCTGCAGAACCATTATTGGATAGGTCTCCAAAATCTTCAGAAGGGCCAAAACAACGGCCAGCAACAGGGGGGCCATTCCAAACCCTTTCCTGAACACCTGCTTTATGGCACTCCTTTTCAAAAGTCCTGCAAAGTCTTTTGTAACCTTCAACCCAGGGGAAAGTAAAGGTATCATAAATACCTGTCTTTAAAGTACTTAACCTATACCTGTTAAAATGAACGGCATCGTCATATAGAAATAAAAATCGGTCGATTTTAAAATCAAACTTAAGTTTATCCAAAATGATAAATTCCCCTTTTCCATCAAGAGATTTATAGGCATCAGCCAATAATTCCCTGGCTTTTTGATCTAATAAATTCCGGTTCACCTCAATTCTAAATTCCTCCTCGAAAGGCACCTCCTTTTCCTGGAGGATGTCCAATAGGGTATTTACTTTTAGATAATGCACTTTATTAAGCTTTGTTGGTTTTTAAAGAGATTTAACCCCATTTTTTTATATTAATTATTTTCCTATAAGGTCTTCTCTAAGGAAAATTCCCCCTATTTGATTTCATTACTAATCCTTTCTTTCAAATTTCCTTTAGAGCCTGGAAAAGTAGTTCGTGAGGACATATCAATACCTATTAAAAGAATAATGATAAAGAAAATAATCCCCACTACCAGAAATACTACCTTATTTTTTTTCATATTGAAATAGAAACCTGGGATTTAAATCCAAATTGACTAAGCATTTGCAAAATTAATTGAATCAGTAATTAATAAAAAATCTTATCCATTTTAGTGTTATTTTCATAAATAAGTTAATTTTGCCATTGTTTTTTTAACAATGGAATTATACTATCAAGTCAAAAAAGATTATTATCCATTTTTACATTTAAGAACAGTTTAATAAGATGTACAAAGTTATTGATAAAGAGGTCATTTTTCAATTTTTAGGTGAAGACCGGGATTTGTTACCACAAATGATGGAAATGATTTTGACCATAAACCTTCCTGAACTAAAGGGTTTACCTGAACTTTATGAAAATGGTCTATATGAGGATGTAAGGATAAAAGTCCATAAGGCCAAATCAACAATGGGATACCTTGGTGCTCTGGAGGTGAAACAATTGCTGCAATCTATGGAAAAGGATATCCCTACAACCTTTCCCGAAAAATATGATAAACTCCAAGGCTTCATTATTACCATAGAAAAAGAATTAAACAATTTAATAGGTGAGTTATAAAATGGGTTAACCAATTAAATTTCTGGAGTATAAACAATTTAATCAACCCTTTAAATAATTAAGTTTCATTTTCATAATCTCTTAAATTATTTTCCCCATTAACTTACAAAAACCCATTTTTTATTTCACTATTAACCCAAAAACAATAAATTATTTTATTAATTTAACTTTTTGTTTTAAAACCCATATTTATTAATGCAATAATTCAAAGTAATTCATTGTTTTAACCAATAACAGCTAAACCATGAAAATTTTAAAAGGAATCCTTTACGGCATCATTGGGGTGGTTGCAGTCGCCTTAATTGCTGCATTATTCATCAAAAAAGAATACGCTGCCGAAAGGGAAATTATCATCGAAAAACCCCTTCCCGAAGTTTTCTCCTATGTAAAGCAATTGAAAAATCAGGATAATTTTAGTGTCTGGGCGCAAATGGACCCCGAAATGGATAAATCTTATACCGGGACGGATGGAACAGTTGGATTTGTTTCATCATGGGATAGTGAAAAACCAAGTGTAGGTAAAGGAGAACTCGAAATTATCCGTATTGAAGAAAATCAAAGGATAGATTACGAACTCCGTTTTTATGAACCATTTGAGGCCACAGATAATGCATATATGATTACTGAGGAGGTATCAAAAGATCAAACGAAGGTAAAATGGGGATTTGAAGGAAAAAGCCAATACCCAATGAATTTAATGCTTGCATTAATGGGAACGGAAGAAATGCTGGGTGAACAATTAGAACAGGGGCTTAAAAACTTAAAAAATGAAATGGAAGATTAAATAAAAAAGGGTTAGCACCATAAATTGCTAACCCTTTTTTATTTTATTCATTTGAATCGATTTCTACATCAATCTTTTCAGATTCCACTTCCACCTTTTTATCATCAGCATCTAATCTGATTTTGGTTTTAGATTCCTCTTTTGATGGGGCTTCTTCCACTGGTGCTTCTTGGGTTTCCTCTTTGTTTTTTTCGGAACCACAACTAGCCAAAGAAGCTAACATTACAATTGAAAATAAATAAATTAATTTTTTCATTGTGTGAATATTAATTGGGTTAAACAAAATCATACTATCTATATATTTAAGATAGACGGTATAATTTACCTAATTTTTTATTAATTATTATCTTTAATAATATATTTTACTACAAATTCCTCTCCAATTTCAAAAATAAGGACTAATCCATTATAATCATTTCAACCCTTCGGTTCAATTTTCGACCTTGCTCTGTATCATTGCTGGCTATTGGTTTTCTCCCACCCCATCCAGCTGTCATGATTCTTTCAAAAGCAATACCTTGATCAACCATAAAATCACGGATAGCACCAGCTCTATTGAGCGACAATTCTTTGTTTAACATAGAATTACCTACATTATCGGTATGCCCTTCTAATTTAATTTTAACCTCAGGATGTTCTTCCATAAATTCCACCAAATCCAAAATAGCTTCTTTGGACCCTTGGTCTGCCAAGGTTGAAGTTCCACGTTTAAATAAAATATCATCCAGAACAATACTTGCTCCCCTTGATACACGGGTCAAGTATATTATTTCCACATTTTGGGTAAAGGATTCTACAGAAACAGAATAAGGAAGATAGTTGGGAGCAGTAATTTTTATACGTTCTGCATTACTACCCAAGGGAAATTCCCCCTCTGTTTTTTCCACCTGTTGGCTTGCTGTGGTTTCTCCAATTTCATTTCTGTATGAAATTGTATAGGTGATCGGTGATTTTGTTGAAGCATCCAAAACCTTAATTTTTGCCGTTTTCTCATTATCAGAATATACGGGTACAATTTGATTTTCTTCCTGGTTTTTTTCAAGATCTTGATTAATATCTTCCCCAGTTTGGACCGGTTCAGGTCCCTGACTTAAAAATTTATTTTTTGAATTTTCCTGTTCCATTTCCGAAACAGAAGTTGTTGCAATTTCACTTTCAATTGGAAGCTGATTTTCTGCAATTGTATTGGAAAGCTCTGGCCCTTTAGGTATTTCTTTACGTGTAATTTCCTCTGCCCTTAACATCATTATATCCCCATAGCCTTCACTATTTTGTGTGGTGGTATAATATGCCGTATATGGATTATTGGAAGGAATAAAGTAGGACAATTCCATACCCGGGGTATTAGTTTTATCTGAAAGCCGGGTTGGTTCAGTCCAGTTTTCCCAGCTATCATCCAACCTTTGACTGTAAAAAATATCCCTTGCCCCTTTGCTTCCATGGCCGTTGGAGGAAAAATAAAGGATCTGTGTATCTTCCGAAAGAAAAGGGGTCATTTCCTGTTGAAAGGAATTAACTTTTGGCCCTAGGTTTTGGGGCATAGACCAACGACCGTTTTCTTTTTTAAAACTCACATAAATATCCTCGTTTCCATAGGATCCGTAGGATTCCATGGAAAGGACCATAATTTCCCCGGAACCATGGAGCCTGGCCCCGAAATAATTACTTTTATTCCTAAAGCTCCCAAAATTCTGGGCCTGGCTCATTTCCCAATTACTCTCCCCTTTCCTTTTGTATTCATATATTCCATGGCTTTTATTTCCATTTCCATCATGATAAACCAAAACAGAATTACTAGAGGAAAATCCTATCAATACATCATAGCCGTCGGTGGAAAGGTCAGCAATGGGTTGCCCATCTTGCCATTGGTTAAAGTCATTTTTTGAACTAAACCAAACATCTCCCAGATCCTTTTCTCCCCTTTTATTTTTTTCATGGTGGGCCACGGTGAAGTAAAGCTCTTCGTTTGGGGATAATACCGGATGCTGCTCATCATAGGAACTATTTACCTCCTTTAAGGAATAAATACCCTGTCCATAGGAAGGTAAAAAAACACAAAAAGCAAGTATTTGAAGAATACCTGCTTTGAGTAAAATTGACTTTTTGTTGTTTTTCATATTACTGATCTAAAACTATTGCAAATACCAAGGGGGCCACAATCGTGGCATCTGACTCAATGATATATTTTGGGGTATCTATCCCCAGTTTGCCCCATGTTATTTTTTCATTAGGAACTGCTCCGGAATAGGATCCATATGAAGTGGTACTATCAGATATCTGACAGAAATATCCCCAGAGCGGTATTCCATCACGCTCCAGGTCTTGATGGAGCATGGGAACGACACATATAGGGAAATCCCCAGCAATTCCCCCGCCAATTTGGAAAAATCCGACAGTACTTTCTGGAATTGCTTCCTGAGTATACCAATCTGCCAGGTACATCATGTACTGAATTCCACTTTTGACGGTATGAACATTTTTTATATCACCTGAAATACAATGCCCCGCAAACATATTACCCAAAGTACTGTCCTCCCATCCTGGAACTATAATAGGGAGGTTTTTCTTGGCTGCTTCCATCAGCCAACTGTTTTTGGGATCTATTTGGTAATACTCCTCCAGTTTTCCAGACAACAAAATTTTGTAGAAAAATTCATGGGGAAAATAACTTTCTCCAGCATTATCGGCTTTCTGCCATTCTTCCAAAATCACCTTTTCTATTCTCCTCATAGCCTCCATTTCCGGAATACAGGTATCCGTTACCCGGTTCATATGGCGATCTAGGAGCCCTTTTTCCTCCTCGGCGGATAAATGCCTGTAATGAGGTACGCGCTCATAATAATCATGGGCTACAAGATTAAATACATCTTCTTCCAGATTGGCCCCAGTACAAGTGATGATATGCACTTTATCTTGCCTGATCATTTCAGCCAAAGAAATGCCGAGTTCGGCCGTTGACATGGCACCGGCAAGGGTTACCATCATTTTACCATTATTATCAAGATGGGCCTTATAACCCTCTGCTGCATCAATGAGGGCGGCAGCATTAAAATGTCTAAAATTGTGCTTTAGAAAATCAGTAATTTTCATCCTGGATGCTTTTTTAATTAAAATAAGGTTTAAGTCAAAAATATTAACTTACACAAAAAAAGCCCGGAAAACCGAGCTTTTTCAATAGAAAATATAGATGCTGGTATTATTTTTCTTTGCTTTCTTCCTTTTCAGTTGATTCACCAGAGGATTTATTTTCTTTAGAAGCATAATTTTCATTGATTCCCTCAATTACCGATTGAGTTACATCCAAAGCCTCATTGGCATACCAAACGCCACCGCCCCTGGTATAGGACAAAATCATTTCAAGATCATTTTCCTTGGCATATTCCTTTAAATATACCTGAATCTTATCGTACACTTCATTATAGAGCTGATTTTCATCCGCAGACAGTTCTTTCATTAAATTATCCCGGTAGGATACCAGATTCCTTTCTTTTTTCATCAACTCCTCTTCCTTGGCCCTGGCTTGGTTCATGGTCATGTTTTGGGCAGACTGCTGAAAATTAGAAACCTCCTGCTCAAAGCCTTTGGCACGGTTGGAAAGTTCGGATTCGTAACGTTTACCTTTCTCAGAAATTTCCTCTGACTTTTCCTTAAAATAATCATAATTTTGGATAACACTGTCGGTATTGATATAAGCAATTTTTAAATTGCTCATATTCACCCCATTGTCACCATTATTGTCTTGGGCTGCACCTTGGGTTGTGTTTTCTCCTTGATTACAGCCAGTAAAAATAAGGGCTGAAATGCCTAAAATTCCTAATACTCTACTTAATTTCTTCACGGTTATTATTTGTTAATTCAACTTCTCGCAAATATAAACAAACTTATGATTCTACAAATTGAAATATAGGGTGGATCAAATTTTTCTAGTTGGAAAATATTTAATGCTTAAAAAATTAAAAGAAAATTTCCTGGGCCAACCTATAAGTATTGGCATGAGCTTCAACAATATGACTTATTTTTTCAGAATATCCTCCTCCCATACAACACATAATGGGGATTTCATTTTGAAAAGCCAGATCCAAAACCATTTTATCCCTCCTTTTACAACCTTCAATGCTTAAGCTTAACCTTCCCAGTTTATCAGTGGATAATACATCCACCCCACTTTGATAAATAATAAAATCTGGAGCTACAGATTCCAATAGTTTTTTTAAATGCCGGTCTAAGGTTTTTAAATACAAATCATCCCCGGTTTTATCCGGCAATTCTACATCAAGATCAGACTTTTCCTTTTTCATGGGGTAATTTGAAGCACCATGCATACTAAAAGTAAAAACCTGAGGTTCTTCACCGAATATTTCTGCCGTGCCATTTCCTTGGTGAACATCCAAATCCACTACCAATATTTTTCTTGAAAGTTTGTTTGCAATCAGGTAGTTGGCAGAAATAGCTATATCATTTAGCAAACAAAAACCCTCCCCCCTGTCAGAAAAGGCGTGGTGGGTCCCTCCGGCTATGTTCATGGCAATCCCATATTCCAAAGCAAAGAGGGATGCCTGTACGGATCCATGCATAATATGCACCTCCCGATCAATCAGACCCCTGCTAAGAGGGAAGCCTGTTTTTCTAATTTCAGATTTGGTCAAGTCCAAATCAGATAACTTTTTAAAATAAGCAGGCTGATGGGTATTTGTAATCCATTTATTTTCCAGGGCTATTGGTTCAAATAGATTATCTTTTTCAATAGTTCCCTCATAAAGCAATTGCTCGGGAAGCAATTCATATTTCTCCATTGGAAACCGGTGCCCCTTTGGTAATGGGTGTGAATAAATTGGCGACCAAGCTATCTTTAGCATATAATCTAAACATAAAAAAACCGATTGTTGTTTAAAACAACCGGCACTGGAAATTAAATTTTAATGAATTATTAATCTTCTTGAAGGTCTTCGTCTTCAGACTGGAAGGCATAAAAGGTTTCATCCAACCTAATGGTATCATCATTAAATTCCTGGATAAATTTTGAAATGACCTTTTCGTCTATTCTATCTACATTAATTGCTGCATCTAATCCAATGCCAAAATCATGATTGGTATCCAAATCAATAAATTCCTGCACCTTGACGGATTCCTCTTCCTCTATTTCCATAATTATTTCCGTCATAAACCAACCAATTTCCTCCTCATCACTATTAAGGGGTTTTAAATTCCCATTCTCATCCTCTTCATATTTTATCCCTCTAAAATTGGGAAATTTCTGGGCTGCTTTATGTTCTGCCAATTCATACACCTCACTGGAGTGGTGAAGTCTCAAAGTATACAATGCGGCATCATAAATCACTTCTCTGCCTTCGTACATACCAATGAAATAAAAATTGACAAATTCATCACTGTTGTTTTCAGAAGGAATTATTTTAAATGGTTTACCTGAAGCCTTCAATTCCTCCTTTAATTTAGCAATGGTCTCTGGTTTCAGTCCTTCGTTCTTATATAACATCGTTAGCGTCATAGTACCTTTTTAATTACAACATAGCCTATATTTATGAAACTATTAAAACAGTTACCATTTTTATTGTAACCACCGATTATAATTAATTAAATTACAACTAATTACCTTAAAAAAAAATGATTGCCATTTTTTTTACAATTGCATTCTCATGCCCTTTACCGTCAGTCTTTTTCAAGCAAATTGACTCCCAACAATGAATTAATGATTGACAATATTAAACTGAAAAAAAGTGCCCACCAAAAACCATTGACCTCAAAACCAGGCATGATTTCCGCAGCTAGTAAAATGATAAAAGCATTAATGACCAATAAAAAAAGACCTAAAGTCAAAAGCGTGATGGGGATGGTCAATAAAATTAACAATGGTTTAATGGTAACATTTAATAAACTCAACAAAACTGCTATAATTATTGCGATGAAAAAATTGTCGACAGAAACTCCTGGTAAAAGGTAGCTTGAAATAATGACTGCCAATCCAGCCACAACAAGTTGGATAATGATTTTCATATAAATTTATTTGAACTAAAATTTTAAATTAGGAAAAATAATCTGATATTTTTCAATCAAATTAAATTTAGTGAGGACCTTCTATTTTACCGGCCCAGACAGGAAATTAACCATTCAATTCCCGATTTTTAGTAAAACTTCAATCTTTTTTTTCCTCCCCAATAAACCCCGATCTGGGATTTAAAACCTGGAATTCGACCTTGTTTTCCAAATCATTCCTGCAAAAAACATGAATAATATCATAAAATTAAAAAATAATGAAAATACGTATTACTTTTATGGCTTTTTAAAAGTATCTTTGTAGCATTAATCAATAAAAAACAATAAGTGATCTTAATAATTTTCTTTCTACTGCACTGGTATTTCTCTTTGTTTTGCCAAAGCTTTTTCCTTCACCGCTATGCGGCTCATCAAATGTTTTTGATGAATAAATTCTGGGAAAAGTTTTTCTATCTTTTCACTTGGATATGCCAGGGAAGTTCCTATTTATCCCCGAGGGCCTATGCCATTCTCCATAGAATGCACCATGCCTACAGTGATACTCCAAAGGATCCTCATAGCCCCCATCATACGGAAAATCTGTTTACAATGATGTGGAAAACCAAAAACATATATAATGACTATTTTTCCTTTAGGCTAAAGCCCGAAGAAAGGTTTTCCAAGGATGTTCCGGATTGGAAAAAATTTGACCTTATGGCAGACTCCATGGTTGTAAGGGTTGCTTGGGGAGTTTTATATGTAGCTATTTATGTTTTAAGCATAAGTGTATTTGAGCTGGCAGGTACGCATTGGTGGATGTACTTCCTCCTTCCTATACATTTTATGATGGGACCAGTTCACGGAGCAATTGTAAACTGGAGTGGTCATAAATATGGATATGCCAATTTTGATAACAATGACCACAGTAAAAACAGTTTGTTGATGGATATTTTAATGTTGGGTGAATTGTTCCAAAACAACCACCATAAATTACCCAACCGTCCCAACTTTGCAGTAAAATGGTACGAATTTGACCCTACCTACCCCATTGTGAAATTGCTGCATATGACAAGGATAATAAAATTAAGAACAGCATAAATTTTAAAGCCGCATTGAATTGCGGCTTTTTTTTGACTAAAACACTTTTTACAAAATCCTTATTGAACAGGTCTTGTTCATTAAATGTGATCGAAGAAAAATAATAAAGGCCAAATCCCAAACCAAAGTCCCCAAATCCATTCCCAAATTTTAGGCGTTATTTTCCTTTCCTGTATTGTAGGGAAGCTTTCAATTCCTACCTTTTATTTGCTCCTATATCCACTTGATTATATAAAACTAAATGATTAAGTTGATAAAAAAACAGCTTAATCACATGAGAGAATTAACCAAAGCCGAAGAACAAGTCATGCAAATTCTTTGGGAAATCGAGGAAGGATTTGTGAAAGAAATTCTTGAAAAGATGCCCTCCCCAAAACCTGCCTACAATACCGTTTCGACCATTATCAGGATTTTGGAGAGAAAGGGATTTGTCAAGCATAAAGCCTATGGAAAATCACACAAATATTTCCCCATAGTTTCCAAAGATCAATACAGAAGTTTTTCTATTAAAAACCTCTTGTCAGGTTACTTTGGTGGATCCTTTTCCAAATTAGCTTCCTTTTTTGCCAAAGATGAAAAACTGGACATCAAGGATCTTGAAAAATTGATGAAAGAGGTCAAAGATGATGTAAAATCAGGTTAATGACACATTGGTTTGATTACATTTGGCAGAGCACCTTCTGCCTATTATTTTTTTATGGTTTTACTGGGTTTTCTGGATAATCCGGAGTAAACTGACCCCTCCGAATTAGGCAATTATTCAGGTACCAAAGTGGCTTTAAGGGCCAGAATCGCCTGTCATTCCGGCGGATGTTGACCCCCTGAAGAAAAAATTGAGCTAAATCCGGAGCAAGCTGACCCCTTTGAGGCTTAAATTCCGGAGCAAGTTGACCCCTCTATGGAATGGTTTTGGTTTTTTAGCGGACATTTTCGAAACCGCTAAGCATAATCCGATGGCAGGTAAACCAAAACCGATGAGTCAGATCAAGCAGATGATTATTTTACGGCAGCAGGGCAAGGGCATCAAAACCATAGCCCGCATGCTGGAGATGAGCAAAAACACAGTCAAGAGCTATCTTTTTAAGCTGGACAAGCTGTTGGAAAACAATAAGAAAACAGGGCTTACGACGGAGAAGCTCCTGTCCATGGAGGTACCTGAGATTGAGAAACAGTTCCTTTCAGGGGACCCTTCTTACAAAGATCCCCGGTACGAACACTTTATCTCCAACCTTGCTTATTATCAAAAAGAGCTCCAGCGCAAAGGGGTGACCAAAACTCTTTTATGGGAAGAGTACAGGCAGTCCTATCCCGATGGATACGGCCGTAGCCAGTTTTGCCACCACCTCAACCAACAGGATCTTGCCCGGGCAAAGCCATCCATGGTACTTGAGCATAAGCCTGCAGAGAAGCTGTATATAGACTTTGCAGGCAAGCCCATCGCCTACATAGACAGGGAAACCGGAGAAGAGGTCCGGTGCCAGCTGTTTGTGGCCTGCCTTCCCTATTCGGATTATGCCTTTGCCATGGCCGTGGCCTCCCAGACCATCCCGGACTTCCTATATGCCCTAAGCCGTTGTATGGAGCAGTTGGGGGGTGTGACACAGCTGTTGGTCCCCGATAACCTGAAAGCTGCAGTGAACAAAGCCGACAAGTATGAGCCAAGTATCAACCAGGCTCTTGAGGATTTTGCCAACCACTACGGCACGGCCGTAGTGCCTGCCAGGGCGAGGAAGCCGCAGGACAAGGCATTGGTAGAGAACCAGGTAAAGGTCCTTTACTCCCGG
The DNA here is from genome assembly GCF_030409905.1 of Echinicola jeungdonensis. Taxonomy (NCBI): domain Bacteria; kingdom Pseudomonadati; phylum Bacteroidota; class Cytophagia; order Cytophagales; family Cyclobacteriaceae; genus Echinicola; species Echinicola jeungdonensis. Next base: position 775,613 of record NZ_JAUFQT010000002.1, read on the forward strand.
GTATATGCCAGGCTCAGGAATATGCAGTTCTTCGATATACACAGTTTAAACAGGGCCATTGGCCAAAAGGTAAAAGCCCATAACCAGACCCGGATGCAGCAAAAGCCCTACTGCAGGGAAGAGAAGTTTCTCGCCGATGAGAAGGGCCTGTTGGGGAAACTCCCCGGGGAACGCTTCGAGCTGAGACACTATGCCCGGCTGACCGTTGCCAAAAACAACCACATCTATCTGGCCCGGGACAACCACTATTTCAGTGTCCCCTATACACTGATAGGCCAAAGGGTAAAGGTGATCTATACACGGAGTATGCTCTATGTGTTCCATAAAGGGGAACGGGTGGCCATACACAGCAGAGGCTTCAATCAAGGGAGTTATTCCACGCTCAAAGAACACCTGTGTTCCCAGCACCAGCATTATAGGGACAGAAGTCCTGAATATTACCGCAGCAAAGCCGCCCAACACTCAAAGGTCTTGTCCAGGTACATCTCCCTGCTGTTTAAACAGGGCAAGATCCCCGAACAGCTTTACAGGACCTGTGACGGGCTGCTCGCCCTGGGCAGGAAGGTGGATAAGGAGCGACTGGAGAAAGCCTGCAATACAGCCATGGAGTACAAAGTATACTCCTATACCTTTATCAAGAACATGCTGGAAAACAATATGACAGAAGCTACAGCGGAGCCGTCTGCCAGGGAACTTCCTGAACACGGGAATGTCAGGGGAAAAACATATTATGACCAATATCAATAACTTAAACTTTAAACAACTATGCCCAATCCGATCGAAACACAACTTATCAAACTCAGGCTCCACGGCATGCGCCAAACATGGACAACGCTACAGGAGACCCGTAAAAACCAAAGCCTCTCCCTTGCCGAAGGACTTGAGCTTATGTTACAGGCAGAAGAACAGGAAAGAGACAACAGGAGGTTTAAAAGACTGGAATCCAACGCAGGGTTCCGTTACAAAGCTTCACTGGAAGAACTCTCCCTGGACAAAACCAGGGGCCTGGATGATATGCTCCTGGCAACCCTGGCAACCGGGGAATATATAACCAATGGGGATGCTGTACTTGTCACGGGGGCTACCGGCTGTGGAAAAAGTTACCTGGCCTCGGCCCTTGGCCACCAGGCCTGTGTGCATGGGAAAAAGGTCGCTTACTTCAACACCCAAAAGCTCATGATCAAAATCAAGATGGTCAGACTGGACGGCACTGCCATCAGGTTCTTTGATAAACTGGCAAAAACGGACCTGCTCATCCTCGATGACTTCGGCCTGACAAACCTGGATAAACAGCAACAGATCGATCTTATGGAGCTTATCGAAGACAGGCACGGTAAAAAATCCACTATTATTGCAAGTCAGCTCCCTGTCTCAAGCTGGTACGATGTCATAGGTGAGCCGACCATCGCAGATGCCATTCTTGACCGGTTGGTACACGCCTCCTACAGAATCGAGCTGAAAGGGGAAAGTCTCAGAAAAAAAATGTAAAATTGTCAGGCCATCTGATTATTAAACCAAACCTCTCCTAAAGAGGGGTCAATATGCCCGGAACAGGGGTCAATATCATCCGGAATATCCAGGTTTTCCTTAAAAACCAAAAAGTTTTTGGTTTATCAAGGATATTTTTATTAACGGCTCCTTTAATAGCGATGGTCATACCATTGCTTGAAATCCCAGTGTCATCTGACAAGCCAAATATTTCCCTTAAGAACAATGATTTTTTTAGAGCCCTAACCCAAACTGAAGTACGGAATGATATTATCGTCACTTATGGTCTTCCCGAATTTACTGTGCAAAGCACAAATCTTCCCCTTCTTCTAGAATGGAAAGATTATTTAATAATTGGTTATTTATGTGTTTTGATCTTTCTTTTGGGACGTTTCTCTTGGCATACCTTACAGCTCCGACAACTAAAAGAAAAGGGATGGTATCAAACATCTTTCCAACTTAAAGGTCAATATTTTTTAATCCCAACTTTTGGAATGGCCCCTGCTTTTCCTACTTCAACAAGTTGTTTTGGGATGATACAATAAAGGTGAGTGAGCAGGAAAAAGGACAAATTCTTTCCCACGAACTAGGCCATATCCACGAAGGTCATACCTGGGACTTATTGTTTTACCAGATTTTAACCATTTTATTCTGGTTCAATCCTGCCATTCATTCAATGCGTGCAGCTTTAATGGATGTACACAAATTTTCTGCAGACCAATATGCACTAAATCATTTATCCGATAGCCAATCTTATTCCATACTAGTGGCCAAAATGGCTTTGGAGAAAGCTGGTATTCCAATTGGTCATCAATTTGGAAAGCCTTCTACACTAAAAAGGATTGAAATGATCAAAAAAACAGGAAACATTAATTGGCTAAAAGTTTTTGGAGTAATACCTCTTTCTATTTTCCTTTTGGCTTTGGTTTCATTAAAACCAATGGATAAAAGACCTCTCCTTTCTTATCTCTTTCATCAACCAGTCTCTATAATAAAAAAACCAAATTTTGGCTGCACAGGATTCGGTAAAAGTTCCCGCCAAAATCAAAAGATTAAAGACACCTGTCCATTATGAATTTGTAAGTGCTTTAAGAAATGGGGTAGTGATAGCTCAGCTCGGAGAACTTCAATATGAATTTAGCCTTATAAAGGGATTATAAGAATATAAAAAAGTTTTGGAAATAATAGAGGTTTTCAAAAGTGAGCCTAAAAATGGAGCCAAATCCCATGATCATAACACATCAGGAATAATACCTCAAACAATATTCAACAATAAAACTTGGAAAAATTTCCTAAGTCAGAATCTTCATATCCCCATGGATGCAATAAAATGGGGCCAATTAGGAACTGTTGAGGTTGAATTTGTAGTGGACGAAAGGGGAAATTCTCTTCAACCCAGTATTCTGAAATCTGGAGGTTGGGGTAGGGATGAAGAGGTCCTACGTTTGTTTACCCTTGTGGATTTTCCAAAATTCAATACCAATCAGGATATTGGAGAGGAATTGCCTACCAAAATCATTCTACCCCTAAACTTTGACCAATTTACCCAGTAAGAATGGTTTCTGAATATTTATAAGGCCAAGAAAGTAAAAGATTAATTCAAATAAATTCCAGTAAAATACTTATTGGGTATTTGATTTTTTTTTATAAATAGATTTTGTTTATCGCATTTACACCAATTTTTTTTATACCTTATATGATATTTAAAAAATAAAATCAATCATTCCTTTCATTTATCCAACATTTCAACAATTTTAAAGTTTGGCAAATTGTTAGGTTACTATTACATTTGAAATTAGAATAATTAATTTAATCTTAACTAATTAAAGTAATGGGAAAAGGTGATTTGAAGACAAAACGTGGAAAAATCCATAAGGGAACCTTTGGAGCCAGCCGTCCAAGAAAAGCCCAAAACATTAAAGTTAAATTGGCTTAGGACGAGCAAAATAAAGAATAACTAATACTGAATAATCTCAAAATCAAGCACCAGGATGATACGACTGGTGCTTTTATTAATTTAGGGGAATTAGACCCATTGAAAGAATAATATACCCTACCCTTGAAATTGTAATATTTGCTTCCCACACCCCATAGAATTTATGATTTAACTTTTAGGGAACTTAAATGCCTGAAATTTTCAGAAATGAACAAACCACTCCATTGAATATTTTGGACTTTCAGGTATTCCCTATTGGATTTATAGGGAATAAAATTATCTTATTTTTTTATAAATCCCCTTTTGGAAGCTTGGATATTCAAAATAAGCGTCGTTTATTTGTGTCATCCTTTTACTTTTTAGAAAGTATAAGGATTTATACAGAAGAGGTGAGAGACAGGCTCATGGACCCTCTGGCAACCTGGAAAATCCAAGGTGCCAATTCCTGCCAAATGTGAATATCCTCATTTGGAAATATAAATTCTTAAATATGAATTTTATAAAAAGGATCAAGCACACAACAAAAAATTCACTCCAAAACATTTCATTTAATTATTTCTCAACATTTTACCCAAAAATGTATGAAGTAATGCTGATGCCCATGCGGTTCTAACCCAGGAACCGGAATGCCTTTGGCATTTCAAGCCTTTTCCAGTTTCTAAACAAAATATTCAAAATCAACCAATGGAATTTCCTTACCCTTTTGAAAATATATTTCAGTTAAAAGCAAAGAACCAAATAGTAATTGAAGGGGCTTTTTATAAAATTTTACTGGAGAATGGACTAATACCCATTAATATGGCCTGTGAATTTCATAGGACCATTCAAAAAGACATCAGAGCGGAATTATAAACCGCTTTTGAAAAAGAAAGGAAACACATGAATTTACAATCTACGTATCTTATTTCCGATATGACCCAAGAAGTATTTCACTGTGATGAAGAAGTGGTGCTTGAATCCGGGGAATCCCTTCCGGAATTCCGGATCAGCTATACCACTCAAGGTCACCTGACACCACAAAAAGATAATGTGGTGTGGATTTTACACGCCCTTACCGGGGATGCCAATGTACATGAATGGTGGAGTGGACTAGTAGGAGAAGATAAATTGTTTGACCCTACCAAAAATTTTATCGTATGTGCCAATATTTTGGGCTCCTGTTATGGATCAACTCAACCAATGAGCATCAATCCGAAAACAGGGAAACCATATTATTATGATTTCCCCCAACTATCTACCAGGGACATGGCCATGGCTTTTGAAAAGTTGAGAGGCCATCTTGGGATCAGAAAAATAGATACGATAATAGGAGGTTCTTTGGGTGGCCAAGTAGCTTTGGAATGGGCTTACAACCTTCAGGAAAAAGTGAAAAACACTGTTATTGTTGCCTCCAATGCCAAAACTTCACCCTGGACCATAGGTTTCAACGAGGCACAGAGGATGGCCATTGAAGCAGATGGGACCTGGGGCGAAAACCATGAAGATGCTGGGAAAAAAGGTTTGGAAGCAGCCAGGGCTATTGGAATGTTGAGTTATCGGCACCACCAAACTTTTGAAGCATTTCAAAAGGATACAGAAGAAAAAACAGACAATTTTAAAATCTGCTCCTACCTCAGGTATCAGGGTCAAAAGCTGTCTAACAGGTTCAATGCTCTTTCTTATTGGACTTTATCAAAAGCAATGGATAGTCATGATTTGGGAAGAAACCGGGGAGGAACCGCCAAAGCCCTATCGGAAATAAAATCCAGGGTGTTAGCCATTGGAGTGGATACCGACCTTTTATTTACAAAAGAAGAGTCACAGTTTATTGCCAAAAATGTACCAAAAGGTTCATACAGGGAAATCAAATCGATTTATGGGCATGATGCCTTTTTGATTGAAAATGAACAGATTAACTATATACTTAAATCATTTAATCTGGAAGACAATTCTTGAAATTTCCAGAAAGCTAATAATTAATTACCTTCAATTAATGATCAAAGAGGATTATCAGTTTGATAGCTTCAAAGAGGAATTGGAGTGAGTGGATCCAAAAATTAAGGTAGAGAATAAGGATTTCAACCATTGAAATAAGCGATGTTTTCCCTAAATTAAATTATGGATTATACACAAATAAAAGAAACCTGCCTATATATATCCGATATTGAAAAAGCCAAAACATTTTATAATGGAAAATTAGATATGCCTGTCATTTCTATTGAAGATGGCAGGCATATTTTTTTTAGGTGCGGAAGCTCCGTACTTCTTTGTTTCATTCCGGAAACTACAGCTAATGAAACCCATCTCCCTCCCCATTTTGCCCATGGGAAGCAGCACATTGCTTTTGAGGTAAAAGCGGAAAATTATTTAAAAACCAAATCTAGCCTGCTGGAAAAGGGAATTAAAATCACACATGAACAGGATTGGATGGATGGTTTAAAAAGTATTTACTTTGAGGATCCATTTGGACATGTTTTGGAAATTGTTCCCAAGGGGATTTGGGAATAGTTTCCCTTCTTCAAATAGTCGGCCCTGATTTTTATTTAACCCCCTTATAAATAATGACTTAATCAAACTCCCAGAAGGAAAAATTAGAAATCAACAAGATATTACCCCTATCACCGTTATTTGTAAGCGTATATCTTCCTTTCAATTTACTTCAATAAGATTGGTTAAATTGGGATCGCTGATTAATTTTGGAACAATTCAAAAAGCCCATGAGCAGCACTTCAAGAAAAAAGAAAAGATTAGGAAGCTTTAAATTTATAAGCGTACTTTTTAGTACTACGCTATCCCTTTTCATTGTTGGACTTTTCGGAGTAATTGTAATACAGGCAAAATCTCTTACCAGCATTATTAGGGAAAATATTGAAGTGCAAGTATTTCTGAATAAAAACACTTCGGATGCTGATAAGGCAAAAATTGGAAAAAGCTTAGAGTCCAAACCCTATTTACTACAAAAAGAGGATGGTGCCCAAGTGGCTTTTATTTCAGATGAAGAAGCAGCCAAATCCTTTCTGGAGGATACCGGGGAAGATTTTACAGCCTTTCTGGATGATAACCCTTTACGGGATTCCTATACAATTTCTATTAAGGAGGAGTATCAGACCAGTGAAAAAATGCAGGAAATAGTAGAGGAAATTGGGGATATGGATGGTGTATTTGAAGTCACTTATATGAATGATCTGGTAGAGTCCATCAATAAAAACCTGCTGAAAGTAAGTATTGTCCTTGGTGCTTTCATTTTGATATTGGTGGTGACAGTAATAATATTGATTAATAACACTATTCGACTGGCCCTTTTTTCCCAAAGGTTTCTGATCAGAAGTATGCAGTTGGTAGGTGCAACCAAAGGTTTTATCCGAAAACCATTTTTAGGAAGATCTTTCTTTTTTGGGGCTTTGGCAGGATTAATTTCTTCGGGCCTTCTTTACGGTTTGATCGAATATACCAAAGCCAATATAGACGGCTTTGCTATCCTCCAAAATAATGAAATGCTGTTCATCTTATTTGGCGGTTTGATTTTATTGGGAGCCATTCTTTCATTTTTTAGCACCTTGCGTGCAGTAAACAAATATTTAAACATGACATTGGACGAATTATATTAAAATGGATCAAAACAACCTTCCTTTCTCTAAAAAGAATTATTTATTGATGATCATTGGCATTGTTATTATCACCATTGGATTTTTGATCATCAGTCTTGATGGCCATCCCCATGGCTTTGGGCCAATGGGTTTGACGATAGGGCCCATCATTACATTAGCAGGTTTTATTTTTGAGTTTTACGCCATTTTTTACAAATCAGAAAAATAAATGACCATTTTCGAAGCTATTATCCTTGGCATTATCCAAGGATTGACTGAGTTCCTTCCGGTTTCCAGTAGTGGCCATATTGAGCTGGGAACTTTCTTACTGGGAGTATCCGCTGCAGACAATTTATTATTTACCGTTGTGGTTCATGCTGCGACGGCATTGAGTACGGTATTTGTTTTTAGAAAGGACATTGCGGCAATAATCAAAGATTTGTTCAAGTTTGAATGGAATGAGGGCACCAAGTTCACCTCCAAAATCCTCCTTTCAATGGTTCCAATTGGCATTGTTGGAGTTTTTTTTGAAAAAGAAGTGGAAGCATTCTTTGGTGGGAAAATCATTTTTGTGGGAGCTATGTTATGGGTTACAGCCTGCCTATTGACATTTTCCCATTATGTCCATAAAAAAGAAGGTGAAGTCTCCTTTTCCAAAGCTTTAATAATTGGTCTTGCTCAGACCATTGCCATTTTACCTGGAATCAGCCGGTCAGGATCAACCATAGCCACAGCCCTTTTGATTGGAGTGGAAAAGGATAAAGCCACCAGGTTTTCTTTTTTAATGGTCCTGTTACCTATCCTGGGAGCTTCCGCCCTGAAAATGAAAAAATTTATAGAAGCTCCTGCTATTGCAGAAAGTATTTCAGGGGCCGTTTTGGCATTTGGATTCCTGGCTGCATTTTTGGCAGGTTTGGCTGCTTGTATTTGGATGATTAATATTGTAAGGAAAGGAAAGCTAATTTATTTTGCAGTTTATTGCGCTATAGTTGGCAGCATTGCCATTTTAGGTGGATTATATATATAAGATGGACCAAAAACCCTACGGAGAAGTATTTCTAATCAACAAACCTTACCGGTGGACTTCTTTTGATGTAGTCAAAAAAATCCGGAATACCCTTAAAATAAAAAAAGTAGGCCATGCCGGGACATTGGATCCCCTTGCCACTGGTTTATTAATCATTTGTGCAGGAAAGAAAACCAAAAGCATCAATGATTATATGGGCATGGAAAAGGAATATACCGGCACCTTTGTTTTGGGCAAAACTACCGCATCTTTTGACCTGGAACAAGAAATTGAAAATGTTGCAGATCCCTCCCATCTTACCCTGGAAGAAGTTAAAAAAGCTTCACAAAAACTTACCGGGGATATATTACAAATCCCCCCGGCCCACTCTGCCATCAAAAAAGACGGAAAAAGGGTTTATGAATCCGCTAGAAAGGGAAAAGAGGTTAAATTGGATCCACGTCCAGTAAAAATTTCTTTATTTGAGATCACCCGTTTTGAACTTCCGGAAATAGATTTTAGAATTATTTGTTCCAAAGGAACTTATATTAGAAGTATCGCAAGGGATATAGGTGAAATCTTAAAAGTTGGGGCATATATGTCCGCACTCACCAGAACAAGGATAGGAAATTTTAAATTGGATGATGCCAATGAGGTGATGGAATTAGTTGACAAAATAAAATCCGAAAAAACCCAGGATCAATGAAAATATACGAAGGCCTAGAACATTTTAAGCCTGTAAATAATGCGGTAGTTACCAGTGGTACCTTCGATGGAGTCCATTTGGGACACCAAAAAATACTGGCAAGAATCCGGGATATTGCCAATAAAATAAAAGGGGAAACGGTATTGATCACTTTTTGGCCCCACCCCCGATTAATACTTTACCCTGAAGAGCATAACCTGCGTTTGCTGACAACCTTTGAGGAAAAAGCAAAAATGTTGGAATCATTTGGTGTGGATCATTTGGTGACTATACCTTTTACCAAGGAATTTTCCCAGTTGACCGGGGAAGAATTTGTCCAGCAAATATTGGTCGAAAAGATTCAAACCAGGAAGTTGGTTATTGGTTATGATCACCGTTTTGGCAAAAACCGGGAAGGCAGTTTTGATCATCTCCAGGCCAACAAGGAAAAATATGGGTTTGACATTGAAGAAATCCCAAGGGCCGATGTAGATCATGTTGGAATTTCAAGTACCAAAATCCGGATGGCCCTGGAATCAGGGGAAATCCAGGTGGCTAATGAATTTTTGGGCAGGGAATATGAAATCAATGGGATTGTTATCAAAGGCCAACAAATAGGAAGGTCAATTGATTTTCCCACGGCCAACATCCATGTACCTAGTAATTATAAATTGATCCCCAGTGATGGGGCTTATGCAGTCCACATTAAAGTAAAGGATGAAATTTACCAGGGAATGCTTAATATAGGCAACCGGCCCACCGTGGATGGATTGGAAAAAACCATCGAAGTTCATTTATTTGACTATGAGGGCAATCTTTATGATCAGCAAATCACAGTTTATTTTAAAGAATTTTTGAGACCGGAAAGAAAATTTGCAAATTTAGATGAATTAAAAGCCCAATTGGAGAAAGACAAGCAAAAAGCAAAGCAAATTTTTAATTAATTTCTTAGCCAAAACAAGGAACATGATCAATAAAACAGTAAAAAATGCAGAAGAAGCTGTTCGGGATATTCCCAGCAATGCAGTTTTGATGTTGGGTGGTTTTGGCCTTTGCGGAATTCCTGAGAATTGTATCCAAGCCCTTTTGGAAAAGGACATTTCCGGTTTGACCTGCATTTCCAACAATGCTGGCGTAGATGATTTTGGCATTGGATTGATGCTGGTCAAAAGGATGGTCAAAAAAATGATCTCCAGCTATGTTGGCGAAAATGTAGAGTTTGAAAGACAATTATTAAGTGGAGAACTGGAAGTAGAATTGATTCCCCAAGGCACCCTGGCAGAAAGAACCCGGGCAGGAGGAGCCGGCATTCCAGCCTTTTTCACTCCTGCAGGCGTAGGAACGGAAGTGGCAGCTGGAAAAGAAATCAGGGAATTTGACGGAAAATTATACATTTTAGAAAGATGGCTAAAGGCAGACTTTTCATTGGTAAAGGCATGGAAGGGAGATACAGCAGGGAATCTCATATTTAAAGGAACAGCAAGGAATTTTAACCCCATGATGGCAGCTGCAGGTAAAATCACAATAGCTGAAGTGGAAGAATTGGTTCCTGCGGGGGAATTGGATCCCAATCAAATCCATACCCCTGGGATTTTTGTCCAGCGGATTTTCCAGGGAAGGGATTATGAAAAACGGATAGAAAAAAGGACTATCCGGGAAAAATAAAATTTCCATTTTTAAGCAACTTTAAATCCAAAATAATGCTCAATAAGGAACAAATAGCACAGCGCATTGCCCGTGAAATAAAAAATGGCCAATATATTAATTTGGGAATTGGAATTCCCACCCTCGTGGCCAATTATATTCCCGATGAACTGGAAGTTGTGCTTCATTCTGAAAATGGGCTTTTGGGCGTTGGCCCCTTCCCTACCGAGGACAAAGTGGACCCTGACCTGATCAATGCCGGAAAACAAACCATCAGCATGGTCAAAGGTTCAGCACTTTTTAATTCGTCAGATTCCTTTGCAATGATCCGGGGAGGCCATGTTGATCTTACCATATTAGGGGCCATGGAAGTTTCCGAAAACGGGGATATTGCCAACTGGAAAATACCAGGAAAGATGGTCAAAGGAATGGGGGGTGCCATGGATTTGGTAGCTGCAGCCCAAAATATTATTGTTGCTATGCAACATTGCAGCAAATCCGGTCAATCCAAATTATTGAAAAAATGCACCCTGCCTATTACTGGGATTAAATGTGTCAATAAAATTGTAACGGATTTGGCTGTGTTAAAGGTTTTGCCTGAGGGAGGTTTCAAACTTTTGGAAAGAGCTCCAGGGGTAAGTATCGAGGAAATCCAATCTAAAACAGAGGGAAGACTGATCGTCTCTGGGGAAGTTACGGAAATGAAATTGGTTTAATTGGAATTTTCAAGAATCACCTCATTTTTCAACTTTTGTCCAATAAACAGAACGGCCGAATGCCGGCAAACCTAAATATCCCCTAACTTCTATGGTTAATGTATCCTTTACTTTGATCTGACAATTATAGGTTGATCCACTTTGGGGATCATACAACTTCCCCCCTTCCCAATTACCATCTTCATATTTTAATCCCCAGACTATAGGAATTCCCAATATGGGCCTTTTACGGAGATTAGGATTTTTGTTATTTTCATCAACTTTTGTTTTTCCACTTTTCAAGGAATCTTTAAGCCAAATAATTTCACCAAAATATCCTTGTTCATTTTTTGAAAATCCTATCAATGCAGCTTTTTCCTCGGTGTACCAAGACCCTAGGATAAAATCCGCTGGCGGGTCATTTGATAAACCTGTCAAAATAAATATCAGTTTTATTATTAAATGCATAAGTTTTACTTTTCTGGATTAATTAACTGGAAAGTTTCAAAAGTGTTTAAGCTGAGTCCCTGGAATATTTCAAACAACCCAATTCTGGGCTTAAATGACTTTAACGAGTGGTTAATTTATGTCATTGGTATAGTTCTATTTAGTAAATGGGGCAACTCAATTATCCTAATCAAAATCTTGTATACTTGTTTGGCCTTATTATTCTTTTCTATTCTTATAAGAAGGAAAATTATTCTTTGCGATGAAAAATGGAAGTAGGATTAGTTTTAATTTAAAACTTCATGAACTCCCCAATTTGTTTACTATTTTTGCAGTTTATTATCCAACATTGCATTATGAAAAACTCTGAGATAAATTTTAAAGTAAACCTGGACGAAAAAAATCTTCCAAAATCCATTGAATGGGATGCCACTGATAAGGAAAGTGAAGGTGCTGAATCTACTAAAAGCATTAGTTTAAATATATGGGACAACCTAAATCACAGTACCCTAAGGATTGATCTTTGGACTGAGGATATGTCTATGGCCGAAATGAAAAGGTTTTATATAGATATTTTGGGAGGTATGGCGCAAACTCTCCTAAATAGTACCGGAGATGAATATATGTCTGAGGAAATTAAGGATCTTTGTGACCGTTTGGTAACCCATGTAAATGAAGAAAATAAGAAAGGAAATAAATAAAGCATTATTTTAACTACATTCTCCTCGAAGGCAACCACCAAAATGGTTGCTTTTTTTTTGATTTCTTCCTATTCATTTGCTGATTTTATTTCTTTTACTGGGACAGCTTATATTATCACCCCAAAATAATCCAATAAAAAGCCCTATTAATCAACTTATTAAGTTATATTTAATATAAGCAACGCCACAAAAATTAACCAAAAATGTCCAACCCAATTCCCAATATTAATCATGAAAACTTTTTTTTCAATTGGATGTTTGCCAGTTATATTGCTGTCAATATTCTTGTCCTTTTTTACCGATAATGTCATTGCCCAAACCAGCATTTCAGGGTCGGTAAAAGATGGGGAAAATAATGAACCTTTGATTGGGGTTAATATCCAGGTCAAAGGAACAATCATCGGCACCACTACAGATTTGGATGGTAACTTTTTGTTGGAAATTAATCAATCCCCACCCCTTACCTTAATATTTAGCATGGTTGGCTATGCTAAAGAGGAAATTGGAATTTCAAGTGCTGAAACTAAAAACTTAAATGTTCAACTTCAGGAACAAACACTTTTGGGCCAGGAGGTTGTAGTTTCTGCCTCAAGAGTAGAAGAAAGCATTCTGACCTCCCCTATCTCTATCGAAAAAATGGATATCCTTAGCATCAGAGAAAATGCCAGCGACACCTATTATAAAAGTATTGCAAACCTTAAAGGTGTGGACATTACTTCTTCCTCTATCAACTTTCAAATACTCAATTCCCGAGGGTTTAATTCCACAGGAAATATCCGTTTCGTTCAATTGATAGACGGCATGGATACTCAGGCACCAGCGCTTAATTTTCCTATTGGAAACCTGAACGGACCATCGGAGTTGGACGTGGAAAGTGTGGAATTTATTCCAGGGGCATCATCAGCCTTATATGGACCTAATGCATTTAATGGTATCCTATTGGTAACAAGTAAAAGCCCATTTGAATACCAAGGATTAAGTGCTTATTACAAACAGGGAATGAACCATTTCAACAGCAATGCTGAAGAACCTACTGGTGCTCCTAGACCTATGTATGAGGGTTCCATTCGCTATGCAAAAGCATTCAATAACAAGTGGGCTTTCAAAATCAATGGTACATTTATGCGAGCCACTGACTGGTATGGAACTGATAAAACAGATTTAAATATTAGCAGCCAGGGCAACCTACCCTTTAACCCAGGGGCAAATAGGGTCCACGTATTTGGAGATGAAGTTTCCAGTAATATTGGACTATTAAGAAATCTATCCACTATCCAACAACAAGCTGAAGCATTAGGTCTAAGTGCCTATGTGAGCAGTATCCCTGACCAGGTGGTATCACGAACGGGATATGATGAAAGATATTTGGTAGACTATAATGCAGCAAATTATAAGATAAGTGGTTCATTGAATTACAGGTTAAATGACTTTTTAGAACTCTCCTATTCCCTCAATTTCGGTTCAGGAACCTCCGTATATACCGGTGCCCAACGGTATTCCTTAAAAAACTTTGCTATCACCCAACATAAATTGGAATTAAAGGGTGACAATTTCTTCCTCAGAGGCTATACCACCAGGGATAACTCAGGAGACTCCTATATAGCTGATATTACTGGAGTAAATATTAACAGCATTTGGAAGGATAATTCAACTTGGTTTGGAGAATATACCCTTGCTTATATGGGTGCTCTTGCCCAACAAGGGGTTCCGGGAGGAGAATTTGGGTCAACAACTCAACAAGCTGCTGCCCACCAAGCAGCCAGAAATTTTGCAGATCAAGGTCGGATTCTTCCTGGAACACCAGAGTTTGAGGAGGCACAAGCCAGCGTCCGATCAGATTTTATTCCTACAGGCTCCCTTTTCAATGAAAAATCAAAAATGTATTTGGCAGAAGGACAATACAATTTTAAGGAGGAAATTCCTTTTTTAGACATGCAAATTGGAGCTACTTATCGCTTATATGACCTGAATTCTAACGGTACCGTTTACGCAGATGTAAAGGGAAATGATATTACCATTACGGAATATGGGGGCTTTGTTCAGGCATCCAAGCAGTTGCTAAATGAAAAACTAAAGCTGATGGGGTCTATTCGTTATGACAAAAACGAAAATTTTGAAGGCCAATTTAGCCCCAGAGTTTCAGCCGTGATCAGTCAGGGAAACAGTAATATCAGAATGTCCTATCAAACTGGTTTTAGAATGCCTGACACACAGGGACAACATATTGACCTCAATGTTGTTTCAATGAGATTATTGGGAGGTCTCCCTTACTACAGGAACAAATACGACATATTCAATAATGCCTTTTCTTTAGCCTCAGCAAATGAATATGCAGCAGCAGTTGGGGCTGGAGCCAGCCCAGTTTCTCCTGAAGCAACCTCTTTGTTAAAACCAGTCAATTCTTTGCCGGAACTTAGACCTGAAAAAGTAAAAGCTGTGGAAATAGGTTATAGAGGATTATTGGCAGATAGCAGGCTGTTGATTGATGTGGCCTATTATTACAGTTTATATGATAATTTTATTACTCAGACAGCTGTAAGAAAAGCACCAGGTCCAGTTTATCCTAACCCAATCAATATGGAACAACTAGCTATTAATGCTGTAAATGCCCCTAGCCTACTAACGCCTGTTACCACTATTGGGGAAGAAAACACTTTCTCCACATATACAAATATCGAGGGTGATAACGTAAAAGCAAATGGAGCAACTTTGGGAGTAACCTATAATCTTCCCAAAAACTTCACATTAAGTGGAAACTACAATTATAATAAACTCTTATCCGATATTCAGGAAGGGTTCCTCAATGATTTCAACACACCAGAGCACAAAATCAACCTTTCCTTTACCAATAGGAAGTTAACTGAAAACCTTGGATTTAATATTTCCTACCGTTTCCAAAGTGATTTCAGGTGGGAATCCTCATTTGCTCAGGGAAAAGTCCCTTCAATCCAAAATTTGGATGCTCAGTTAAGTATTAGGTATCCCGACTCTAAAACAAAACTAAAAATTGGGGGCGCTAATATTTTAAACAACCGATATTTTTACAATTTTGGAGGGCCGCTAACCGGAGCAATTTACTATATGTCCATCACTTTTGATGAGTTGTTAAATTAAACCGGACTGAAGCCATGAAAAATAAATGTAAAACCTTCTTTCTATTAACAAGTTTTTTTTTCACAGCCTGTCAGTATGATTTTCCTGAACTCCCCTCCAATGAACCAACCCCGGGGAATGCTGATTTTTCAAAAATGATTTCTGTAGGGAATTCAATTACTGCTGGATATATGGATGCTGCTCTTTATAACCGTGGCCAACAAAACTCCTTTCCTGTTATTTTGGCGGATCAATTAAAATTGGTCAATGGTGGAGAATTTAATATACCGGATATTAATTCAGAAAACGGTTTTTACACGATGGGACCGAATGGGCCCCTGGGAAGATTGATATTGACCATAGATCCTGCAACAGGAAATGCAACTCCTGAACCCATTGGACCAGGTGATATCCCAATGGCCTATACAGGTGAAGTATCCCAATTAAACAATTTTGGAGTACCAGGAATTACTTTGGGGCTGGCTTTAACACCATTGACGGGGGGGCCAAATAGTGAACAAAACCCAGCATTTAATCCCTTATATGCCCGATTTGCAAGTGATCCGGGTACTTCAACAGTTATCGGGGATGCAGCGATGGCTTTGGCCAACGGTGGAACTTTTTTCACCTTTTGGCTGGGTGCCAATGATGTGATTGGCTATGCCGTTGGAGGTGCGTCAAACCCTGCAATATTAACATCTGATGCCGATTTTCAATCCCAATTCACTGCCGCTTTGGGAACCATCTTAAATGCCAATTCCAATGCAAAGGGGGTAGTGGTAAACATACCTAATATCAATATTTTGCCCCATTTTAACCTTGTTCCCATCAATGCCCTTCCATTATCAGAAACAGAGGCCAACCAAGCAAATTTAAGCTATGCATTATACAATGGAGGCCTAGCCCAAGCTGCAAGTAATGGGTTAATTTCACAAGAGGAAATGCAATACCGAACCATCACCTTTGAAACCGGCCAAAATCCCTTCGTAATGGAAGATGAAAGTTTAACGGATTTAAGTATACTGGGCTTACCCTCAATAAGACAAAGCAAAGAAAGTGATAAAACAGTATTAGCCTTATCCCAAACTTTGGGGATGCCATCTTCCCAAAATCCTCAAGGGATTAGGGGGCTAACCTTCCCCGTAGAAGATCGCTTCATTTTGATTCCCGATGAGCAAAAAGAAATCATGGCCAAGATCAATTCTTTTAATAGCTACATAGAGGCTGCTGTAAATTCAAATAGTGATCGATTGGTAATGGTGGACGCCGCCCAATTGGTGGAACAAGCTACTGCAGGAAATTTGAATGCTGGAGGGGTAAGTTTAACTAATAGCATCATCCCACCTACTGGGGGAATTTCTCTTGATGGGATTCATCCTAATGGAAGGGGAAATGCCTTTTTGACTAATTTGATCATCGAAAACATCAACTCTAAGTGGAATGCAAATATCCCTAGAGTAAATCCCAATGCCTATGTGGGAAACGACCTGCCCCAGTAAGAAATTGAGAATTTATTATTACGGGAAAGTATTAACAATTATTTTATTTGTAAGGGTACAAGGTTCTACCATTTGAAAAAGATATTCATTTAGGGAGTAAATGATAACCTATAAAATGAAAGAGTGTATTTTATATTGCTAAAAAAAGGTGCCTTAAATAAGGCACCTTATATTATGTTTTTAACTTCAGGATAAGGATTAATTATTTCCGTCACCTTCAATTTCTTCAGTTGTTTCTTCAACTTTTTCTTTTACATCCTCAGCCGCTTCGTCTACGGCTTCACCAGCATCTTCCATTGTGTTTTCTACAGCATCACCTGCTTCCTCCATTTTTTCTTCAGCGCTGTCTTTTTTTTCATTTCCACAGGAGTATAGTGAAAGCATTCCTGCTACAGCGACTAATGTTAATACTTTTTTCATAATCATATTAGTTAAAAATTAGTGTTTAGATTTATAATTTTCTTTACAAAGGATATGCCAATTTCAATTATTATTTAATAATATAACTGAACTCTTTTTTATTATATTATGAAACCTTATTCATTTATTCCTTTCAAGGATTAGCATTTTTCATAAAATTACAATAAAAAATTTTTTTTTATTGGTATTAAAAAATGGTTACAGGAATTGGATTAGCTATAGAACAAAAAAAGCCGACCCTTATTAAAGATCGGCTTTCATTCACTTTAACCACTAACAACCATAAAACAAAAATTCATCATGCTATAAGCAATCAGAAAATGATGATTACATCACTTTGTTTAGTAGTCCGTACGGGAATCGAACCCGTGTTTCATCCGTGAAAGGGATGCGTCCTAACCCCTAGACGAACGGACCTTGATACAGAAAAGCGGGATGTAAAGTGGTAGTCCGTACGGGAATCGAACCCGTGTTTCATCCGTGAAAGGGATGCGTCCTAACCCCTAGACGAACGGACCAGTTTGTTTTACTATCCGTGCCTTTCTGTAAGGTGATGCAAATATAGAGGCTTAAATTTACAATGCAAAACACTGCCAAAAATTATTTGGCTTTTTGTTTTTAACCTATTGGATATTAGCTATAAAAATATTCTTGTGGTGAAATTACAGTTACTTTAGTAATTTCACCACTACAAAAAGCAATAAAAAATCAATGACAAAATTAAGGGTAGCCATTAATGGATTTGGACGGATTGGCAAATTGACTTTTAAATTATTATTAGAAAAGAAAAATATAGAAGTGGTTGCTATTAATGACCTGATGGATACCAACACCTTGGTGCATTTGCTCAAATACGATTCTATCCATGGAAAATTTGAAGCCCCAATACAGGTCTTGGAAGACCAAATCACGGTCAAAGGCCAAAAGGTCCGCATGTATAGTCAAAAAGATCCAGCTGACTTGCCCTGGAAATCCCTTGATGTGGATTTGGTCATTGAAGCTACTGGGAGATTTACCCACCGGGAAGGGGCCGAAAGACACTTGGTAGCCGGTGCTAAAAGGGTGATCATCTCAGCACCTGCCCAAAGCAAGGATATCCCTACCGTTGTTCTGGGTGTGAATGAAGGAATCCTCTCTGGCGAAGAAACAATTATTTCCAATGCCTCCTGCACGACCAATTGCCTGGCTCCAATGGTCAAAATTTTGGACGATGCCTATGGTGTGGATAAGGCATTTATTTCCACAGTCCACGCTTATACAGCCGATCAAAATATTCAAGATGCCCCACACCGTGATCTAAGAAGAGCAAGGGCAGCTTCCTGTTCTATCATTCCCACCACAACCAATGCTGCCAAAGCGGTAGAATTGGTCCTCCCCCACCTTTCAGGAAAACTCCATGCCATGGCTTATCGTGTTCCAGTTCCTGATGGGTCATTGACCGAATTAAATGTAGTTCTCCAGCAGGAAACCAACCTACAGGAAATCAAAAAACTCTTTAAAAGTGCTTCAAAAGAATCAATGCAGGGAATTTTAGCCTATACCGAGGATCCTATTGTTTCTTCCGACATTATCGGAAATCCGTATTCCTGCATATTTGATTCAGACTTAACAGTAGTTCAAGGAAACTTTGTGAAAATTATTGGTTGGTACGATAATGAATCCGGATATTCCAACAGGATGTTGGATCTCATCCAAAAATTAATCCAGATAAAATCTCCAAAAAGCACCCACTTTAGGGCCCATTAATAATAAACCTGATCAAATTTGAAAATTATAAACTCCAAACTGGAAAAATTTGATTTTAATATTTAGCAATACTATTTCCCTTTACCGGAAGAAATAGGCCGTAAATTTTTAGAGGATGATAACCGAAGGATTATTTGTTCAGTGGGTTGTGTGGAAATCTGGACAGCATTGATAAAAAGCAATGAATATTGGTCTATTCTTGTAAATAAACTCATTAAGGGAAAAGGTTAAATTAAAATTTTGCTGCCTGTTATCTTTAAAATATTAAAGATTCTCTTTTGGAATGGAAATACCAGAAGAATTGCAGGTATTGCTGGAACAAGACCGAGAAGAGAATAATTATTTCCAAGGGTTAACTAAGGGAAGGCAAAAGAACTTAATTTTTATTGTCAGCAAATTCAAAAGCACCCATAACCCACTTAATATTTATAAAGCCTTGGCGAATGTTGAACATCTCAAACAGGTGAAAATGGAATTAGATTTCAAAAAATTAATGGAAATGATTAAATATTATAATTACCTACAAGGATTATAAAAATCAGCTTATTTAAAAACAAGGATCCCCATTCTTGTTAACATGTTTTCAAGTGGCCAGAATGAATTATCATAATTATCGGTTTGAACTTTTTAATCAATGATCTTGCCTCTTTTGCCTTTGATTGATCTGATTTTCCTGTAAAGAAACCCACCAGGGGATTATCAAAAGCACAGCTTTTTATCACCCAATTCTTTGGTAAGCACCAAATTATTTTTACTAGTTTTAACAAACTCCATAAAAAATTATGTCAGAACATCATCATCCCAAAAAAAACATCCAATTGGCATTTTTCCTCAATTTGGGGTTTACGATTTTGGAATTTATTGGGGGATTTTACACCAATAGTATCGCCATTATATCAGATGCGTTGCATGATTTAGGGGACAGCATTTCTTTAGGGATTTCATGGTATTTAGCCAGAAAATCGACCCAAAAAGCCACTAGTACTTTTACCTTTGGCTTTAAAAGATTTTCTCTGTTAGGTGCCCTGATCAACAGCCTGATCCTAATTGTAGGAGGTGTTTTTATTATCAAGGAAGCCATCCAAAGGTTAATTACCCCGGAATTTTCCGACGCAAAAGGCATGTTGATATTTGCCCTTATTGGGGTAGCAGTTAATGGATATGCTGCCTACAAGCTCAGCCATGGTAAGACCTTGAATGAAAAAGTGGTATCCTGGCATTTATTGGAAGATGTACTTGGCTGGGTAGCAGTTCTTTTAGGGGCTTTGGTTTTACTGATTGTCAAAACCCCATATGTGGATCCGGCTTTGTCCTTAGGTATTTCCCTGTTTATCCTTTGGAATGTATTTAAAAGATTAAAAGACACCATTTATGTATTTCTCCAGGCAAGCCCCAAGGAAATCAATGAGGAAGAAATCATGGAGGAATTACAAAAAATCCCACATGTGGAATCCCTTCACCATATTCATATTTGGTCATTGGATGGGGAAAAACATGTCTTTACTGCCCACATCAAGCTAAAACATATCCAACAATTGAAAGAGGTCATTGATGTAAAAAATAGTGTAAAAAAAGTCCTCAAAGGATACCCTTTTTCACACCATACGATTGAAGTGGAATTACCGGAAGAAATTTGTCCTTTAGATCCAGAAATGGAAAATTCAAATAAAAATTATTGATGGATTTTATGCTTTTTCACATATTCTGATGGAGATATGTCCATGACATTTTTAAACTGCCTGTTGAAGTTGGAAAGATTATTAAAACCACATTCAAAACCAACTTCTGATATATTCCTTTTTTCTTCCATCAACAACTTACAAGCAAATCCTATCCTGATTTCATTTAAGAACCGGGAATAAGGCTTTTGGGTTGCTTTCTTAAAATACCTGCAAAATGCCGTTGGATTAAGGTGAACCAAATTGGCCACCTCTTCCAGGGAAATATTCCTTTTGAAATTATTGAAAGTAAAGGAGTAAACTTTGTCAACCCTATCATCTCCAGAATTATGGAGCGGGAAGGTGAAGCCTTCATTGCTTAACAGCTCATATTTTGTCTCCTGAGAAAGTGTACCCAGAAGCTCCAATAACATGACTAACTTGTCAAGTCCCTTGGCCTGATCCATTTTCTCAAGGAGAGTTACAGCTTTTCCCCTTATTTCTCCTTTGAAATTTATCCCTTGTTTGGCCCGGTCCATTAATCTTCGCAATGGGGTTAACTCAGGCATTTGTAGGAAGGATTTCCCAGCAAAATTTTGGTTAAAATGAATGCTGTAAGCTTCAGCATGCAACTCATTTTTTTTTTCAAAGTATTCGGGGTCATTTTGCCAGAGATGAGGCAGGTTTTCCCCAATTAATATCAAATCACCTTCCTTAAACTTTTGGATATTATTTCCGATAAAACGTGTACCAGTGCTTTTTATAATATAAACTAACTCCAGTTCGCTGTGATAATGCCAGACATCCAAAAAGTTAGAATATGAATGTTTGGCTACTGTAAATGACCGGTCAAAAGGACTTTTTCTTTCAAGTAATTTTGCTTTCATAGGGGTTAAAAATTTGGTTATTTATTGAATTCCTTGTCAACTGGCTCATCACAAAAAGATTCCTCCCTCTCATGCAATCGATTGCAATTTAAAAAAAGAAAATTCATTAGCAAATTTTACCTTTTTAATTAACCTAAGATAATAATAAGGCAAAAATAGTATGTGAAACAATAAAAATTTGGATAGCACCACTTTTGTAAAAAGTAAAAATTTGAAAAAATTTTATCAAACCCAAAAGCCAATAAGAATGGCAAAAAAATAGGAGATTTTTTTAGTAAAGGATATCCGTTTTCCCACCAGCCGAGAAAAACTTGTCTCCGATGCCATGAATCCTGATCCGGATTATTCTGCAGCATATATCATATTAAAAACTAATCAACCGGGATTGGAAGGTCATGGATTGACTTTTACTATTGGCAGGGGAAATGATATCTGTTGTGCAGCCAT
Source organism: Echinicola jeungdonensis (assembly GCF_030409905.1). Classification (NCBI taxonomy): domain Bacteria; kingdom Pseudomonadati; phylum Bacteroidota; class Cytophagia; order Cytophagales; family Cyclobacteriaceae; genus Echinicola; species Echinicola jeungdonensis. The sequence goes on from NZ_JAUFQT010000002.1 coordinate 797,531, forward strand.
AAAAGCCATAGCTCCCCAAGTGGTTGGAAAATCTCTTGAAGCTATCACAGCGTACATGGGCGCTCATCAATAGTGACAGCCAAATCAGATGGCTTGGCCCTAAAAAAGGTGTGATTCACCTTGCCGCAGGAGCACTCATCAATGCAGTATGGGATCTCTACGCCAAAGCTAAGCAAAAACCCCTTTGGAGATTGTTGGGGGAAATGTCCCCTGAACAACTTCTTTCCTGCATAGATTTCAGCTATATCACCGAAGTACTTACCAAGGAAGAGGGCTGGAAGCATATCAAAATGAAAGTGGGCTCCAATCTTCAGGACGATTTAAGAAAGGCAGCGATTATCCGGGAAGAAATAGGAGATGAAATGTACCTGATGATGGATGCCAATCAAAGGTGGGAAGTTGATGAAGCCATTGAAAACTTGAAAGCCCTGGCCCAGTTCAAGCCTTTGTGGATAGAAGAACCTACAAGGCCGGATGATATTTTTGGCCATAAAACGATCAGCGATGCTGTAAAGCCAATTTTGGTGGCGACTCGTGAACACGGTCAAAATCGGGTGATCTTTAAACAATTGATAAAGGCTGGTGCTTTACAAATTTGTCAAATTGATAGTTGCCCCGTGACTGGAGTAAATGAAAACCTTGCCATAATGCTTATCGCCAAAAAAAATAATGTCCCTATTTGCCCTCATGTTGGTGTAGGTCTTTGCGAATATGTTCAACCTCTTTCAATGTTGGATTTTATCTTTATTAGCGGGACTATGGAAAACCGGGTGATTGAATATGTGGGTCATTTGCACGAACATTTCATTGATCCTGTAAAAATAAAAAATGGAAAGTATCAAGTCCCTACTTTTCCCGGCTACAGTATTAAAATGAAACCCCAATCTCTTAAAGCTTACGATTTTAATCATGGACAGGTATTGTTGGAGGAAATTCATTTAAATTCTCCAAATTGAAAATACAGCAACCTACAGGATGGCTATTTAATCTGAAACATCTATTTTCAAGTTTTGTTAGTTGATTTGAAAAATAGTAATACATGCAAAATAAAACCATTTTAATAACCGGAGGGGCTAGCGGAATTGGCCTGGCCATGACCACAAAATTTGCCGAAAAGGGTGGTCAAGTTTATTTTATAGATTTTGACCAAAAAGCTGGGGAAAAAGTGCAGGAAGAATTAACAGCAAAGGGTCTTAAAGTCAGTTTTTTACAAGGAGATGTTTCCAAAACAGCAGCTGTAAAATCTTTAGTGGAAAGTATCCCCGAAAATTTGGATGTATTGATCAATAATGCGGGAATTTCTCATGTAGGGAACCTTGAAAATACCAAGGAGGAAGATTTTGACAGGCTGTACGAAGTGAATGTTAAAGGGATTTATAATTGTACCTTGGCTGCCTTGCCAAAAATGAAAGAAAAGGGCGGTTCTATCATCAATATGGCTTCGGTAGCATCCACCATGGGCTTGGCAGACCGTTTTGCCTATTCCATGACCAAAGGTGCGGTGCTTTCCATGACCCTTTCTATTGCAAGGGATTATGTGGATTATAATATCCGTTGCAATGCTATATCTCCTGGAAGGGTGCATACCCCATTTGTGGATGGATTTTTAGCCAAAAACTATCCAGGAAAAGAAAAGGAAATGTTTGATAAACTAGCCGCCACACAACCAATTGGTAGAATGGGCAAACCAGAGGAAATTGCAAGCATGGCCCTTTACCTTGCCTCTGACGAAGCCAGCTTCCTAACCGGAGGAAATTATCCCATAGATGGTGGTTTCTTAAATTTAAAAACTTAAAACAAAGGTCAAATTATTTGAACATAATTCAAAACCATGACTGTTAACAAGCAGTCTAAACCAAAATAAATAGAAATGAAATTATTAAGATTTGGAAATACCGGTGAAGAAAAGCCCGGAATAGAAAAAACAGACGGAACTTGGATTGATTGTAGTGCTTTTGGAGAAGATTGGACGGAAGATTTTTTAGATAAGGATGGTTTAAAAAGATTATCAGCCTGGTTAAAAGATCATGAAGGAGAATGCCCCGAAGTAAATAAGGAAACTCGACTCGGCCCTCCTATCAAGCGACCTTCCAAAATCATATGCATAGGTTTGAACTATTCGCTTCATGCCAAAGAAAGTGGTATGGAAGTGCCTAAACAACCGGTAATATTTATGAAAGCCACATCATCTCTTACCGGTCCCAATGACAATATCATCATTCCAAGAGGGTCAGAAAAGACGGATTGGGAAGTGGAGTTGGCCGTTATGATAGGAAAAAGAGCAAGCTATGTGGATAAAAAAGATGCCATGGACTATGTGGCTGGATATTGCTTATTGAATGATGTTTCAGAAAGAGATTATCAACTTAACCATGGTGGGCAATGGGTAAAAGGAAAAAGCAATGATACCTTCTCCCCGCTTGGCCCCTATTTGGTGACCAAAGATGAAATAAAAGATCCTCATAATTTAAGACTGTGGCTAAAAAGAAACGGAGAAATGCTGCAAGATAGCAATACTTCTGACCTGGTTTTTGACATCCCAACTTTAGTCAGTCATCTAAGCAATTATATGACCTTGTTACCTGGTGATATTATTTCCACAGGTACCCCAGCTGGCGTTGGTCTTGGCCTGAATCCACCGACTTTCCTCAAAGAAGGGGACGAAGTGGAATTAGGCATTGATGGATTAGGTACTTCCAAACAAGTAGCTGTTAATTACAAAGGTTAACAATGACTCCTTTATTTTAAACTGGCAACCCCATGGGGTAGCCAGTTTTTTTATAACCACATAAAAATCATGATATGAAAATAGACGCCCACCAGCATTTTTGGGAATACGAACCCGTAAAGCATGAATGGATTGACCAAAGTATGTCAAAGATCCAAAAGGATTTTCTCCCCTCTGATTTAAAACCTCTTTTGGATAAGGAAGGAATTGATGGATCTGTTGTCGTTCAGGCTGATGAATCTTTGAGTGAAAATGAATTTTTGCTTAGGCTAGCCCAGGAAAATCCATGGATCAAAAAAGTTGTAGGCTGGGTTGACTTAAGTTCAAAGGGTGTTCAAAAGGATCTGGAGAATTATAAGCAGGAAGAAAATATGGCCGGCTTCCGAATGATTTTACAAGGTCAACCTCCTGAATTGATGGAGCAAAAGGATTTTAGAGAAGGTTTGACCAAATTGGGTAAATTGGATTACACTTATGACATTTTGATTTTCCCGCACCATTTGGAAGCAGCAATTGATCTGGTCAAAAGTTTCCCCAACCAGCCTTTTGTGATTGACCACTTGGCCAAACCTTATATCAAAGATGGAAAGATAGATGAATGGGCCAAACAGATGAAAATAATGGGCTCATTTGATAACGTCAATTGCAAAGTTTCAGGGATGGTTACTGAAGCCAATTGGGATAATTGGAAAAAAGAGGATTTCAAGCCCTATATGGAAGTTGCATTAGAAGCATTTGGCAGCAAAAAATTGATGTTTGGATCCGATTGGCCGGTGGCTTTGGTAGCATCTACTTATCCGTCAAATATTGAAATAGTCCGGAACTTTATCCAATCATTGAGTCAGGAAGAACAAGAAGATATCATAGGCAAAACTGCAGCTAAATTTTATGGCATTTCTTAGGGATTTGGGAATGAAACTTCACTGAAAATCTTCTTTAGATATAGATAGCATAAAGCTGAAAGCCGAAAGTCAAAGGCCGAAAGCAGAAAGCCTAAGGCTGGAAGCTCGAAACCGAATGTGAAAAGCTAAAAGTCAAATTCTTGGAGACCAAGGCTCAACTTTAAAAAATCCGAAGGCAAAGCCATCGGACATCCCCATTTTATTTGAAATACATTTGAATCAAAATGTCCAAAAAATACGCTCTTACATTAGATTTGAAAGATGACCCTCAATTGATTAAAGAATATGAGGCATATCATCAAAAAGTCTGGCCTGAAATACTAGAAAGTATTAAAAATGCAGGTATACAAAATATGGAAATTTTCCGCTGGAAAACGAGATTATTCATGTTAATCGAGGCCGATGAAGGATTTTCCTTTGAAAAGAAAGCCCAGATGGATGCTGACAATCCTAAAGTCCAGGAATGGGAAAATTTGATGTGGAAATATCAAAAGGGGCTCCCAGGAGTACCTGAAGGCGAAAAATGGCAAATAATGGATAGGATTTTTTAGGGTTAATTTGAAAATGGCCAAAAATGGTGTTTTGACCGGAGATGAAATTTTTATTTAGTTTACTTATATTTTAGCTAAATCAATTTACCAAACCCAAAATGGACACATCAATTAAAGTAAAAGCCTTATAGATCTTTTTCTTATTATTCATTATTTCATTAAAGCAATCTTATGCCCATATGCCCAAAATCATTTGGGGGTTGGTGCTGAAATGCCACAAAATGCGGAACTTCTTTTCGATGGAAGTAAGGAATTGTTGCATGAAAAATGGACTTACTGGGAGGGGCCGAGGTTAGCGGCCACACTTCCTATTAAATGGCAAATAGTTGCAGATCCTGTGAATGATGGACCAGCTTTAAGCAGCAATGCCCCTGCAGGAACAAATGAAAAATATGGAGCTGAAGACATTGTAACCAAAGAAAAGTTTCGCGACTTTAGGTTGCATGTTGAATTTTTGATTCAAAATGAAGGAAGTAATAGCGGGGTTTATCTCCAAAACCGCTATGAAATTCTGGTTTTAGACGGAGATTCAACTACCCATGGAATGGCTGCCATCATTAATGAAAAAGCTGCTCCTTACCATATTTATTATGGATTGGGCAATTGGAATGCTTATGATATCGTATTCCGGTCCGCCCGATTTGGAGAAACCGGAAAACTTATTGAAAAAGCATTGGTTACCCTATATTTCAACGGCCAAAAAGTACATTCCAACGAACATATTAAACAAGTTTGGGGAAGTGAATTTTCAGGAATAGATGGTGGAAATGAGGGAGGAAAAGGGATAACCAACCGTCCCAGTGGAATAAAACTTCAGTCAGAAGGACACGATGTGCTGTTTAGGAATATTTGAATAGAAAAATTGGATTTAAAATCTTCAGACACGGATTTTTAGAATCAAGTTTTAGAGTCCCATCGGCTTAGCTGTGGGACCTTAATATCCTGTATATCGTGGTTGTTGAAATCATCCAACAACTTGGGATCATCTAAAATCTTGATACCAGCTACTTGATACTTTCCCTTAGATTCTAGCCTGGTAAGTATAAAGCTCATAATACCTTCCCTGCAGGTCCATCAACTCCTGATGCTGGCCTCTTTCTACAATTTTGCCCTTTTCGATGACCAAAATCTGATCCGCCTGGCGGATGGTGCTGAGACGGTGGGCGATAACAAAGGTTGTTCTTCCCTTCATCAAATCTTTTAAGCTGGATTGGATCAGGGTTTCACTTTCTGTGTCCAGATTGGAAGTAGCTTCATCCAATATCAAAATCCGGGGATCAGCCAAAATAGCCCTGGCTATGGCAATTCTTTGCTTTTGCCCTCCGGAAAGTTTTACACCCCGCTCCCCTATTAAGGTATCAATACCTTCCTCAAACCTATCGGTAAATTCATGCACATAAGCTGCTTGAATGGCCTGCATCAACCGGTTCTCCCCGGCATTTGGACGTGGAAATAAAATATTTTCACGGATGGTCCCCTCAAACAAAAAATCATCCTGAAGCACCACACCCAATTGGCTTCGGAAACTGGACAAATTAACCTGAGCCAAATCCTGCCCATCAATAGTTATAATACCATCCCTTGGATTAAGAAAAGATGCTGCCAAGCCAGCTATTGTTGTTTTCCCGGATCCTGAAGTTCCCACCAATGCGGTCATTGTTCCTGCAGGTGCTTCAAAACTAACACCTTTGATTACTTCCTTTCCCTTTTCATAGGCAAAATGGACGTTTTCAAAAACAACATCCCCATGGATTTTTGGCAATTGGATATCCCTAACTTTTTCATCCTCTTCCAGAGGCAGATTCATAATATCCTCTGTCCGGTCCAAACCGGCAAAAGCTTCTGTCAATTGACTTCCGATATTACTCATCTGGACTATGGGTGCAATCATAAAAGCCAGGTATAAGGTAAAAGCTAAAAAATCCCCAATAGACATTTCACCTTCGATGATAAAATAACCTCCCATTCCCATAATGCCAGCAGAAGCTATCCCCAGCAAAAATGTGGCTGAGCTAGTCACCAAACTGGTGGCAGTAAGGCTTGATTTGATGTTTAAAAATAACTTTATCACTCCATCCTCAAAGGTTTTTGTTTCTTGGCTTTCAGCATTAAACCCTTTGATCACCCGGATTCCCCCCAAAGTTTCAGTAAGCCTTCCTGTTACATCTGCATTGATTTTTCCTCTCTCCCGAAAAATGGGCCTTATTTTCCCAAAAGCCTTCAAAGAAATCAACCCAAAAATGACAACAGGTACCAGGACATATAAAGTCATCATCGGGCTTATAATGATCAAAAGGACCAGACAAATTATAGAAGTCAACACCCCTCCAACCATTTGGGCCAAGCCTGTTCCCACCAAATTCCTAACCCCTTCCACATCAGTCATGATTCGTGAAACAAGTTCCCCTGTTTTTGCATTATCAAAGAAACGGATGGGAAGATGGATAATGTGCTTTTGGACTTTTGATCTCAACTTGGCAATCAAATGCTGAGCTTCTACACTTAAAATTTGGGTCAAAGCAAAAGAAGTAACTGATTGAATAGTAACTGCAATCCCCACGGCAATCACTAACCATTTTAGCAATTTCATATTATTATTGGGAATCACTTCATCCATCAAAAATTTACTGGCACCCGGCAAAACCAAACCAGCCAATCTGCTTATTATGATCAATCCCAATCCAAAAAACAAGTGCTTTCTCCTTGGCCAAACAATAGTTTTAAACACATGAGTAATGGTGACTTTTCTTTCCTTTCGGGATCTATTCATTAAAAAAAGATTTAATTCATTGGTTCTTAAAAGTAAAATTAAAAAGGGGAATCTGGAATGGGATTTAAAAAATAAATTTCAGTATTAAAAAATGGCAAAATAGTAAGCCACCTTCCTGATCTAGATTTAATTTAAATGGGAAGTTTGCCTAAACTTGGATTTTACCGTTTCCGAACTAAATATTAATGCATTGATCAACAAAGCTAAAACCACCAGAATGGCCATCTCAAAACGGGTCAAAACCAAACTACCTGACCGGATTTTTTGTGAATAATCATTTAAGGCTTTTCCTACTGCCAACTGAACATCAGAGAGCTTGCTCAAATTATCCTTGGCCTGATTCAATGTCGCTTTCGAATGCTTCTTAGCCAATAAGAATCGTTCCTGTTTGAGGTCAGGTTTTGCTAATATTTCTTCAATCAATTTCAAATGAAGGATATTCTCCTTTAAATCGGATAAATAAACCGCCTCATTTTCAGTCAACAATGTATTTTCAAACTCCACCAAGATAGAATCAATAAATTCATTATGAGACTGGTATTTCTCTTTTTCCAATAAAAAATCTGATGGTTGTTGAAGTTGTTGAATTATTAATTGCTTTTGATAAAGTTTATCGGAAAGCTGGAAGATATAACTTTCAGGCAATAGCCTATCTTCATAAAAAGTAGAAAATGAAGCTGTTAAATCTGAAACTTTTTCCTCATCAAGAATATTTTTCACAAATACAGAAAAAAACACTACTGCTAAAAGAGCAGCAATGGTGAGTTTATTCTTGATACTGTAGGTCCATCTCATGATTTGCTCCTTTCCGGATTTGTTGCAAAACTTTTAATGTCATTCTTGGATTGAGAAGTCATTAGCAGCTGGATTTTCCCATTGTTATTGCTAATGATCCATTGATTAACATTTATTTAACAAACATATCACCATTTAAATAATTTTCATTGATTATTAAAAAAATAATTCCATGACCCTTCTCATTATTTTTAAGGCCTACTTTTAGGCCGCAAATTTTATTAGGGGAGACCTGCCCCGGGAATTTTAAAAAAAGGATCGATACATAATATTAAAAGACAAAAAACCCTTCCCTTTTTAATTCTTTATATGCTGGAATTCTGGATTTCGTTTTTAATTTCCGTCTGGAAAACAATTTTCTCGTAATTGCCATTTCCTTGAATTTTAATCTCTTTTATTTCTGAGTTTAATTTTACTTTCATAAAATTGGCCCGGAAGGATGCCAAAAAAGTATTCAAAAAATTGAAATTTTATTCAGAGAAAAAAGTCAATAAAGGTAAATTTTTGATTGTTAACTCCAACAAAACATCTAAGTTTATTGCCATTAAACCCACTGATAGATAACACGTTATACACTTATAACTATTCTAATAACATTTTATAATATTTAAAATCACAATTTAAAAATAACCTTTCTTAAAACCATTGAATCACCACATTTTGTTGATACATTTTTTTTTCAAACCAACCAATATTTTTTATTGTTTCCTTGTATAAAATTGGCAAAAAATGGTTATCCTTATATCATAATTGATCCCTAAATACCCAGATCATGCAAACTGCCGACCTTATACAACTATTAGAATTAACCCCAAATTTGCAATTGAAACTGGAATATTTACCAGCTTCATTTGTACAAAGTGGTTCAAAAATCCAATCCGTCCTTTCTGTTTCTAAGGAAAATACAATTTCCAAAGAGGGTAAAGAGACTCATCTGGTAATAACCGAAAATAAAACCGATATGGTTATCAGAAATCTTTTCACAAAGGATGTGTTAAAACTTTTGGAGGAAAGTTCTGTTGATCCCAATTCGGTTGTAAAAATAAAATATGGAAACGAATCCTTTAAAACTGCCCTATTGGATATATCGGAAATTGAAGTGTTCGATAAGGCCATGACCTTCAAATTGTTTTTCACAAACAATCCAGCAACTTCCCAACAAGAAAAAGTGGAAAAACAAAAGAAAAAGGAAAATCCAATAACCATTTTTCATTATTCCAAAAATTAATGTATAAATTTAGAAAAAACCAAATAAACTTGGTACCTTCCTGGAGTTCCACATCTCAAAACAAATAATTCATGTCCACCTTGGATCTCATTATAGCTGAGCGAAGTCGGGATATTGGGGATTTTCTGGTAGGAAGATTATTACCTTTCAGAAAAAAAAGAATGGTGGGGCCTTTCGTATTTATTGACCATATGGGGCCATCAGTCATTGGCCCTGGTAAATACATGGACATTGACCAACATCCACATATTGGTATTTCAACCCTTACTTTTTTATTGGAAGGGGAAATGGTTCATGAAGATAGTTTGGGAACCAAACAGCTTATAACTCCCGGATCAGTTAACTGGATGACAGCTGGAAAAGGGGTTACTCATACAGAAAGAACTCCCCAACATTTGCGTAAAGGTCAAAACTTTCCATTTCATGGGTATCAGATTTGGGTGGCTTTGCCGAAAGAAAGGGAAGATATGGATCCTGAATTTCACCATATTGATGCAAGGGAACTTCCTTATTGGGAAGAAAATGGGGCATCATTTACTTTGGTAGCAGGAAATGCATTTGAAAAATCATCTCCTGTGCCCGTTCATTCTGAACTTTTTATGGTGGAAATTAAAACCAATCAAGATTTTGACTTGGAAATTGCAGGGCAATTAAATGGAGAAATTGGGATATGCATCGTGGAAGGGAGCGTTACAGCTTGTGACAATAAAATAGATGCAGGCGATTTATTGGTTTCAAAAATTGATAACCAATGTGCCCTAAAAATCAAGGAAAATAGCCATCTCCTCTTATTTGGAGGGCATCCATTTCCAGAAGAAAGATTTATCGATTGGAATTTTGTATCCTCGGAAAAATCAAAAATTGTTCAAGCAAAAAAATTATGGGAAGAAAAAAAGTGGCCTATGGTCAAAGGTGACAAATCCTATATTCCCCTCCCCTCACTAGACTAAAAGAGCCCTATTTTAAAGAGATTTGATCATTATTAGCCCTACGTAAAATTACCACAGCTACATTGGTAAAATAAGTCAAAATCAATAATCAAGATAGTGGTTATGGTAAAAAATAAATTATCAAAATTCATTTTTTACCATTTATTTTTTTTGAATTGCTCTACTAACCTTCTTTTCAATATTTCTTCTGCCATGCATATTCTTCCTCATAGGGACATTATTAAATAGCGCATTTGATTTCCAATTTTAAAACCTTTATTTAACTCTCCTTTCACCAGGTTTCAAAACCCTAGTTAGAATCCAACAAATAACCTTTTCCGATTCAAAGGGAAAACCTTTCATCCATTTTTTTATTGCAGAATGGCATTTTTATTGAAAGTGGAAATCCTTCCCAAAAGGAACTATCGATCAAAAACATTTTATTAATCCATGCTTATATAGTTTCTTTGTGGGAAATTTGTCCCAACACCTTATTAAATCCCGCTTGCATGAAAATAATAGCAATTGGTCGTAATTATGTGGAACATATAAATGAATTACAAAATGAAAAGCCAGGGGCTCCAGTAGTATTTTTAAAACCTGATACTGCCCTGTTAAAAAATAATATGCCATTTTTTTTACCGGAATTTTCGGATAATGTTCAACACGAAATAGAACTTGTCCTTAAAATCAACAAAGAGGGGAAATTCATCAAAAGGGAATTTGCCCATCGGTATTTTGATGAAATTGGGATTGGGATTGATTTTACTGCAAGGGACCTCCAATTACAATGCAAAGAAAAAGGACTTCCCTGGGAAATTGCCAAAGGCTTTAATGGTTCTGCCCCTATTGGCTCTTTTTTGCAAATTAGCGAGTTTAAAGACCTTAATGATATCAATTTCAAGTTAGATGTAAATGGAGAGCTTGCACAAAAAGGTAATTCTTCTTTGATGCTTTTTGATTTTGGGGTCATAATAGAATATATCTCCAAATTTTTTACTTTAAAAAAAGGAGATTTAATATTTACCGGAACACCAGTGGGTGTAAACAAAGTCCATGTAGGAGACCGGTTAGAGGGGTATATTGAGGATAAAAAGCTGTTGGATTTTGAAGTTAAATAAAAACCTGGTATTCTTTCTATTATTACTAAGCTGTTTTTCTGCTTCTGGGCAAGTGGAAAAAGGTTACTACCTATTTCCAATAAATCCAGGTCAACAAAATTTCCTGGCTGGAAACATGTCAGAAATCCGGTCCAACCATTTTCATAGTGGCTTAGACATAAAAACCGAAGGAAGGCAAGGGCTTCCTGTTCACGCTGCAGCAGATGGCTATGTCCAAAAGATAAAAGTTTCTTCTTTTGGATATGGAAATGTGCTATTCTTAAAACACCCAAATGGTCAATATACCGTTTATGCCCACCTGAAGGATTTTGCCCCTAAAATAGCCCAATACATTTGGCAGAAAATGGCTGAGGCCAAACAAAACAGTTTAGAGGTTATCCTCGAACCCGGGGTATTAAGGGTAAGCAAAGGGGATACCATTGCCTATTCTGGAAATACAGGAAGTTCAGGAGGTCCCCATTTGCATTTTGAGATCCGTGATTCACTAGAAAGGGCTTTGGATCCATTAAAATTTGGATTTGATGAGATCAAAGACAGCACCCCTCCAATAATTGCCGATGTTGCCCTAAGCCCCTTGGAATACAACAGTAGAATCAATGGAAAATTTGAGAGAACAGAATTAAGGATTAATTACCGAGGCAACAAATTCGTTGTAGACCAACCGGTAACCATAACAGGAAAAGTTGGAATTGAGATTCGGGGTTATGATAAACTGGATGGAATGTATAATCCCAATGGCTTTCCATTGTTTAAAATATATGAAAGTGGAAAGCAGACCTTTGAAATAGATGTTGATAAAATTGATTTTGAAATTGGAAGGTTTGTCTTAAGGCATACTTATCGAAACCGATATACTAAACTTTACCGGGTTCCTAACAATCCATTTGACTTTTACTATCCTGACAGTGTTTTTAGTGGAGCAATCCAAGTTGAACCTGATTCAACAAAAGATGTAAAGGTAGAAGTGCAGGATGCTTACGGAAATACCAGTCTCCTTGAACTTCAGTTTAAAGGAGAAAAGGAAGAGATTAAAAGCAATGGTTCTTATCCAGGTGGTTCACTTCCAAAAATAGAAAACCATAATAAATGGATGGTCCTACACGCTCCATTGGAAAAAGAAGGGAAATTGGCCATGTTTTACGTTAATGGCTTTATGATGGATGTACAAACAGCTTATGAATCAGCCCACCACAGAACCTACCTTTGGGACTTGAATTATGGAATTCCTGACTCCGTGGATGTTTGTACTTCTATGGTTTACCCAGAAGTGGAAGCGAGAATCCCATTCCAGGAGGAGATTTATTACACTAATGGAAAGACATCAATTCAATTTGACAAAAACACCTTGTTGGATGATCTCTTTCTCAGGGTAAACTATAAAGAATTTGAAAATAGACCCGCTTTGGAAATCAATGACGAACATGAATACCTCAGGAATCCCATGGAGGTAAGCATGTCGACTGAGGGCTTTGAAGGAGATACCAGCAAACTTCATGTGTATCAACTTTATCCCAACGGATGGAAAGCATTCCTGGGGGGAAAATGGGGAAATGACCATATCAGGTTTAATACCAAAAAATTTGGTACTTTTGTACTCGATAGAGATGACAGTCCCCCAACAATAAGACCGATAAGAATCAATTCTTCCCAATTAAGGTTCTATATTCGAGATGATTTGTCCGGAATAAAGGACTTTAAGCTCTGTGTAAACGGAGAATGGGTCATTCTACGGTATGAACATAAACATGGGGTCATATGGACAGAAAAGCTAAACAACAAGCCATTCAAAGGCAAAATTGAGCTTAGTGTCACTGATAATGCTAACAATACAGAAAGATTTATTAGAAATTTATAGCATTATCCGAAATAATTTATGAAATTTAAATGTCAAAAATACACTTAACCTAAAAACAATTTGTATGTCATTAGAAGTAGGAAAGAAAGCCCCTGACTTTGAAGCCAAAGATCAAGATGGAAATACCATCAGGTTATCCGATTTCAAAGGGAAGAAAGTAGTACTCTATTTTTACCCTAAGGACAATACCCCAGGATGTACAGCTCAGGCTTGCAATCTAAGGGATAATTATGATGCATTATTAGATGCAGGTTATGTAGTATTGGGCATTAGTCCGGATTCTGAAAAATCCCACAAGAAATTCATTGAAAAGCAAAATCTTCCTTTCCCTTTGATTTCTGATGAAGACAAGACTGTCCACAACTTATATGGTACCTGGGCAGAGAAAAAGAATTTCGGAAAAACTTATATGGGCACGGTACGAACTACCTTTGTTATAGATGAAGAAGGTAATTTGGCCGAGATCATCGATAAAGTAAAAACAAAAGAGCATTCTAATCAAATCCTTAAATAATTCCTTTAAAATGGAAAAACTCTCAATCGACCAATTGAAAAAAACCTGTTCTCAAGTTAGAAGAGACATTGTACGCATGGTGCACGCTTGCCAATCAGGCCACCCAGGTGCGTCATTAGGTTGTACTGAATTTTTTGTTGCGCTGTACTTCAGCCAACTTAACCACAATAAAGATTTCCAAATGGAAGGAAAAGGTGAAGACCTGTTTTTCCTTTCCAATGGACACATTTCTCCTGTATGGTACAGTGTGCTGGCCAGAAGCGGTTATTTCAACCTTGAAGAATTAAGCACCTTCCGTCAAATGGACAGCAGGCTTCAGGGTCACCCTGCCACAGAAGAAGGCCTTCCAGGAATCAGAATTGCCTCCGGATCATTGGGTCAGGGACTTTCTGTAGCCATTGGAGCTGCCCAAGCCAAGAAAATCGACGGAGATGACAGCACCGTTTATGCCCTAATGGGGGACGGTGAACAGCAGGAAGGTCAAATCTGGGAGGCAGCCATGTATGCTCCCCACCACAAAGTGGACAACCTGATTGCTACCATCGACTTCAATGGCCAACAAATTGACGGTCCTACCAAAGATGTCATGGACTTGAAAGACTTGAAAGCTAAATGGGAAGCTTTTGGTTGGGAAGTGATGGAAACCCCAAATGGCAACGATATGGAAGCCGTATTGGAAGGTTTGGAAAAAGCTAAAAGTTTGCTAGGAAAAGGCAAACCTGTATTGAACCTTTTGCATACTGATATGGGCTATGGTGTTGATTTCATGGTTGGTACCCATAAGTGGCACGGTATTGCTCCAAATGATGAGCAATTGGAAAAAGCTTTGGGTCAACTGGAAGAAACCCTGGGCGATTATTAAGTACAAAGTATCCAGTACGAAGTATCAAGTAATTGATTACAGCGTACTTAATTACACGGATATTGAATTGTCGATTCCCAAATAAATATTCCTCGACCATTCAATTATTCAACATTTCAACAATTGAAAAATCATGGAAAAGACATTAGAAACTAAATTCACATATACTGAGAAAAAAGATACCCGGTCCGGTTTTGGAGATGGGTTATTAGAAGCCGGAAGGAAAAATCCCAACGTAGTGGGACTATGTGCAGACCTTATTGGTTCGCTTAAAATGGGGGATTTCCAAAAAGAATTCCCTGAAAGATTCTTCCAAGTTGGAATTGCAGAAGCCAACATGATGGGCTTGGCTGCTGGTATGAGCATTAATGGTAAAATCCCTTTTACCGGAACTTTTGCCAACTTCTCTACAGGTCGTGTGTATGACCAAATCCGTCAATCTATAGCTTATTCTGAGAAAAACGTAAAAATATGTGCTTCTCACGCTGGTTTGACTTTAGGAGAAGATGGTGCTACCCATCAAATACTGGAAGATTTAGGCATGATGAAAATGATGCCCAATATGACTGTAATCAATCCTTGCGATTATAATCAGACCAAGGCAGCAACCATAGCTATCGCTGATTATGAAGGTCCTGTTTACCTGAGATTTGGTCGTCCAAAATGGCCTATTTTCACTCCTTCTGATCAGAAATTCGAAATTGGAAAGGCCTGGAAAATGATCGAAGGTAAGGATGTAACCATTTTTGCTACTGGTCACCTTGTATGGGAAGCGGTTGTTGCTGAAGCTCTATTAAGAGAGGAAGGCATCAGTGCTGAGGTAATCAACATCCACACCATAAAACCTTTGGACGAGGAAGCCATTCTGGATTCTGTTGCTAAAACTGGATGCTGTGTTTCTGCTGAAGAACACCAGTTGAATGGTGGTTTGGGAGATGCAATTGCCCAAACTTTGATTAGAAACAACCCTGCTCCTATGGAATATGTTGGTGTAAATGATTCCTTTGGTGAATCCGGAAAACCTGATGCCCTCCTTCAGAAATACGGTTTGAACGCTGAAAATATCGTTAAAGCAGCCAAAAAAGCTCTAAGCAGAAAATAAAAGGTAAATTACAGACCTCTTCCTAAAAACAGTAACCTACCCTGCAAAAGCAGTACAGGTTACTGTTTTTTTTGTTTTAAATTGGAGAAAGAAATTTAAAATCAACCCAAAATGAAAAACCTCATATTATTTTCTCTCTGCTATATTTTATTCACCTTTTCCAATCCGTTACAAAGCCAAACTTTAAACTTTGAAAAAAATAAAGAAGGGATTTGGTTGAAGGAAAATGGTAATCCAAGATTTTTTTACCGGATGACCACCAAATCAAAGGGGGGGGAATACCCAAGGGCCAATTATATCCACCCTTTATACAGTTTGGACGGGGAGCCTTTGACTGAAGATTTTCCGGAGGACCATTACCACCATAGAGGCATTTTCTGGACCTGGCACCAGCTATATGTGGATGGAATAAGAGTAGCAGACCCCTGGCTTTGCGAAGGGATTTCCTGGGAGGTAAAATCAACCAACACCAACATTAATGATGGAAAAGCCATTTTGGAAGCTCATGTTTATTGGGAAATTCCCCAGTTGGAAAACCAAGCAGTCTTGAAAGAAAAGGTCCTAATAAGCTATGAACGTTTGGAAGAGAATGTCTATGCTTTAAGTTTTGATATTGATCTTCAGGCTCTGGTGGACAATTTGGAAATTGGGGGATCGGAAGATGCAAAAGGCTACGGGGGATTTTCACCCAGGATTGACCTACCTGAAAATATACGGTTTAGTGATATCAATGGAAATGTAATGCCCCAAAACCTTGCTGTTCAAGCTGGACCATGGATCAATTTAAGTGGTGATTTTAGTCCCAAAACAAATGGCATTACCATCATGGGAGAACCTGAAAAACTTCCCTCATTCCAAGGCTGGATATTAAGGAGTGCTAAAAGCATGCAAAATATGGCATTTCCAGGACGAAAACCAATAAAAATCCCAAAGGGAAAAAACCTCAATATTAGAAACCGAATCCTCGTCCACAAGAATCTGACTTCAAAAGAAATTGAAAAATATTATCAACAATTTTCAAATAAAAAGTAAAGGAAGGCTTAATAAAGCACTATAGACTTAACACTACTCCCACTATTGGAGACCCTTTTGTTGGCAAATAAAACTATTCCTGATAGGTTTGTAGCCTAAAAAAGTTTTTAATCATTTTTTTTATAAGTAAAAATTAATCCATGACAAAAATTATAGACCTGTCCAAACCCATTCAATACAATAAGGAAGACCCTTGGTTTATGAGGGTAAAAATTAAGCATAAACCCCACCGGAAAGCCAAATGGTTAATCAGGGCCCTTGGTTTACCCTTTAGGCTTTTTCCTAAAGATTTTACTGGATGGGCAGATGATTTGATTCAAAAATTGGGTGTGCATTCCACTACCCATATCGATGCACCTTGGCACTTTTCCCCCACCACCAATGGGGCCCGTTCCAAAACCATTGATGAAATTCCCCTGGAATGGTGCTATGGAGAGGGTTTGGTCATTGATATGCGGCACAAGGAAGATTTTGACCCTATAACCATTGAGGATATCAAAGAATTTTTGTCTGCAGAAAATTTGGAGATCAAGGAAAATATGATCGTATTGATCATGACAGGCAGGGATAAATACAATGGAACCAAAGATTTTCATAAAAAAGGTACTGGAATGGGTAAATCGGCCACCGAATGGCTGATTGATCAAGGGGTGAAAGTAATGGGCATAGATTCCTGGGGCTGGGACCTTCCTCTGCCCTATATGATCCAAAAAGCCAAAGAATCAAATGACCCTGATTTATTTTGGGAAGCGCATCTGGTTGGAAAGGAATATTGTCATATGGAACAATTAGTCAACCTCGAACAACTTCCTTATTCAGGTTTTAAAGTGGCTGCATTTCCTTTAAAATTGGTAGGAGCTTCTGCAGGTCCCTCTAGGGTTGTGGGAATCTTAAATGAAGATTAATGGAAAAACAGGTCAAACCAATGTTAGACCTGTTTCTAAAAATAAAAGCTTATTTAAAATTTCGGCAACTTCCATCCATTATGGTAACGGGCCTTGATCAATTCATCCGCTGATTGATGACCAAAATTTTCTTTTTCAGCGTCCCAATAGATCTTTTCCCCGGTTTTGAAGGCAATATTACCCATATGAGCATTGATAGCTGCAATACTTCCGGTTTCTATTCCACAATGTAAAAGTGAAGCATCATTCTGGGTAATGGCATCGACAAAGTTGGCCGTATGGATATCCAATGGATTGCCTTCTGGTTTCACTCTTTCCATAGACTCCAAGCGAGGTCTTTCCCCATCCTTCTCGGCAATAATTTCCCAGCCACCCCGGTTAACTACCAAAGTGGCATTATTACCGATAAAGGCAATCCCTTCCGTGTATCCATAATTGCCCCCATCAATGCCTGTGGCATGTTCCCAAAGCAAATTAAAACCATCAAATTCATAGACAGTTTGTAGAGTATCTGGAGTTTCAGAGGCATCCTCTGGATAGGCCAATTTCCCTCCTGAAGCCATAATGGATTTTGGAGCCTTCACTCCCATAGCATGAAGTGCAATATCGATTTCATGAACACCCCAATCCGTCATCAACCCCCCTGCATAGTCCCAAAACCAACGGAAATTAAAATGGAATCGATTTTCATTGAAAGGACGTTTTGGTGCAGGCCCTAACCACATTTGATAATCGACCCCTTCGGGAACAGGGGTATCTGGCTTCACCGGCACTGGATCCATCCATCCCTGATAAGCCCAGCATTTTACCAATCGGATATTACCTAATTGACCAGATTTCACAAATTGGATGGCTTGATCATACTGGCTTCCACTTCGCTGCCATTGTCCAACCTGAACCATCTTTCCGTATTTTTTGGCCGCATTGACCATCACATTGCATTCTTCTATAGAATTGGCAATGGGTTTTTCCAAATAAACATGTTTCACAGCTTCCAAACTATCTACCAGGTTCAAACAATGCCAATGATCTGGGGTCCCAATAATCACCGCATCAATATCTTTGTTTTCCAACATTTTGCGGTAATCCTTATACAACTTGGGCTTTTTTCCTCTTTGCTTTTCAACATCCAAGGCCCTCCTATCCAGCACACTTTGGTCCACATCAGCAACAGCCACACAATTTACATGGGGCATTTTCATAAAGGAATTCATATTGGACCAGCCCATCCCATTGGCCCCTATTAGGCCAAAATTGATCATATCATTGGCACCTATAGTTTTCGCTAAACTTTCCAGGTCATGAGCAGACACATAGCTGGGTAAGCTTAACCCTGCTGAAGCCAACAAGGAATTTTGCAGAAATTTTCTTCTAGATGACATAAAGGTTGAGGTTATTTGAGGTTTATTAAATAATAAAAAAGAAGGCTAAAGTTTTCTTACCCAGATATTTCTAAAACTGACCCGGTTACCATGATCCTGTAATTGAAAGGGCAATTCGGCGGGATGGGGTTTATATTGATGAACGCCAATGTAAGCGGTAACTCCTTTTATTTCCCGGTGGTTATGAACCAACACGCCATTATGGATCACTGTTAGGTAGGCTGGTTTCATTAAAATCCCGTCAGAATTGAATCTTGGGGCTGTAAAAAAAACATCATAAGTATTCCATTTTTGGGGAGATCGCATGGCATTGACCAAAGGCATATATTCTTTATAAATACTGGCTGCCTGGCCATTGCTATAAGTCCGATTTTGATAGGAATCTAAAATTTGCACCTCATATTTTCCCATTATCAAAAGTCCGCTATTTCCTCTCCCTTGGCCTTCCCCTTTGATTTCGGATGGTGCTCTCCATTCCAAATGGATTTGAACATCCCCATAAGATTCCTTGGTTTCCAGGTTGCCGGATCCGGGATTTACTGTAACAATGCCATCTTGGATAATCCATTCCGGATTTTCTCCTGTCTTATTACTTTTCCAATGAACCAGGTTGCTTCCGTCAAAAAGTACAATAGCATCGGAAGGTGGTAAATGGTCTTTTTCACCAGGTTTGACCACCCTGGGCTGTGGCTCCCATTGCTCTGTGGCCTCGGGAGGTAAATCGACATTTTTATTATTGGTTTGAGCATTGGACACAGTACCCAAAAGCCCTATGGACCATATGTAAAATAATAGGTGGTATTTCATTTTTTGACTGGGTTATATGGTAAAATTAAAAGTTAGAAGTTAATCGATTTAGGATTAAAATAAAAAATAAAATAATTCAAAAGTTGCCCCCCCCTATTTATGGAAAAATTCCACAGATGGTTGCTTTTTCAATTGCAATATGAAGCTTTTAAAATTGGGCACAACTTTTGCAGATTTTTTTGGTGATAATTAACCACTTACAATTTAAAATAAACGGATAAATAGGTAACTTATAATATATTGTTTTGAAAAAAATAAAATCACGAATTTAGAAATCACTATAAATCTCAAATTAATCACTATGCCATGAAAAAGTACATACTCATTTTCACCGTATTTTCTTTACTGGTTTCATGTAACCAGAAAAAGTTGAATCAACTCAGTCAGGAAAATGCTGAATTGAAAGAGGAAGCCGCAGAAAATGACTCCACTATCAATGAGTTTATCCAAACCATCAATGAAATTGAAGCTAATCTAGCCATGATTAAGGAAAAGGAGGATATGATTAACCGGTCCACCCAATCCAATGAAAATCCCAATAATGCTAGAGCAGCTATCATTCAGGACCTTAAAACCATTAATACTTTAATGGAAGAAAACAAGCAAAAAATAGCCTCATTAAGTGAAAAAGTCAATAATTCCGATATTAAGCTCGGGGAATTTAACCAAATGGTTAAAAGCCTAAATAGCAGGTTGGAAGAAAGAAAAACAGAAATCACCCAAATGCAGGATGAGTTAGCCTTACTTGCCAAAGAAAAAGAGATGCTTACCGTTACTGTGGATACCTTAGAAACCAAGGTCAGTGATTTATCATTGGTCAATCAAATTAAAACCGATAGCATTAACCAACAAATAAAAGCCCTTAATACGGCCTATGTTACTTCTGGGACTTACAAAGACTTGAAGGAAAAAGGGGTAATTGACAAAGAAGGAGGTATTATCGGCATTGGCTCAGTAAAGAAATTGGCCGAAGACTTTAATAAGGAAATCTTTGAAAAAATTGATATCTCCCAGACAAAGGCAATTCCCTTAAATGGAAAAAAAGCAACAGTCATTACCTCCCATCCCTCAGAATCCTATAGACTCAATTCAGAGGATGGAAATAATTTGGACAGCCTTTATATCTCCGACCCAAGGGCATTTTGGAAAGCATCTAAATACCTGGTGATTTTATATGAATAATTGCCTAGTTACTGAGAAAAAAAATAGAAAACCCCAGTTCTTCCTTGTTTGGCTTGAACTGGGGTTTTCTATTTAAATATGAATTATAAAATTGTTGTCAAATAAAAAGGGTTAATACAGCTCCTTTATTTTATTTTTTAGACTGTCCATGATATTGGTTGGATAATTTTTTTCCCCAATAAAAATATCTGTCATGGCTTCTATAAATTGCCCCCCATATTTTCTCATCAAAAAATTTCTAATCATTCGCTGGCTGTAAAACCATTTTGAAACATTCTCGGCCGTATTAATTTCCGGTAACAGCTCTCCTTCCAATTTACTTTGGTATAATTCACCGGCTTTTTCAGGAACAAGCTTCGATTCCAAAATTGCTTCTACCACCATTTCACCACTTCTTAAGGCATTGGAAATCCCTTCTGCAGTCACCGGGTCCGCAAAGCCTGCTGCATCACCAATTAGAAAAACTTTATTTCTGAAAAATCCATCCGTCCTGGGAGCTACCGGTATCTGAAATCCATGGGCTTTTTCACTAATAACTTCTTTAATATTAAGCTTTTCCAGATATTTCCGGTAATAGGCCTTTAAATCAATTCTTGCTTTCCGAGCGGAGGCCACTCCCAAGGAAAGGTGATTTTTTTTCGGAAAACTCCAGGCATATCCATGCGGAATACTATCTACATCAAACCGGACCTCTTTGGATAATCTTTCAAAATCTTCCGGCTTAACTTCTACTTCATACTCCAAAGCTGGGATCAATTTCCTAGTGTCCTTCCACCCCGCCATTTTTGCGGTTTGACTCAATGCTCCATCCGCAGCAATGATCATTTTGGCCCGTATATCTCCTTGATCCGTATGAAGGGTTAGGATTTCACCAAAAGTAATACCGGTAAGCTTATGGCCATCTTTTAAGCATACTCCCTGGTCTTGAGCTTTTTCAATGATAAAATTATCAAAATCATCCCGCATCACCATACTGATCACTGGCACTTCCCGTTTGGTGGTCAACATCAAATCTTCATTTTCAAAATACAAGTTGATTTGATGAAACTCTCTTTCCACAACTGGAGAAATATCAAAAGGCAATTTCCTTCTACCCCTATATACAAATCCACCACCACAAGTTTTGTAACGTGGCAAAACTTCTTTTTCGACAATTACCGATTTTATCCCTTTTTGGGCCAAATGAAAAGCAGCCGAAGCACCTGCAGGGCCGCTCCCTATAACTGCTACATCGAAGTATTCCATTCCTTCCTATAGTGTAATAATGACCAAATATTCCCACCAAAGTAATACTTAATTCCCGATTGATTTGAATCAAATGGGTACATTTTTCCTTATGTGGTTAGTTTTGACCAAATTTTTACCCCACTATGGAAATGGATGGATTTTATGAGAGTATTAAATTAATTGCCCAAAACCCACTAATTTTGAATAGGGTTGGAAAAAATTAATTCCAAACTAATATCACATTAATTGAATTCAATAAAATTATGAATAACCGACAGCTTTTTCTTTCCCATTTAGCCCAAACTACTGATTTTCCCCTTATGCTGGAAATTGAAAAAACAGAAGGAATTTATATGTATGGGCCAAATGGAGAAAAATTTATAGACCTGATTTCCGGCATTGGCGTTAGCAATGTTGGCCACAGACATCCCCAGGTAATAGAGGCCATTCAAGAACAATTGGACAAATATCTTCACCTGATGGTCTATGGGGAATATATTCAATCCCCCCAGGTCATGCTTGCTAAAGCACTAAGTGATACTCTTCCTGCCAAACTTGATAATGTTTATTTGGTAAATAGTGGAAGTGAAGCGGTGGAAGGAGCTTTAAAACTGGCAAAAAGATTTTCGGGAAGGCGGGAAATCATATGCTGTAACAATGCTTACCACGGTAGTACCCATGGTTCATTATCCGTTGGAGGAAATGAAGAACTAAAACGAGCCTACAGACCATTGGTTCCCGGTATTTCACATATTGCTTTTGGGGAAACGAAAGACCTCACAAAAATCACAGAATCAACTGCTGCGGTAATTATTGAGACTGTCCAGGGTGAAGCTGGAGTAAGGGTGGCTTCCAAAGAATATTTTAAAGCCTTAAAAGCAAAGTGTAATGAAACGGGTGCCTTGTTGATTTTGGATGAAATCCAGGCAGGTTTTGGAAGGACCGGAAAGTTCTGGGCCTTTGAGCATTATGAAATTATACCGGATATATTAGTTTGCGCCAAAGGCATGGGAGGAGGAATGCCCATAGGGGCTTTTATATCTTCCAAAAAAATAATGGAGGTATTTAAAACAAATCCCTTACTTGGTCACATTTCAACTTTTGGGGGACACCCGGTAAGTGCTGCAGCTTCTTTAGCTACAATTCAAGTGCTCAAAAATGAAAACCTGATCGAAATGGTTGAGCCTAAAGCCCATTTGTTCAAAAAACTGCTCAACCACCCCCAAGTCCGTTCCATAAGGAACAAAGGTTTGATGATGGCGGTGGAGTTCGAATCTTTTGAAATACTAAAACCTATCATAGACCGGGCCATAGAATTGGGCGTTGTAACCGATTGGTTCCTATTTTGTAATGATTCCATGCGAATTGCCCCTCCCCTGACCATTACCATGGAGGAAATCCATGAGTCTTGTGAGATAATTTCACAAGCCATCAAAGAAAAAGCTGATAATTAAAAGAAGTATAATTCTTATTTAAGAAACTGAAATTTTGGAGGTATTTTGTTATTTTTATTGGGTTTTCAGGACAGAATTTTATTATCCTAAATAAGGATAAATTATATGGGAAAAAGTAAACTTTTATGGAGAGTTAATCGTTTTCCCTATCAAATCAATAGACTTTGTTATAACCAAAATAATCAATTTATGTCATTAAGATTAGGAGACAATGCACCAGATTTTACCGCGGATAGTACCGAAGGGAAAATCAATCTTTATGAGTACTTGGGCGATAGCTG
This sequence comes from Echinicola jeungdonensis, assembly GCF_030409905.1. Classification (NCBI taxonomy): domain Bacteria; kingdom Pseudomonadati; phylum Bacteroidota; class Cytophagia; order Cytophagales; family Cyclobacteriaceae; genus Echinicola; species Echinicola jeungdonensis. The sequence goes on from NZ_JAUFQT010000002.1 coordinate 821,158, forward strand.
GGGAATTTTATTTTCCCACCCTTCAGACTATACTCCGGTTTGTACTACAGAATTAGGGGCTGCAGCCAAACTAAAAAAAGAGTTTGAAAAAAGGAATGTCAAAATGATTGCCTTAAGCGTTGATGGTCTGGAAGACCATAAGGGTTGGGTAAAAGATATTAATGAGACCCAAGGTACTGAAGTGAATTATCCGATCATTGCGGATGAGGATCATAAGGTTTCTGAACTTTATGACATGATCCACCCAAATGCCGATGAAAAGGCTACTGTGAGATCTGTCTTTATCATTGGCCCTGACAAAAAAATCAAACTCATCATAACTTATCCTGCAAGTACCGGAAGGAATTTTGATGAGCTGCTCAGGGTGATTGATTCCTTACAACTAACCGCTTATCATTCTGTAGCTACTCCAGTAAACTGGAAGCATGGTGAAGATGTGGTAATTCTTCCAGCTATTACCGATGCAGAAATTCCTGGAAAATTTCCCAAAGGTCATAAGGAAATCAAACCCTATTTGAGAATCACACCTCAACCGGATTTGTAATAGGTGGATTAAAAAAACGCTTTTCCGAATCTTAGGAAAAGCGTTTTTTTTTAAATTAAAAATAATCCAATATTTAAATCCCTGTTCAGACTTTATCTTATACAGGCTTCACTTTCCTCCCTCCAGGCCAACTGTATTCCTCTTCCTGCCAGAATGGCCAATAATGAATTTGATTTGGGCCATTACTAATCTTTTTTTCCTACAAAAGTATTTCGTTTTTAACCTTCCATAGTTTATATTTTCACCCTAAATCATGGCATTATTTGCAAGTTTTATTACCTTTCAACACTCCAATCTTTAATATAGATCAACATTATTTCAACAGATGTCAGAAAATCAACTTTATTCAGTCATTATCGGAACGGGTAGTTATATTCCCAGCCGGATAATAAAAAACGAAGACTTTTTAGACCGAAAATTTTTCAACAAAGAAGGCGAAAGACTCAAAAAATCCAACCAAGAAATAATCCAAAAATTCCAGGAAATCACTGAAATCGAAGAAAGAAGGTACATAGAAGATGAATATGTAACTTCCGACATGGCTTTTTTTGCAGCAAAAGAAGCCTTATCAAGTGCACAACTTGATAAAGAAGACCTGGATTATATAATTGTTGCTCATAATTTTGGTGATGTCAATTTTGACAACCAAAAAACTGATATTTTACCAAGTTTGGGATCCAGGGTCAAATACAAACTGAAAATCCAAAATCCGAATTGCATTGCCTATGATTTACCCTTTGGTTGCCCCGGTTGGGTGCAGGGATTAATCCAAGCCAATTACTATATCAAAGCAGGGGACGCAAAAAATATTCTTGTCATAGGAGCAGAAACCTTATCCAGGATTTCAGACCCCCATGATATTGACAGCATGATTTACGCAGATGGCGCAGGGGCCGTTGTCATCCAAGCCCAAGATAGCGAAGAACCTATTGGGATTTTGAAACACAAAAGCCGTTCTGATACCATTAATCATGCGATGCTACTCAAAATGGGGCTTTCCTACAATCCCGATTACAAGGATGATACCTTATTTATGAAAATGAATGGAAGAAAGTTATATGAATATGCCCTAAACACCGTTCCTGGCTTAGTCAAGGAAACCTTGGATCTAGCTGGTTTGGAAATTTCCGACATCAAAAAAATCCTCATCCACCAAGCCAATGCAAAAATGGATGATGCCATCACAAAAAGAATATTGAAATTTTATGGACAAAAACTTGACCCAAGGGAAATAATGCCTATGACCATTACCAAACTGGGTAATAATTCCGTGGCGACCGTCCCCATCCTTTTGGACTTATTAAATAAAAAGAAATTAGAAGACCATCAACTCAAATCACAAGATCATATCTTATTTGCTTCGGTAGGAGCTGGAATGAATGTTAATGCAGTTCTATATAAAGTGCCTTAAAACATTGAAAAGCCAAGAAAAAAGCCCTTAATGAATTCAGGGCTTTGTTTATATTTCCAAAAAACCTTCAAAAATTTTAACAGCTTTTCCGTAAATTTTAACCCTGTCCCCTATTTTTTCAAGTCTCATTTCACCTTCCCGCCTACTGGACTGAAAAGCTTTTAGATTTTCTAATCCATTCTTATTATGCCAATAATCAATTAAAGCACAATGGGCAAAACCCGTAACTGGATCCTCATTTATTCCTAGGTTTGGCGCAAAATACCGGGAGTAAATATCATACTGATCGTCCCCTTTTGCGGTAATGATGATTCCTTCATCACTGTGCACTGCTACCACATTGGACAAGGGACGTGCATATTCAACTGCATGAAAGTTTTCCAATTCCAAAATCCAATTTCTATCCAAAGCAGCAGCCCCGATCACTTTTTGTCCAAAAAAATCATCCTTAAAATAGGGGTGTTCAGCTTCTTTGGTGGGTATAATGGGAAAATCCATCACAATTTCATCTCCCTCCATTTTGACTACCAGTTCGCCAGAATTGGTGTCAAAAACAATGTCCTTGTCCATATCTACCACTTCTTCCACATACAGCATAAATGCACTGGCCAAAGTAGCATGCCCACATATATCCACTTCACGGGTAGGAGTAAACCACCTTACTTTAAAGGTATTTTCTCCAGTTTGTTCTAAAAAAGCTGTTTCACTAAGATTCATTTCAGCTGCTATAAGTTGCATTCCTTCTTCTGGAACAGGCCCTGGTAATAAACAGATGGCAGCAGGGTTTCCTGAAAAAGGTATATCAGTAAATGCATCAATTGTTACAATCGGTAATTGCATATGTTTGGGTTTAAAAGTTGATTACAGAATAAAATTGAATATTAATTATTTTTTTATACCCTGTCCTAAATAAGGTCTTCACTTTTCACCATCTGGGCTCCAGCTTCCTCCATATCTTTGATGGCTTTTTCAAAATCATTGGGTTCAAGGTTAACTGCACGTGTACCATCTTTTACCAAATAAGTCTTAAACCCTTCTGAAACAGCATCCAACACCGTAAATTTCACACAATAATCAGCTGCTAAGCCCACTACGTAAACCGTATCAACTCCATTCTCCTTTAGGTACTTACCTAGTCCGGTATCTTGCCTTTTATGATTATCAAAAAAACCACTATAGGAATCTATTTTGGGATTGGTTCCTTTTTTAAAAACCTTTTTCCAACCTTCGGTTTTTAAATAGGGATGAAATTGGGAACCATGGGACTCCTTAACACAATGCACCGGCCACAGGATCTGATCCATTCCATCTAGTTTTATTATCTCACCGGGCTTTTTTCCTTTATGGTTTGCAGCAAAACTCAAATGGTTCTCTGGGTGCCAATCCTGGGTCCCTACAATGAAATCAAATTTGCTTTGAAGTTTATTAATTATTGGAATAATTTTATCACCATCCTTCACCTCCAAAGCTCCCCCGGAAGAAAATCATGCTGAACATCCACAATTAATAAGGCTTTCATAATTCCAGCTTTTTGGTTCAATATCGACAATAATTTACCCAGATAAATTGGATATTAAAAAGAATAAGTACCTCCCTTATATTTTCTTTTCCTGCTGAAATGGATTAATGGTAATTTTTTGCCTTGAGAACCAAATCTGTCCTCAAATGGTAAAGTGACTCCTCCAAACCAACAGGATAAATGTGGGGGTTAATTAATCTTTTATGGGCTTTATCGAACCTCCCCAAGCCAGTTAGGGTCTTTTCTCTGATTTCATCCAATTTTGGTCGGGTATAAACTTTTTCACCTTCTTTAAAAATAGATTTCAATAAGACTTTACTTTCCAAAGCACCTGACTGAATTTTTTTCCTTTTTGTAGGATCATTGGGGTCAATGATAGTAATTTCATCTGGCAGCTTTTCTCCATTTTCCAGATAAACCATATCAGCCATGGCTTTCCCATTTTTGTAAAAACGCCTAACATTCTGGAAACCAGGAATATTAATTTTCACAGCTTGCTGGGAAACTTTTAATTTGGGCACCCAATCCCCTTTTTCGTTTTTAATGGCAGCCATTTTATAAACTGCTCCCAAGGCGGGCTGGTCATAAGCAGTAACTAATTTTGTCCCAATGCCCCAAATATCTATTGCCGCTTCCTGCATTTTCAGGGAAGACAATATATGTTCATCCAGATCATTGCTGGCTACAACTTTGGCATCGGGAAAACCAGCTTCATCCAACATCTCCCTGGCTACATTACTGTAATAAGCCAAATCCCCGGAATCAATTCTTATTCCCAACATCTTCTTCCCTTTGGCTTTAAGACTTTGCCCCACTTTTATGGCATTTTGAATCCCCTTGAGGGTATCATAAGTATCTACCAAAAAAATGCAATTATCCGGAAATGCCTCAGCATATGCTTCAAAAGCTTCCAATTCAGTATCAAAAGCCATAATCCAACTATGGGCATGAGTTCCTGAAACAGGGATTCCAAATAGTTTTCCGGCCATCACATTACTGGTAGAGGAACAGCCTCCAATGTAAGAGGCCCTACTTGCTGCCAAAGCTCCATCAATACCTTGGGCTCGCCGTAACCCAAATTCCAACACCGGATCCCCTTTTGCCTCTAGGGAAATTCTGGACGCTTTGGTAGCCACCAAAGTTTGAAAATTAATAATATTCAACAATGGAGTTTCCAATAACTGACATTGCAACAATGGCCCCCTCACCCTGACCATAGGCGTATTGGGAAATATTACGGTTCCTTCTTCCACCGCATCCACATCACAACTAAATTTCAATTCCCTTAAATATTGGATAAAGCCCTCTTCAAAGGTAGGTGTACCATCCTTTTGGGTCATTTGCTGAAGATACTCAAGATCATTTTCTTCAAATTTGAAATTCCGGCAAAAATCTATTACATAATCCAAACCCGCTGCAACCGTAAACCCACTTTGAAATGGGTTTTTCCTAAAAAACAAATTAAAAACTGCTTGTTGATCAGCTTTCCCGGATTTCCAATAGGCATAAGCCATGGTCAATTGGTAAAAATCAGTTAAAAGGGCCAAAGACCCGTGGTATAAATCTTTTGTTATTTTCATTATTTTGATTGAATATTTAAAATTACCCCCAACAAAACCAAGCCCATACCTAAATACGTCAGCAAGTTAAAGGTTTCACCGAAAAAGATAAAACCAAAAATAAGGGCATATACGATCCCAATATAGTTTAAGCTGGCAATCTTGGCAAGATTTGCATGTTGGTAAGCCAATGTCATATAATATTGGGCCATTTGAGTAAAGGTTCCTATGGCGGCTAAAATCAGCCAATCCCAACCACTGGGCATTACCCATTTAAAATAACTCCAAACGCCCACTATGGGCAGTGTAACCAAAGGAAAGTAAAAAACAATCACCAGGGGATGTTCTGATCCTTTTAGTTTTCTGATGATATTGTAGGCCGTTCCTGCAAAAAAGGCGGAACCTACCCCAATTAGCAAAAATTTCATCGACATCCTTGGATCAAATCCCTGGATGATCAACACCCCACCAAAGGCCAATGCAAAGTAAAATAAACGGATGGGCTTTATTTTTTCCTTTGCAATAAATATTCCTAAAATTGCTGTAAATATGGGGGACAAATATTGTAAGGTGACTGCACTGGCAAGAGGCACATTTTGAAGGGTGTAAAAAAACATGATCAAAGCCAATGCCCCAGAAGCCCCTCTGATCATCAGTAACTTTTTATTATTACCAAAAAGAGAAACCCTCTTCCTTTTTAGGATAAGGTAAGTCGCTACCATGCTGATCAGGGACCGGAAAAACACAATTTCCACCGCTGGGAGATGTGGAATATATTTCACCAATACCTGCATAAGGGCAAAAAATATTCCAGCAAGCAACATGTGCTGAACACTCTTTTGATTCAAAATCCTTGGTACCTTTTAATGATTGATTTAAACAAACCGCAAAGGTAACAATCCTTTTATGATTTATTCCTGATCTGTATGCTAATTTCCCCTTACCTCCCATTCGAATTTCCATTTTCGAATCAAATTGAAATAAAAATCAGAAAATTGAATAAAATTTTGAACAAAATGTTTCCAAACTTGGTCTTTTACTTAATGGTTTAATCAAATCAATTAAAAAGAAATATTATGGCACTCAATATAGGTCAGAAAGCCCCGGATTTTACTTTGGAATCCACTTCGGGAAAGAAGTTTATTTTAGGTGAAAATTTTAAAAACCAGGCATGCCTGATATTTTTCTATCCCAAAGACCAAACAAAAGGTTGTACTAAGGAAGTATGCAGTTTTAGAGACAACTTCCATGTATTTAAGGACCTTAATATACCTATTGTGGGCATTAGTCGGGATGATATCCCCAGCCATCTAAAGTTCAAAAATGATCATCAACTTCCCTTTGAACTGCTTTCAGACCCTAATGGAGAAGTGTGCAAGTCCTATGGAGCCTTGATGCCTGTTCTCAATATCCCAAAAAGAATAACCTATTTACTGGACAACAACCACCAGATAATGGCGGTCCATGAGGGATTATTTAATGGACCTAAGCATGTAGAAAAAATGGTTGATGAATTGACCCAAATTAAATAACCTCCCTGTTTTTAAATGCAGGAATCAATTATTGACCAGATATTATTAATCCATCCTGCATGGTCAGCATCCTGTCGGCCATTTTGGCCAGCTCCTGATTATGGGTAACAATTACAAAGGACTGCCCAAACTCATCCCTTAGTTTAAAAAACAGTTCATGGAGGGCTTCCGCATTATGAGTGTCCAAATTTCCGCTGGGTTCATCTGCAAATACTATTTTGGGATTATTGATCAAGGCCCTGGCCACGGCAACCCGCTGCTGTTCTCCCCCGGAAAGCTCCGAAGGTTTATGGTTTAATCTCCCTTCAATTCCCAGCAAACGTGCAAGTTCCTGAACACTTTCCTTTAATTTAGCCTCTGATTTTTTGGCTATCAATCCTGGGATAATGATATTTTCCTCGGCAGTAAACTCAGGTAATAAATTATGAAACTGGAAAATAAACCCAATTTCGGCATTCCGGTATGCAGCCAGCTTATCCCCTTTTAATTTATTAAGGATTCTTTGATCCACCTGCACATCCCCCTGATCAGGCTGATCCAGGGTTCCCAAAATATGTAATAAAGTACTTTTGCCGGCCCCTGAAGCCCCTACAATAGATACAATTTCTCCAGCATCAATTCTAACATCCACACCCTTAAGGACATGGAGATCTCCATAATATTTTTGGATACCTTTTGCTTCAAGCATAGTAGTAGACTTAAAAGAATCTTAAAGATATAAATAATTTCAAATCTAGGTTAAAAATCCACCCTATTTGCTAAAAAGAGCAAATTAATCCTTGAATTATCGGTTTGTGTGAGTTAACTTCGGGCAAAAATTTTCGCTAGGATGAATATACACGAATATCAAGCTAAAGAAGTTCTCAAAGGTTACGGTGTCAGAATTCAGGAAGGTATCGTGGCCGATACACCCGAAGCAGCGCATGACGCAGCCAAATTATTGAACGCAGAAACAGGTACCTCATGGTATGTAATAAAAGCACAGATCCATGCAGGTGGACGTGGAAAAGGCAAAGTACAGGAAACTGATTCCAATGGCGTGGTATTGGCCAAAAAATTGGATGAAGTCACTGAAAAGGCTAAAAACATCCTAGGCGGGACCCTGGTTACCCACCAGACTGGTCCAGAAGGGAAAAAAGTAAATAAAGTCTTGGTAGCACAGGATGTATATTATCCAGGTGACTCTGAGCCAAAGGAATATTACCTTTCCATCCTATTGGATAGGGCTAAAGGTTGCAATGTGATCATGGCCTCTACTGAAGGAGGAATGGACATTGAGGAGGTTGCTGAGAAATCTCCTGAAAAAATCATCAAGGAATGGATTGACCCTAAAGTAGGCCTTCAAGGTTTCCAAGCTAGAAAGGTAGCTTTTGCACTTGGCCTTACTGGCAATGCATTTAAAGAAATGGTAAAATTCATCATTTCCCTTTATAAAGCTTATGATGCCACAGACTCTTCTCAATTTGAAATCAACCCTGTGTTGAAAACTTCTGATGACAAGATCCTTGCTGTGGATGCCAAAGTAAATTTGGATGACAATGCACTATACAGACACAGAGATCTTGCTGAATTCAGAGACTTGTCCGAAGAAGATCCTTTGGAAGTAGAAGCAGGCAAATCTGACCTGAACTATGTGAAGCTGGATGGTAATGTAGGCTGTATGGTAAATGGTGCCGGCCTAGCAATGGCAACCATGGATATGATCAAACTTTCCGGTGGAGAGCCTGCCAACTTCCTTGATGTAGGTGGTGGAGCTAACGCTACTACTGTTGAAGCTGGTTTCAGAATCATCTTGAAAGACCCTAACGTTAAAGCCATTCTGATCAACGTGTTTGGCGGTATTGTAAGATGTGATAGAATTGCTAGCGGTGTTGTAGAAGCTTACAAATCTATTGGTGATATTGCCGTGCCAATCATTGTAAGACTTCAAGGTACCAATGCTGAAGAGGGAGCTAAAATTATCGATGAATCTGGTCTGAAAGTATTCTCGGCCATTACATTGAAAGAAGCTGCAGAAAAAGTACAAGAAGTGCTTAAAAACGCATAAAATTATACTATATTTGTAGCCGATTTAAGGGCAGCTGCCCTTAAATCGGCCTAAAGCGCGCGTAGTTCAACTGGATAGAATATCGGATTTCGGCTCCGAGGGTTGAGGGTTCGAATCCTTCCGCGCGTACAGAAAGCCTCTTGTCTTGCAAGGGGCTTTTCTATTTTTTGACCTAAAAGCATGGAATAAAAGTGTTTTTTTTTGATAAACTTTTAGAAATCCCCAAATACCAACTCTATTATCAAACAAATGGAAATTCTATTTTCCTTACCAAATCACAAAATGTAAACAGAAGATTTTTTTGTCCCTACTTTTCCTGAAAAAATCCCTAAATTAATCGAAATAATCATTTTTAAATCAAACCAAACTCATTTAATTATGTCAAAGAAAATATTGTTGTTAGTGGGAGATTATGTTGAAGATTATGAAGCTATGGTTCCTTTCCAAGCTTTATTATCAGTAGGGGTTGAAGTGGACACCAACGCTCCAGACAGAAAAAAAGGAAACACCGTTCCAACAGCTGTTCATGACTTTGTTGGTGACCAAACTTATAAGGAAACTCCAGGCCATCAATTTGGGATCAATGCTGATATGGCAAGTGTTAAACTGGATGAATATGATGGCTTGTATATTGCTGGAGGAAGGGCGCCTGAATATATTCGGTTAAATGAAAAGGTAATTTATATAACCAAGCACTTTTTTGAAAAAAACAAACCCGTTGCAGCCATTTGTCATGGAATCCAAGTTTTAACTACTGCAAAAGTCATAAGTGGCAGAACCCTTACTGCGTACCCTGCAGTCGGCCCTGATATTGAATTGGCGGGTGGTACCTGGAAAAATGTTGAAGTGGATGAAGCCGTGGTGGATGGCAACTTGGTTACCTCCCCTGCTTGGCCCGGTCATCCAGCTATCCTTCGGGAATTTTATAAAATGTTGGGGATAAAGATCAGTGAATCCTAACCATTTTATTTGTTCCCTATAATCCCAAATGGCCCAGGCAATTGGGCCACTTTTTTACTCCATTTTTAAACAATTTCTCCTTCAAAAGGTATTCAAATATATAAGCAATTTGGACTAATGAAGATTTTATTAACGGGAGCAACCGGATACATTGGAAAGAGAATTTTGCCAGCCTTAATCCAGGAAGGCCATCATGTAATATGCTGTGTAAGGGATAAAAAGCGATTTTATCTACAGCCTTTTATGGAAGGACATGTAGAGGTAATTGAAGTTGATTTTTTAAATGAAAATTCACTCAGTAATATTTCAAATGATATCGATGGGGCCTATTACCTTATTCATTCTATGGCCTCTTCTTCCCATTTTTCTTCTTTGGAAATAAAAACAGCTAGAAATTTCAGAAAATACATTAACAGTACACAAGCAAAGCATGTAATTTATTTGAGTGGTATTGTCAATGAAAACAAACTTTCCAAGCATTTAGAATCCCGAAAAGCTGTTGAAAATGAATTATCTAAGGGCAATTATAATTTCACTGTTTTAAGGGCAGGAATTATCATTGGCTCAGGAAGTGCATCATTTGAAATTATCAGAGATTTGGTTGAAAAACTCCCCATCATGGTGGCGCCAAAATGGGTCCATACCCGTTGCCAACCCATAGCCATCAGGGATGTCATCCAATTTTTGATTTTGACCCTATTTAATCCTGTAACTTACAATCAGGATTTTGATATAGGAGGTCCAGATGTCCTCAATTACAAGGAAATGTTAATTGGCTATGCTCGTTCAAGAAATTTAAAAAGAAAAATTTGGGTAGTTCCGGTACTGACCCCAAAATTAAGCTCTTATTGGTTATTTTTTGTAACTTCCACCACTTACCAACTTGCTGTTTCCCTGGTTGAAAGCATGAAAGTTCATGTGGTCTGCAGGGATAAAAAGCTGGAAAAAATCCTCAAAATTCAGCCCCTTGATTATTCATCAGCCCTACAAAAAGCATTTTCAAAAATAGAGCAACAGGAAATTATTTCAAGCTGGAAGGATTCTATGATCAGTGGCCGCTTATCCCAAAATCTATCTGAATTTATCCGTGTTCCACAATACGGATGTTTTAAAGATACGAGAGAATCCGCTATCGAAAATAAAAATGATTGCCTCAACAAAATCTGGAAAATCGGAGGAAAAAAAGGTTGGTATTATGCCAATTGGCTTTGGAAAATCCGGGGAATTCTGGACAAACTTTCGGGCGGGGTTGGTTTGAGAAGAGGAAGGACTCATCCGGAACAAATCCACCCTGGGGACAGCATAGATTTTTGGCGGGTATTATATGCAAAAAAAGAAGAAGGAAGGTTACTACTTTATGCAGAAATGAAAGTTCCTGGAGAAGCTTGGCTGGAATTTCAGGTAAAAAATAACCGGCTAATTCAAACTGCCACCTTTAGGCCTAAAGGATTATGGGGCCGGATTTATTGGTATATGGTTTACCCTTTTCATGGATTGATATTTGGTGGTATGATCCGGAAATTAGCTAAATAAAAAAGCCGTTTAAACCTCAGCTTAAACGGCTTTTTTTAATTAATCCTTAACCTTTTTATCATAAAACTTATCCCGCTCATAAGTTTCAATATGCCTTTGCTTTTTGGTTTCATAAATATCGGCAATGGTAATCATGATTCCGGTCTCCTCCACTGCTCCAAATTCATAATTCATGGCAGTACCAAAAGTCTTCATTGTTGGAGAAAGGTTCATATAAGTATTGATCAAAGGGGGGATATTTTCACCTAAAGTCCGGATTTTAGTATTCAGGATTTTATACCCTTCTTTATATTCCTTTCCTTCAAATAGATCTTCAAGCTCGGAAATGTCCCCTTTATATCCCAAACTCTTAATAGGCTCAACCAATTTTTCCCTATCGGGGAAATAATGGTTCATAAAGTACAACAAAAGGTCCCTTGCTTCTGCATTATAATGAGGGTACATGGTAACCTTTCCAAACAGGTATTTCACTTCAGGATGAATAACTACAATCGCTCCCAAGCCATCCCATAAGTTGTCTAGAGAAAAAATCCCCTTCCTATTTTCCTTTCTAGGTTGGTATTTAGGCTGAACAAAGGACCGGCCTAATTCAATGGTATAGGGCAAATAATCTTTTTTGAATTTTTCGGAAAATTTAAATAAATGAGCGGTGGAAAGATTTACCTCCCCATGATCGTTGATCACAGCTTTGCTGCAATCAATCAATCGGTATCCTGCAATAATTTCCTCATCCTCAGGATTCCAAGCAATTAATTGCTGGTAACAATTTTCACAGGTGTCATTATCATCAATATCATAAGGCAACCCGGTTCCTCCTCCAGAGCCACGAAAAGTAATTTCCCTCAATCTACCAATCTCTTTCATCACATTAGGTGCATTGTGATAATTGATCAAGTAAACTTGATTTTCTCCATTATTGGTGAACCTTAAAAAACGCTCCTGGCTTAATTCCTTTTTTATAATGGCCCTATCTACCGGTGGTATAATCTCTTGCATAAACTTATAATTCTGAGGCTATGGAATAAACCTTATTTTTTACTTCCTCTGCCCAGTCCTTTTCACTCTTTGAACTATCAAAATAATTGTAAGATATGGGTTTTCCTACATGTATGGTTACTTTTTTATTCTTTTGGGCAAACATCTCATCGGCAAGATAAAACATTTCAACATTGGCCTCTATCCCGATTTTTTTTCTGATCATTGCCAAATTGTAGAAGAAATTGGAGTTTTTTCCTTCGATATAAACTGGGACTACATCCTTTTTGTATTTTTTGGCTTTATTGATAAAACTCTTTTTCCAATCCAAATCCTTAATGTCTCCCTCCTGCTTTCTGGATACCAATCCTGAGGGAAAAATCAATACCGCATAGTCACCAGCATAGGTTTCTTCTATGGTTTTAGCAGCAGCTCTTCCATGGGCCCCGTGTTTATTGACTGGAACAAATAACGGTTCAAAATTCTTGATTAGGGTAAGGATATCATTGACCAAAAAACGTAAATCCTTCCTGTATTTTCCCAAAGCATGCATAAAGGCAATGCCGTCCAAGCCTCCCAAAGGATGGTTGGAGGCAAAAATCACACTCCGGTCCATGGGGATATTTTCCTCCCCTTTCAACTCCACCTCAACTCCAAATTCCTGGATCAAGGCATCTACAAACTCCAAACCATGCAGATGCCCCCATTTCTTCATGATATTATTTAAATCATCTTCATGGGCAATTTTCCGAATATAATTCAGGACGAATTTGGGTATCCATTTCAACAATTTGGGATTTTTATCCTGGATGACCTTCCGGATTTCTATAAATTTATTTTCTGGCTCCTTCAATTCAGGTTTGTTTTGGGTGCCCCACATTGCTTTTCTTAAATTATTAATCAGGATTAATGAACTGGTAAACAGCAATGTGGATCATCCATATTAATTAAAATTCCTTCAAAAACGACCCCTAAAAGCTATTTTCGAAGGCTAAAAATAATAAAAATAATAATGGGGCACCTAAACGAGGAAGCAAATTCAATCAGTTTCGGCTTCGATTTCTACTTTTTCGGTAATTAAAGGGGAAACCAAAAAATAACCTAAAGCCTCTTTTTTCCCTACTAAAAGTTCAATATTACTTGTTGGGTTTTGAGGTGGCGGGCTGAATAGTCCTCCATCATTAATTACCATTGTCAACAGTTCACTCATGTAGGTATAGACATCCCTATTGAGCCGAAATAACCCCAAATAAGCTGTCTCTCCTTCTTGGAATGGAATATTCTCAATTTCAAAACCATTATCTAAAAGGGATGTTCCAAAGGTATCATCAAATAATAAAAAATTGGGTTTGGTCACCTGACTAAATGGATTAGAGAAAGCAAATACACGGTAAAAGTTGTTGCTTTCAAATGGAATTTTACCATAAATTTTCAAATAATACCCTGCCGGCCTTAGGGCTCTTTCTTCTTTGTAGGTATAAGTTACACTATCCAGTACCGGGGGGGCAAGCATTATCCCGCTTGACTTGTATTTATGTCCTTCCATTTGAACATTTAAGGTATATTTATGGCCTATCTCCCCTTTTTTAATATCTATTGGCAGGTAAGATCCATTTTTTTCATTAAACTGAAAGGGGATTTTTTGGCCGTTTTCATCATCCATAATAAACACCTCTGCATCTTTATACAGCTCATACGAAGAAGAATCATAGTAATCTGAGGAATAGGAGATTTTCACATTGTTATAAGCTTCCCTATTGGTCCAATTGGCTTCGATGACTGGCATAGGATCAGCTTTTTCCAATTCCAAATGAACTTCCTCTTGGCAAGATAAAAGAGACCAAATACTGGTTAGGATTAAAAACAACTTTTTCATAGGAATCAAAATTCAAATTTATAACTAATGGAAGGCAGAATGGTAAACAGGTATGTCTTAATAACCTTCGGTTTATTTGACCCACCGGAAGGATCTACATTCGAAAATTGGTAAGAAAAGGGGTTTTTTCGCCCATACAAATTATAAACACCAAAATTCCAACTCCCTTTCCAATTTTGCCCCTTATCTTTATTCTTAAGGGTCAGGGACAAATCCAATCTGTGGTAATCCGGGAATCTGTCCTGATTTCGCTCTTCTCCGTAATAGGGAATAAACCGGTTTTCTAGCTTATATGACCCTTCTGGATAGGTTACAGCCTGACCACTGGTGTAAACAAAATTCATGGAAGCAGATACCCGCTCACTAAATTTATGCTGCAAAACCAAAGACAAATCGTGGGGACGGTCATACCTAGGGGGATAAGCTTCATCATTATTTATTCCAGGGATGGACCTAAATGTTCTGGAATAGGTATAGGAAAGCCAACCTGTAGTATTTCCTTTATTCTTTTTCAGAAATAATTCCGCCCCATATGCCCATCCATTTCCAGCCAAAATCTGGGTTTCTATTTGGTCGGTAAATAAAGCCCCTGCCCCTGGTCGGACATCAATAATATTTTTAAAGACTTTTTTGTAACCTTCCAAAGAAAGTTCCCATTGATCATCATTGAAGTTTTTAAAAATCCCCAAGGAATATTGATCACTTCTGATGGGCTGAATATATTTCCCAGCCAAAACCCATCGATCAATGGGCAGCCCGGCTGAATTGCTGGATGCTACTTGCAAATACTGAAAATGGCGATTAAATGCTGTTTTTAATGACAATTCTTCACTCAGCAAAAACCTTAATGCTACCCGGGGTTCCTTTCCCTGATAAAAATCCATAACCTGGAATTCTTTATAATAGAGGGTATCAACCACCTCATTTTCCGGATGGGGTTGGTCATTTTCATAGACATATTGTTTTCCCGGACCAAATGGCACAAAAAAACTTAACCTTAGCCCTGCCTCCAACATTAATCGCTTACTTACATCCAGCTCCCCGCTTATAAATACATCTTGTTGAGCAGCACGCCCCCCTTTGGTCTTCACTGCTTCAATATTGCTGGATTCTCCCGGGGTAACGTTTATTGGGGCAAAATTGTACAACCTTGAATGCATTCCCATCCGGAATTCAGCTTTAGAACTCGGATTTACCATTAATTCCCATTTAAAACCTCCTTCGCCCAATTGATTCTTCCAAATAAAATCGTTGGATTCATCCTGAATATTTAGGAGGTAATCATATTGAGAATAATAAGCATTGACATCCATCAATACTTTTTCATTCCAACTTCTTTTCCAGGAAATGGACTGTACCCAATTGTCCCAGCCAAATCCAAAAGTACCTTTTATCCCCAGCTGATCACTTCCATGGAAACCTGATATAGTAATTTTATCTTTTTCAGATGGCCTGAACATTAATTTTCCACTTAGATCATAAAAATAAAGCTGGTTACTGTTGACCTCCTCATTTTTCGAAAATTTTAAAATCATATCCGCATAGGTCCTTCTTGCGGAGAAGGCAAAAGTTGAATTTTCTGAAAAAAGTGGGCCATCGAGGCTCAACCTTGAACTAATGGTACCAATCCCTCCCTGGCCTTTGATTTTATCTGAATTTCCTTCTTTCAGGTCTACATCAATCACAGAGGATAATCTCCCTCCATAATAAGCAGGTATATTTCCCTTATATAAGTTTACATCGGAAACCCCATTGGGATTAAATACCGAGAAAAATCCAAAGAAATGAGAGGGGTTATATACAGGAGCCCCATCCAACTGCACAAGGTTTTGGTCAGGGGAACCTCCCCTCACATATAATCCTGAACTTGCCTCCCCTACGGATTGAATTCCAGGTAATAGCTGTAAACTTCTAAATATATCCGCCTCCCCAAAAATCACAGGAATGGTTTGAATAGTCCCAATGGGTATGGAATTTTTCCCCAATTCCACACTCTGTACATGTTGTTTAGGATGCTGTTCATTGACAGTAATTTCCCCTAAATTATGTGATTCCATCTTCATCTGGACCTTAAGTAGGGAATGGATATCCCATAGGTCTATTTTAACAACCTTGGATTTATATCCCATAAATGAAACCACCAAATTTTGGGGGAGGCTATCCGCTTTAATAGTAAAGGATCCTTTGTTATCACTCACAAGTCCATTTTCTGAATTTTCTTGCCAATAAACACTTGCACCCGGCAAGAGGTCTCCGGTTGACTCATCCTGGATTATCCCCTTCACTTTAATGGGTTCCTGGGCAAGGCTGTGAAAACTTGGCCCGAAAAAGCCTAAATAAAAAACAATCAAAAACAGAGGTCCTTTCATAAAATTAATTCCAATTCATATAACAATTGGCTTAAAACTGGAACTTACACGACAAGATGCAGGCCAAAAATAATTTCCGATGAAAAAATAAGGGCGAATTATACGTCAGTCTCTTTTTGTTTAGGTAAAACAGGGTTGGGTACTAATACGCTCAACTCCCTAAACTTTTCCTAACAATCTATTATTCAATTATATCTTTGCTGATAATCCAAATAGGATCATTCAGGTCCCCTTTAAATCAATTTATTTCGGAATTGGGGTATCTTTCCTCTTTCATCCTTTCGGAGTTTCTTTAAAGAAATAAACCAAAAATTTCATGTTCCAATAATTTGAGTCTTGGACTTTCGTTTTGATTTAAAATTCCTAATTTCAAGCCATGATTTGGGCATATCCTAATGTTACATTAATTACAGTTTTAGCGGTTATTTTCGGCCTGCTATACTTGGCGTATTTATATAGATTTTGGAAAATCAACCGGAAACTCAAAGTCAAAAAGCATCGATTGCTAACGAAACTGACTTTGAGGGTAGTCTATTTTGGATTATTCCTTGTGGCTTTGGCTGGCCCCTCTATAGGTACAGGAACTAAAGAGATCAAACAGGAAGGAAAGGATATTTTTATTGCCATTGATTTATCCAGGTCAATGAATGCCACCGATATAGGGCCATCCCGGCTTCAACGGATAAAATATGAACTAAAAGACCTGGTCAAAAACTTCAGTACAGACCGAATTGGATTTATTATTTTTAGTTCGGAAGCTTTTGTCCAATGTCCATTGACATTTGACCAGAATGTTATCCAATTACATTTGGACGGGCTCAATACCGGTCTTGTGCCTAATTA
Organism: Echinicola jeungdonensis; assembly: GCF_030409905.1. Classification (NCBI taxonomy): domain Bacteria; kingdom Pseudomonadati; phylum Bacteroidota; class Cytophagia; order Cytophagales; family Cyclobacteriaceae; genus Echinicola; species Echinicola jeungdonensis. Next base: position 838,326 of record NZ_JAUFQT010000002.1, read on the forward strand.
TGGAACTGACCTGGCAGCTCCCTTAACCATGGCTTTAAAAAAATTCCGGAATGATGAAAACCAAGATCCCAAATCCAAATCCATTATTCTAATAAGTGATGGAGAGGATTTTGCTGGAGAACTTAACCCCATTCTGGATGACCTGAACGATGAAGGAATCAGGGTTTTCAGTCTAGGTGTTGGAACGGAAGCAGGGAGTACTATTCCCAGGGGAAATGGGGTGGTTATAGATGAATCCAACAATCAACCAGCCATCAGTAAATTATCCACCAAAACCCTTAAAAAAATAGCCACAGAAACCAATGGCCAATATTTTGAATTAAGTGACCAGGCTCAGGAAATCCCCCAGTTGATTACCACCATTGAAAGAATAGAAGGTACAGTAAAAGGTTCCAAAACTGTGGAAGCATCTGCAAACAAATACTTCTATTTTCTATTAGTTGCCTTAGGATTTGCTGTAATTGATATGATATTACCATTACGAACCATTAGTATGTAAATAATTTACAAATGGGTTTTATTAATAAAAATATTTTAATTCTTCTATTATTGATCCCCTCATCCTGGAAAGAAATTTCTGAAAAAAATGAGGCAATAGAAAAAGCGGCTGCTCATTATGCGGAAGAAGATTATGAAGCAGCTGTCAGAGACCATTTGGCCTTGATCAATGATTATGGAATACATACCGAGAAAGCCAATTTTGACCTAGCTTTAAGTTATCAACTTAATGGTCAGGAAGAGGACGCCCAGCAAAAATACAGCGAACTTGCGGGAGCCTCTCAAAACACCATTGCTTCGGCTGCCATAAATCAAAAAGGAGTATTATTGGGCAATCAGAAAAAACACAAAGAAGCCCTGGAAGCATTCAAACTGGCCCTCATAAAAAACCCTTCCAATGAGGAGGCCCGTTATAATTATGAGTTACTGGCCCGTTGGTTGGAGAAAAATGAGGATCAGCAAAAGGATGAAAACGAGGATTCAAAAGACAAAAAGGAACCTTCCAACTATGCCAAAAGAATGAAAGCCAAGGCAGATGAGTTGGTGGATCAGTTTAAATTTAATGAAGCCTTGGATGTAATGAACAGTGCACTGGAAATTGATGAAACTGTTTCTCAATATCAGGAGTTTATAAAGAACCTAAGCGACATTAATGAAATCAATGAAAATTAAACTACTGGTTTATTTCGCTTTATTGCTGGGTGGTCTGAGCCTCCCCCAAGTAGCATCTGCCCAATCCGCTTTGGCATATTTTAACCAGGCAGCCAGGCAATATGTAAACAGTGATTATGAAAATCTTCCGACTACCTTAAGTGAGGGACTACGAAAATATCCCGACGATCGAAAACTGAATGCATTAAAGGAAAAGTTGGAAGAGGAAAAAGAGAAACAAAAGGAAAACCAACAACAGCAAAATAAACAACAAAAGCAAAATAACCAGGATCAACAGCAAGACCAGAACCAACAACAACAGCAACAAAAAGACCAAAAAAAGGATGGCCAAGGTGAAGAGCAAACCCAGGAAGATGGAGCCAAGGAATCAACCAAGACAGATGAGAAGCGAGGAGAAAAGTCCAATCGTGAGGAACCGGTAAAGGAACCTTCAAGTCAGGAAAGCGATCTATCAGAAAGGGAAAAGGCCATGGAGGAATTGAGGCAAAAGCTTCAGAAGATGAATATTTCCCCAGAACAAGCCACCCAGATTTTGGATGCAATGAATAATTCAGAATTAAAATACATCCAACAACAAAGACGAAAAGCCAGCAAAAGGCCGGATAGTAACCTTCCGGATTATTAATAAATCACATTCTAACCCACAAAGCCATACCCCCAAATGAAGGAAGTATATATCATATCAGCCGTACGGACCCCCATAGGTAGCTTTGGAGGTAAGCTATCTGGAATGTCTGCAGTACAATTGGGATCTGTAGCCATAAAGGGAGCTTTAGAAAAGGCAAAAGTAAGCCCTGATCAAGTACAGGAGGTTTTTATGGGCAATGTACTTTCTGCAAATTTGGGACAAGCCCCAACCCGCCAAGCATCCATAGGAGCTGGAATTGGTTATGAGGTACCTTGTACCACTATCAACAAAGTATGTGCCTCTGGAATGAAGGCCATCATGTTGGCTGCCCAGTCCATTATGACCGGGCAAAATGATATCATGGTAGCAGGTGGCATGGAAAGCATGTCCAATGTTCCCTTTTATGTTCCAAAAGCTAGATTTGGCTATAAATATGGCCATGGGGAGTTGATAGATGGCTTAGCAAAGGATGGCTTGCATGAGATTTATTACAATTTCCCAATGGGGAATTGCGCTGAAAACACCTCCAAAAACCTGAAAATAAGCCGTGAGGATCAGGATAAATATGCCATCCAATCCTACAAAAGAGCTGAGTCAGCCTGGAAATCTGGTAATTTTAAAGAGGAAGTGGTCCCTGTCGAAATCAAAGGAAGAAAGGGGGAAACAATTACCATTGATGAGGATGAGGAATATAAAAATGTTGTTTTTGAAAAAATTCCCCAACTTAAACCTGTATTTGATAAAGAGGGAACTGTTACTGCAGCCAATGCTTCTACAATAAATGACGGGGCCTCCGCATTAGTTTTGGTAAGCAAAGAAAAAGCTGAAGAATTGGGGTTGAAACCTTTGGCGAAAATAAGGGGATTCGCAGATGCGGCGCAGGATCCCATTTGGTTTACCACTGCCCCAGCTATTGCCATTCCCAAAGCATTAAAAAATGCTGGCCTGTCTACAGCTGATGTGGATTTCTATGAAATCAACGAAGCCTTCTCCGCAGTTGCTATTGCCAATCAAAAAGAATTGAAAATTTCCCCAGACCGCCTTAATGTTTACGGGGGAGCTGTTGCATTGGGCCATCCTCTGGGAGCATCAGGAGCCAGGATCATTACTACCCTTAACTCTGTTCTGAGCCAAAAAAATGGGCAAATCGGAGTAGCTGGAATTTGCAATGGTGGTGGAGGAGCATCAGCCTTGGTTATAGAAAAAATTGATTAATTACTAAAATTTCAATGATCCGACTTTTTCTTATTTTGATTTTTAGCTGGTTTATTATGCCTAAGGCATGGAGCCAGCAAAAAGTAACCACTTATTATGGTCCTGAAAAAAAACGAGTAAAGGAAATTTACTACCAAAAAAACGGAGTCCCCGAAGGCTCCTATAAAATGTTTTTTGAAGATGGATCATTATCCCAAAAAGGGAAATTCATAGATGGGAAAAAAGAGGGATTATTTGTGGATTATTTTCCCACTACTTCTTCGGATACTTTAAAAACCACCATTTATAAAAATGATCTCAAAAATGGCCTGGCTCTAACCTATGACAAAGAAGGCAATCTGATTCAAAAAGCAATTTTTGAACAAGGATTGTTGGAGGGGAAAGTCACCACCTATTTTCCAGATGGAAGCTTAAGAGCTATTACTTACTTTTCCAATAATTTACCTCAGGGCGAAAGCATTCAATATTATGAAAATGGAAACATCCAATCCGTAACCCATTATAAACAAGGGGCAATGGAAGGAGAAGTCCTGACCTTTTACCCTGATAGTACTCTGAAATCCAAAGAAAATTACAAGGAAGGACTTCTCCATGGGCCATCCATCAATTATTTTCCTACAGGGCAGTTAAGGGAAAAGTATCTTTATAAGGATGGACTTCCCCATAAAGACTTCCAAATTTTTTACGAAAATGGGAAATTGGCCAGAAAGGGGAATTATAAAAAGGGAAAACCTCATGGCACCTTTTTGGAATTTCATAAAAATGGCCAAGTGGCTGACAGCATTGCTTATAGAAAAGGAATTCCAGAAGGAAAACATATCAAATATTACCCTTCAGGTCAAATATCCGAAATCAATCATTTTAATGATAGAGGAAATTTTCAATCCCAAAAATATTATTATGAAAACGGTCAATTAAAAAAGCAAGTCTCTTTTAAGCAAGGCCAACCACATGGTGTTTCGCAATCCTTTTATCCAAATGGAGAAATAAAGGAAAACATTCATTTTTATGAAGGAAAATTGGATGGTAAATACGAAATGTTCAATGAACAGGGGCAAGTCATCCTTGAAAAGACCTTTAAAAATGGAAAACAAATAGGGCAGGAAAAATCCTACTTTCCCAATGGCCAGCTAAAAAAAATGGTGAATTACCAAAAAGGTTGGAAAAATGGGGAATACAAGGTTTTTAATAAAGCAGGAGAGTTGGTAGAAAATGGCACCTATAAAAATAACCGGAAAGTTCCTTCTCTGGAGCCTTAAAAGTTTATTATTATTAAAAAAGATAAGTCCTTGCCCCTAATGAGGCTATTGAGGGTTGTTTTTGGATTTAAGTTCCCTAAAACAGTTAAGTTATACCTATTGGCAAATTTCAAAAAATTATAATTCAAAAAATAAAACAAGAATTTTATGGCCTTTTGAAAGGTAAAAATCTGGCTATATCCTATTTTTGTTGCATCAATAAAAGGGCCTTTAAAATCAGTTTTAAAGGGTCAAATGAATTTTGAAATCCGCTTAGATCAAAAAAGAAATTATTTCATATGAATACCGCCATTAAAGAAACTCAATTTCAATTTCCTGAACAGACTGATTTTTATAAGGGAAAAGTAAGGGATGTTTACATGTTTCAGGACCAAATAGCCGTAGTGGCTACCGACAGGATATCAGCTTTTGACGTGGTTTTGCCCTTGCCGATTCCTTACAAAGGCCAGGTATTAAACCAAATCGCTGCAAAGTTTTTGGAAGCAACATCAGAAATAGTCCCCAATTGGGTAACTTCTATACCTGATCCCAATGTAACCATTGGCAAAAAATGTGAACCATTTAAAGTGGAAATGGTCATCAGGGGGTATTTAGCTGGCCATGCCTGGAGGGAATATAAGGCAGGAAAACGAAGCATATGTGGGGTTTCCCTACCTGAAGGTTTAAAAGAAAATGATAAACTCCCCACCCCTATTATCACTCCTACAACCAAAGCAGACCAAGGTCATGATGAGGACATTTCAAGGGAAGAAATTCTTAATCAAGGCATTGTAAGTCCGGAAGACTATGCCATTTTGGAAAAGTATACTAGGGCTCTTTTTCTTAAGGGCACTGATATGGCAGCAGAAAAGGGCCTGATCCTGGTGGATACCAAATATGAGTTTGGGAAATATAAAGATGAAATTTTATTGATCGATGAAGTCCATACCCCTGATTCTTCCCGTTACTTTTATGCAGAAGGATACCAAAAAAACCAGGAAGCAGGACTTCCCCAAAAACAACTTTCTAAGGAATTCGTTAGACAATGGTTAATTTCCAATGGATTTCAGGGGAAAGATGGTCAAAAGGTGCCTAACATGCCCAATAAAATTGTAAATGATATTTCGGAACGCTATATTGAACTTTATGAGAAAATCACAGGCGAGCCATTTAAAAAGGCTGATAATTCCGAAATGATGGAAAGAATTAAGAAATCAATTGCTTCAAATATTTAATTGTAAAACCTTCCGGTTTACAAGGAAGATTTCCTTTCCCAATTGAGAAAGGATATAAATTAAAATACCATGAAATATACAGTAGATAAAAAAGAGCAATACGTCATATTTACCCTTCAAGAGGAAAAATTGGATTCCTCCCTTTCCCCTGATTTGAAATCAGAACTATTAACGGTTCATGCGGAAGGATACAAAAACCTTATGATGGACATAAGTCATGTGAAATATGCTGATTCCAGTGGCTTGAGTGCCCTTTTGGTAGGGCATCGGGCTTATTCAGAAAACGGAGGGATTTTCGTAATTACCTCCCCCCAGGAACATGTCCTTAAATTGATCAAAATTTCCATGTTGGATAAAGTCCTGCATGTGGTAAGATCTCATGAAGAGGCTGCTGATGCCATCTTTATGAATGAAATTGAAGGCAACAAGGAGGAAGAGGAAAATTAAAATTGGATTTTTCGGTTACCATTTTAGGCGCCAATTCAGCAGTACCTGCCCATGGTAGGAATCAGACCTGTCAAGTGGTTACATTAGGTAATCAACTTTATCTTGTAGATTGCGGGGAATCCACCCAGATCCAACTAAGGAAATACAAGGTAAAGTTCTCCAAGATTAATAACATCTTTATTTCCCATTTACATGGAGATCATTACCTGGGATTAATGGGGGTGATCTCCACATTTCATTTAAATAGAAGGAAGGATCCATTAACGATTTTTGGTCCCAAGGGATTAGATGAAATCATCATTGCCCACCTCAAGCATGGCAATACAAAACTAAATTATCCCTTAAAATTTATTCCTACCGATCCGGATAAAAAATCACTGTTGGTGGATGATAATACCCATCAAGTTTATAGTTTTCCATTGAAACACCGACTTCCATGTACAGGCTTTTATTTTATTGAAAAACCCAAACCCAGAAACCTTGTCAAAGAAAAATTAAAGGATCAAAAGCTTAGCTTGGAGGCTATAGAAACCTTAAAATCTGGAAAAGACTTTTTGGATGAGGAGGGAAATGTTTTGTACCCTGTGGAGGAATTTACCTACCCCCCTGCACCATTGAGAAAATACGCTTTTTGTTCAGATACAATTTATGATCCGGAATTGGTTCCTTTTATCAAAGGGGTGGATTTACTATATCATGAGGCTACTTTTATGAATGATGAGGCGGTACGGGCGAGGGAAACTTTTCACAGTACGGCTGCTCAGGCAGGCGCTATTGCCAGGGCTGGAAAAGTAAAAAAACTATTATTGGGTCACTATTCCACAAGATATTCAGATTTAAGCCCTTTGCTTTTGGAAGCACAAGACATTTTTCCAAATAGCTTTTTGAGTGTGGAAGGAGAATCATATTGTGTAAGCGAATGAATCAACTTAATACGGATAAAACATATCAGTCCAAAAAAACCAATCTTTTCATTATTTTAAGCGGTATCTTTTTGACCAATGCCATTTTAGCTGAATTGATTGGAGTTAAAATTTTTTCAGGAGAGCGTGCCTTAGGTCTTGCTCCAGCCCATTGGACTTTCTTTGGAGAATATGTTCTGGACTTTAATTTAACTGCTGGGGCAGTCATTTGGCCTGTTGTTTTTATTACCACCGATATTATTAACGAATATTTTGGAAAAAAAGGGGTTAGGAAAATCAGCATATTGACTGCTATGTTTATTGCCTATATTTTCCTGGTAATTAGCATTGTAACAACTTTACCCCCAGCCCCATTTTGGTTGGATGTAAATAATACAGATCCTCAAGGGAATACTTTTAATATTGAATTTGCTTTTGATACTATCTTCAAACAAGGTTTGGGAATTATTATAGGTTCATTGGTTGCCTTTTTGCTGGGACAATTGATTGATGTTTTTGTTTTTCAAAAATTGAGGAAACTTACCGGTTCTAAGATGATATGGCTGCGGGCAACTGGATCCACCTTGGTATCCCAGTTTATTGATTCCTTTGTGGTATTAGGAATAGCCTTTTATGTCTTTGGGAATTGGTCTATTCCCCAATTAATTGCCGTGGGAATCATCAACTATATCTATAAATTTACAGTGGCAATTATCCTTACCCCACTTTTGTATTTAGGACATGACCTGATTGATAAATATTTGGGAAAAGATATTGCTGAAAAAATGACCTTGGAAGCTGCCAGTGACACATCTTTCTTATGAAACTCTTCTTCTCAATTTCATTTGTTGGGCCAATTGCTGTGCAATGACACTTCCAGCCACCAATTGGAGGCTGTGATAAATCATCAATGGCAGTAAAATCACCCCAAATGTTACCGGATCTGGAAATAGCACCCTGCCCATAGCGGCTCCCTGTACCAGGGACTTTTTAGAGCCGCAAAAAAGAACTGTAATTTGGTCTTCTTTACTAAAACCCAAGCTCCTCCCTACCCCATACATCAAGGTTGCCATCCATAAAAACAAACCCAACATCAACCCACCCAAACCTATCAGGAAGAGCCAACTGTGCCCAGCAAACATTTCCCTTTCAAAGGATGCCGAAAAAGCAGAAAATACTATACAGAGAATAATGGTTTGGTCAAAATACTTTAGGGTTTGGTTATACTTTTGGACCCATCCTCCCAAAATACGGTGTAAAATAAATCCGATAATAACAGGAAATAAAACCTGTAGGCTGAGTTTCCAAAAAGCCATTAATAAATCAAACTCCATCCCCACACCATCGAGAAACAATTCCATCCAAACCGGAGTCAAAAACACCCCAACAATACTTGAAATGCTGGCATTAAAAATTGCTGCGGGAATATTTCCACCTGCAATGGAAACCATTACCACTGAAGCTGAAACTGTGCTGGGCAAAGCGGATAAATAAAATGCTCCCAGCCAAAGGTTGGATTGGCCTGTACCAAAAATTGATTTGACCACCAGTACCATTACAGGAAACAGTAAAAAAGTAGTGCATTGGATCACCACGTGTAATTTCCAGTTTTGAAGGCCCCGACCCAATTTTACAGGATCAAGTTTTACCCCATAAAAGAAAAAAATCAAGGATATCCCATAATATGTAATTTCGTCCAATGGAACCCAACTTTTTTCACTTCCCCATTCAGGAAATAAATAAGCCAAAAAAATAGTCCCAATTAATGCCACAAAAAAACCATTGAAACCAGCCTTTTTTAGTATCTGTTTAAATTTTGACATACTCTTTATTTTTCGGCTTCATTATAACCTCCTAAAGTTATCACATATAATGGCCGTAGCAATGGCCACATTTAATGATTCAGCATTCCCCAATCTTGGGATAGTTAATTTTTGGTTGACCCATTTTTCCAGATTTGGGGATATTCCTTTGGATTCATTGCCCATCAAAATAATCCCGGGAGTTTCCAAATAAGCCTGATAGATATTTCCTCCCTCCAAAAAAGCCCCATAAACAGGAATATTGACTTGAGACAGATATTTCTCCAATGAGGTGTAGAAGAAATCAACGCGGGTAAATGAACCCATACTTGCTTGGAGAACTTTAGGGTTATAAAAATCCGCCGTTTGCTCTGATAAAATTAATTTTTTAATCCCATACCAATCTGCAATCCTAATGATGGTTCCCAAATTTCCAGGGTCCCTTACATCATCCAATGCAATGGCAAGGTCATTATCTAAGGAAAATGGGTGGTTAGGTTTCATTTTGGCCACTGCCAAAGCACTATCATTTGATTTGAATGCCCCCGTACTTTCCAGTACCTTTGCCTGCACTAAGGCTTTTTCTCCCTTAAAATCATCCACAAGGGCAGCTTGTTCCAGGGAATATTTGTCGGTAAAAAGTAGATGTGTAACTTCAAAATCCGATTTCAGCAGTTCAGTAACATTCTTGGATCCTTCCACAAAAAATGCACGTTCATTTTTACGGATTTTTTTCTGTTGTAAGGATTTAATAAACTTAAGCGTATTTTTGCTGATCATTAAAGTTTCAGTTGTGAATAAGTTCAAATATATAAACTTTCTACTAGCATTACTTTTGCTTTCTTCCTGTTCTTTGACCAAAGGGCTCAAAGAAGGAGAACATTTGGTATATGAGGTAGAGGTGACCGGGGTGGAGCAAAATAATGAAGATGATATCAAAGAACTTATCACACAGACCCCTAACACCCGGGTTCCGCTTTTCAATTTTTCGCCAGGTGTTTTTATTTACAACCTGGGAAAAATCGGATATGACAGCCTAAGATTAGCCCAAAAAAAAGATGAAATCCAAAACCAACTACAGGAGGTGCAGGCTAAGCTTGAAGAGGATCCTCAAAAAAATAAATGGTACAGAAAATTTAACCGGTTAAACTCAAGGATTGAGGGATTGAACAAAAAATTAGAATATGGCAATTGGTTTATGCGGACCGGCAATCCAAATGTAATCTATGACAGTGTCAAAACTTACCAGTCCCAAGAGCAAATCCAGTTTTATCTGGAAAACCATGGAAATTTTGATGCAAAGGTCACTACAGAAGTAAATAAAAAAAATAAAAAGGCTTTTATTACCTACAATGTTTCTGAAGGCACCCCTTACGTCATCGACAGTATTTTTACCCGGTCGGGAGATGAAAATATTTATAAGCTGTTGGGGCAACATCAAGAGAACCGCCTGATCCGTGAAGGCCATATTTATAACCAAAATAATCTTAGGAAAGAACGGCAAAGGGTTGAAGATATTCTTAAAAACAATGGTTACTACACTTTTTCAAAATCCTATATAGCATATAATGTCTATAAGGATACGCTTGAAAATAAGGTTACGGTGGAACAGGTTATCAGGAAACCTACCTATGCTGAAAACCATAAAGTGTACACTGTAGATTCTATTTTGTTTTCTATTGACAGTCCTAATGACCTTATTTTGGATGAGGAAGTAAAATTTCAACATGAGGGCATTACATTTCAGATGTATAGGGACCGGTACTCAGAAAAAATCCTGGATTCAAGGATTTTTCTGAAAAAGGGGGCCTTATATAATCGTTCGGAGGTGTTGGAGACCCAAAGGCAGCTGGCAAATTTGGACATTTTCCGCTTTGTCAATATTGCTTTTGATACCTTGGGAAACTCCATAACGGCAAAAATATTCACCAAGCCAAACGAAAAATATCAAATCACCAACCAACTTGGAGCAAGTATTACCGAACAACTCCCGGGACCTTTTTTCAGCCATTCCCTAAGGAACAGAAACCTTTTCCGGGGATTGGAAATATTCGAATTCAATTTCAGGGCCGGCCTTGAAGGTGTTGCTTCCGCTACCACAGAAGGAGGTGTTTATCGAAGCCGGGAATTAAGCACTTCAGCTTCCATCCTCTTCCCCCAGTTCCTTTTTCCATTCAATGATTGGGCATTAAAAGCTTTTGGAAGATATAACCCCAGGACCAGGACCTTATTGGGTTATAATTATGTCAACAGGCCAGAATATGCCAGAGAAAGTTTCAATACCATTTTTGCCTATAATTGGGCTACTAGCAATCAAAGGCATCAATTTACAGTAAGTTGGCTGGATGCCAACTTTATTCGTTCCAATCTGGATCCTGCTTTTGAAGACCGGCTTCTTGAGCTCCAATCTTTGGGAAACAACCTGATCAATTCATTTGAATCTTCTTATGTAAGTAGTATTTCTGGCCAAGTTATTATCAACTTTAATGAATACGGCATTTACCAACGGGATAGAGCTTCTTTATGGCGCTTGTTTTTGGAAGGTGGCGGCACTATGCTCAATTTCATCAATACTGAATTTTTGGAAGCCAGAAGCTTGAGCCATTTCCAGTTTCTTAAATTTCAATCAGACTTCAGGAGATATCTTCCCATTAACCGGAAAAGCACTTTTGCCTACCGTTTAAATTTTGGTTTGGCATATCCTTATGGGATTAGTGAAGGTGTCCTTCCCTATGAAAAGTACTACTTTGCGGGTGGAAGCACCAGTATTCGAGCTTGGCAGCCCAGGAGGTTAGGTCCAGGAAGTTATACCCCTGAAATAACCTCAGATGGTTCCTTTGACTACCGGTTTGAACAGCCGGGTAATATTTTATTTGAAGCCATGTTAGAATACCGTAGGAAACTTTTCGGTTATTTTGATGGCGCTTTTTTTATAGATGCAGGAAACATATGGACAATAAAAAAAGACCCCACCCGGGAAGGGGCTCAAATCCAACCAGAATCCTTTATTCAGGATATTGCAATTGGAACTGGAATAGGTTTAAGGATGGATTTTGATTTTTTGGTATTGAGGTTAGATATGGGCATCAAGGCCATTGATCCGGCTCGCCCTTTAGGAGAAAGGTTTATTCTTGACAATCTATCCTTCCAAAATCCCCTTGGGGAGAAAGGTCAAACCGTCTTTAACATCGGCATTGGATATCCTTTCTAAAACTTTAATTTTACAGGAAATTAAAAAAAGATGCATCAAGTGGATAAAAACCAAATTGCTGAGGAATTTAAATCCATCCAAGATTATATTTGCAAAGAATTGGAAGAAGAAGATGGATCTGGAAAGTTCCAGGAAGACCTTTGGACCCGGGAAGCAGGTGGTGGCGGGAGAACCAGGATAATCAAAGAAGGAAATATCATTGAAAAAGGTGGCGTAGCATTTTCTGCTGTCCATGGCCCCACCCCTGAAAAAATCCTCAAAAAGCTGAACCTGGAAAAAGCTGACTTTTTTGCCACCGGAGTTTCTATTGTGATCCATCCCCATAGTCCTATGGTTCCTATTATCCATATGAATATCCGGTATTTTGAAATGAGCAATGGGGTTTATTGGTTTGGCGGAGGAATAGATCTTACTCCCCATTATGTGGATGAAGAAGATGCTAATTATTTCCACCGTGAACTCAAAGCCACTTGTGATAGGTACAATCCAAACTATTACCCAAAATTCAAAAAATGGGCTGATGATTATTTTTACCTTCCCCACAGAAATGAGACCAGGGGTGTAGGAGGAATTTTCTTTGACCGTTTGACTGCCGATGAAGAAACCCCCTTTGATGATTTATATGATTTTGTGAAATCCATTGGATATTTGTTTCCCAAAATTTACAGGCATTTTATGAAGAAGAATGCCGAGTTACCTTTTGGGGAAAAAGAAAAACAATGGCAAGCTTTAAGAAGGGGCCGTTATGTTGAGTTCAACTTGGTCTGGGATGCAGGGACCAAATTTGGTTTGGACACCAATGGCCGAACCGAAAGCATTCTGATGAGCATGCCTCCTCAAGCCCAATGGGAATATATGAATATCCCTGAAGAAGGCAGCCAGGAAGCCAAAACCCTGGAATTACTCAAAAAGGATATTAACTGGATAAATAATTAACCGTGCTGGAAACCCTCAAAAGCTGGGATGAAGAGCTTTTTCTTTTTCTCAATGCCCAACATGTAGATTGGTTGGATCCCATCATGTATACTTTGACGGGAAAATATATTTGGATTCCCTTGTATGCTTTTTTGGTTTTCCTTACCATAAAAACCTTCAAAAAAAATAGTATATGGGTGTTGTTAGGTATTGGATTGACAATCCTTATCAGTGACCAAACAACCTCTGGCATTATGAAACCATTCTTTGAAAGGCTACGTCCCTGCCATGATCCAAGATGGGAAGGGATAGTGTATAATTACCAAAAATGCGGGGGCAGGTATGGATTTGCTTCTTCCCATGCCTCCAATTCATTTGCCGTGGCCGGGTATTTTGTCTTGTTCTTAATTAATAAATGCAAATCAATTACCTGGTTGTTCTTTTGGGCGGCCATTGTTTCCTATACCCGGATCTATTTGGGTGTGCATTACCCCTTGGATGTCCTTGTAGGGGCCTTTATTGGTCTTTTGGCCGCTATTATAGTTTGGTGGATCATTATTAAACTAAAACCAGAGCTGCACCTTAAACACCTCTTCCCCCCTATCCAATAAGTCAACCGTATGGATAAATTAATCTTGAATCCTTTTCGGGTTTTCCCTAATAGAAAAGAGCCAAAAACTGAATGCGGAAAATTGCTCCTTTTTTTTCTAATACCAATTATTAGGATATTCCAGCTGATAGGATGTTCAAAATTCACCCAGGAAGCTTAGAATTCATATCCCTTGGTCATCCGTTGAATATATTTACCAACTATATCAAATTCCAAATTGACCTCATCCCCTACTTTCAGCTGATGAAAATTGGTATGCTCATAGGTGTAAGGTATAATCGCCACAGAAAAGCCCCCTTTTTTGGAATTGAAGCAAGTGAGACTGGTGCCATTGATGGTAATCGACCCTTTTTCTACAGTTAAATTTCCTTTTTCCGGGTCATAAACAAAGTCAAAAATCCAACTTCCATCCTTTTCTGCTATGCCTTCCACTTTTCCCAATTGATCCACATGCCCTTGAACAATATGGCCATCAAATCTTCCATTAGCAGGCATACATCTTTCTAAATTAATTTTTTTACCAACTTCCCAGGATCCAAGGTTGGTCTTGCTGAGAGTCTCATCAATCGCTGTTACCGTAAAAATATCAGATTGGATATTAATAACCGTCAGACATACCCCATTATGAGCAACGGATTGATCTATTTTTAATTCTTGGGTAATAGGTGAATAAATATCAAAATGAACATTTGTCCCTTCCTTCCGGATGGCCCTTACTTCGCCCAGGGTTTCAATAATTCCCGTAAACATATTAGAGTTAAAATTTAAACATCAAGCAATAATGGAATTAAGCTATGAATTATTAAAATTAAGCCTAATAATCCATTAACTTAGCATAAAAGTAATAAGTTTCCATTAAAAACAGTTCAGGTTTTTTGCATGTTGAATTTAGAAGACACCTATTCCCACAAGGGGCAGAGAAAGGCATTGGTTGAGTTGATAAAGAAAAAAGGGATACAGGATGAGGCGGTTTTAAATGCCATCAATACTATTCCAAGGCATTTCTTTTTTGAAAGTGCTTTACATTCCCATGCATATGAAGACAAAGCCTTTCCCATAGGGGAAGGTCAAACCATTTCCCAGCCTTTTACCGTTGCTTTCCAAACTGAATTATTGCAAGTAGAACCAGGGGATAAAGTTTTGGAAATAGGCACTGGTTCGGGCTACCAAGCATCAATTTTATATTTATTGGGTGCAGAATTGCATACCATTGAATACCAAAAGAAACTTTATGAACAGACCAAAAAGTTTTTACCCAAAATAGGAATTAAGGTCAATTTTTATCATGGAGATGGCTCCCAAGGCCTCCCTTCACAAGCCCCTTTTGACAAAATAATTGTTACCGCTGCTGCCCCTGAAGTACCAAAAAGCTTATTGCAACAATTAAAAGTTGGTGGGATTTTGGTCATTCCTATTGGAGGTCGGTTATCCCAAAAAATGATGAAATTTACCAAAAGGTCCCCAAAAAAGATCATTCAGGAGGAATTCGAAAATTTTGCCTTCGTTCCCCTTTTAGGCAAAGAAGGATGGGAAGGCTCCAAATAAAATTTTCTGGATTCCCATCTTAATCATCAATAAACTCCCCATATTTTTTATTTTTGGATATAAGCAAATAGCTATGGCAAAACAAAAAACTGTAAAAGAATCTGAGGTAGTCATGACCGAAATGGTGCTTCCCAATGATACCAATACGTTGAATAATCTAATGGGAGGAAAATTGATGCATTGGATGGATATTGTAGCCGCCATAGCTGCCCAAAAACATTCCAACAGGATTGTAGTTACCGCTGCGGCAGACAGCATTTCCTTCAAACATCCTATAGCCCTTGGAAATGTGGTTACCCTAAAGGCCCAGGTGACCCGTTCTTTCAATAGTTCCATGGAAGTTTTCATAGAAGTATGGGCAGAGGATATTCCAGCCAACAAAAAAACTAAAACCCATAGGGCCTTTTTTACTTTTGTTGCTGTTGACCAAAATGGCCGTCCTATAGAGGTCCCTCAATTAAAACCGGAATCCGAACTGGAAAAGGAATTATTTGATGGTGCCTTGAGGAGGCGGCAATTAAGATTGGTCCTTGCCCAAAGGATGGACCCCAAAGATGCTGTAGAATTAAAATCCATTTTTAATTTTCAGGATGGCCCACCCAAATAAGGCTTAATTGCAAATCAATTAAAGTAAAACTCCGCCCTCCTAACAGGGGGTTGGGTTGCTTTCAGACAATTTTTTGACCAATTTAGCCCAATGGAAGAAATGGATTTAAATAGCTTAAAGTTATTTTTGGAAGAGGAACTTGTTCTTATTCCAAGTGAATTGAAAGAAATTCAATTGGCACAAAAACTCAAAAAACAATTTGAAGGCCAGGAAGAGGATGAAGAAGATAATATTATCTCGGAGATGGGTTCTTCTTCTCAAGTAGCTTCTAATGGTAATTTAATGGAACAAGAGGAACGCGCATACCTGGAAAAAAATCAAAAGCTACAATATGAAGGGGAAATCGAAAAGGGCCTTTTGATTATTTACCAGGGAAAGCAATTGGATAATAATATCAGGGAGTTTCTTTTTAAAATTTTAGGGGCCATTTCATTTTCTTTAAAAGATATTGCCTTGGTGTCCTCCGAATCCCTTTCCATAGCTCAAGACAATAGTATTGAACAATTGGATCCCCACAAAGTCATTGTATTTGGAAAAATAAATCATACCATTGCAGGGCTCAATACGGCATTTTATGAAATTATCACAGAAGGAGAAAGGGAATTTTTATTTGCAGATGACTTGGTTGCTATTTTTGAGGATGAAACCTTAAAAAGGAAACTATGGAAAATACTCCAAGTATTTTTTAATATCAATAAGTAAGTCCTTCCTTTGTCCCTATTAAAATCCTCTTTGTTCATGAATATTGAAAAAAAACGAAAAGCCATATACCATTTCCGTTGGATCAGTATTGCAGAAGGAATTTCCTTTCTTTTGCTTCTGTTTGTGGCCATGCCACTCAAATATATGATGGAAATGCCTTTTGCGGTAACCTATATGGGCTGGATTCATGGCCTTTTGTTTATTGCCTATGTTTATGCCATTTTTCCAACCAGAAAGATATTAGGGTGGAATTTTAGAAGGACTTTGATTGGCCTCCTCATGTCCGTTTTACCCTTTGGCCCCTTTCTATTTGACAGGAAGTTGCGGAAAGACCACCGGCAACTTGAGGAAAATCCTCAACGTTCATAACCTTAGGATAATATGGTATTGATCAGTAAAAAGAAGCATATCTACCCCATCAGCACAGGGCTTAGAAGGTACCTGATCAAATATGGTCGAGAAGTGGATATTCCCATTCATTATAGGGAATTATTGAGATTCAGTAGTTCGATTGCCCTGTATGATTTCAAGGGAAATGACACCTTGTGGGAAACTGTTTTTTATGATGAATATGATAGATTGGATATTCATTATAACCTCAAAAAAATCTATGCCATTCTAAAAGCTGAAGGTGACATGAGCGTCATGCAGCACCTTTATGTTGACCGGGTGGATTTATGTGTTTATGGCAATACCAAGCCATTCCGGGTAAGGATAGTCAATCAAATCAATGATAATTTTGATTATTTCTACATAAAACATGCAGATGCTTCTCGCGTGTATGGCCTTCAATTGGAACATTTGCTCTCTCCCAATAGAATTAATTTTATGGTGTATCAGGACACCCTGATCGAGGAACATATCGCAGGAATCCCAGGGGAACAATTTATGAAACATCATATCCACGACCCCCACCTCAATCCCATTAGGATTTCAAAGGAGTTTGTCAAATTCAATGAAAGGTGTTTTGTAAGGCTTCTTGGTGACATGCATTCATCCAATTTTGTCGTGGATGTAACCCCTGATTTTGAAGAAACCCATTACAGAATAAGGGCAATTGACTTTGACCAACAGTCCTATGAAGGAAAAAAATCAATTTACCTGCCCCAATATTTCAAACAAAACAACACTTTGATTCAACTTGGCATCAAGCATATTACTCCTGAATCTATGGTCCAATATCAAAGGGAAGAAAGAGCTTTGATCGCTACTAGGCTAAAATCTTCCACCAGGGAAATTGAAGACATCCTAAAAAGTATGGAAAATGACATCATTTCCCCTCAGGAAAATGTGGAGTACCTTAGAAATGACCTGGCCAAGCATTATAGAAATAGCATATTCTTGAAGTGCAACAGTATGGGGGAAATCCTGAGATTGAGTTTAAAACAGGTCCTTCATAAATAGGATGTCCATTTTTTTTTGAGAAAAATTCAGGAGGTCAATTACCTCTTAAAATAAATCGAAATCAGGCTTAATTGTTTATTTTTTATTAGATAATTACTTGCTACTCCTAAATTTTTATTCGATGAGGGACTGTTGTAATATTTGTTTTCTCCATTGGAAAAGGGACAGGGGCCTAAAAATATCTTTGCTAACCATCTAGACCAACTATTTATGATCTTTACCTTTATCCTATTTTTTATTCAAAAAAAACATTTTTTTCATGGAATTTTATTATAAAAATATCCAACAAAATTTAAACAATGTCGTAACATCTATAGTTAATCATTTAAAGGGGCAGGAAAAAATCCTGATCGGGATTTAGGCCCAAATAATTGTATTTAGAATTTTAAATTTTAATGAACCTTTTTGAGGGTAATTATTTTAGTTAAACTTAAAAACGAGTAGAACATGAACACAACCGAAAAAAGAGTATTTAAAAAATTAGGTTATAACAAGGATGAATCCGAAAAAATTGTTGAATCCCTAAACACACTATTAGCTAATTATCATGTTCATTATCAAAAACTTAGAAACTTCCATTGGAATGTAACTGGAGGTGACTTTTTGATCTTCATGAAAAATTTGAAGAGCTTTATAATGAAGCCTTCGAAAATATAGATTTAATTGCAGAAAGAATCCGGGTATTTGGTATGACTCCCTTCAGCCTAATCAGGGAGTACCTGGAAAATGCAGAAATTAAGGAGGTTGGCACTGATGTGCCATCTGATGAAATGGTAAAAGAAGTGCTTAGGGACTTTGAAATCTTGGCAGAAAACATGAATGAATGTGCAGAAAGGGTTGCCGACTTAGGTGATTCTGCCACAGAGGATATGTTAATTGCTATGATAAAAAGTATCGAGTTGCATCATTGGATGTTAACTTCATTTCTTAAGTAATTTAAGGGACATTTAAAATAAAAAATCCCCGGTCAATATTGACCGGGGATTTTTTTATGGATTATGTTTGAATTAGGCTGCGTTTCTTGCTGCATTGATAATTCCAAACATAGTTCTCAAAATCAAATTTTGAAGTACTGCATCCTCTTTACCATTTTCCAACATGGTTTGGATGGCATATTGCTGAATGGTAATTAATGGCAATACGATTTTCTCACGGATTTCTATGGATTCTTTGCTCACGCTATTATCAGAAAGCAATTCATTTAGGTTTGAAATTTCTAAAATCTTGTCGTAAGACCTTTTATATTCCTCATACATTAAGTTCCAGAAATCTCCGTATGAATCACTATCCTTCAAATATGCAGTTGATGGGTAAAAGGACTTTGCCAGCGATTGCATGGAATTTCCCAAAAGTGATTTAAAGAACAAGGAATCATTATACAGTTTTTTCACCTGTTCTATTTTACCTTTCTTCTCCATCTCTTCGATGGCTTTTCCTACCCCATAAAAACCAGGGATATTTTGTTTCATTTGAGCCCAGGATCCTACAAAAGGAATGGCCCTGAGATCCTCAAATTTCATCCCTTCGCCTTTACTTCTTTTAAGTGGTCGTGAACCAATATTGGTTTTCCCAAAGAATTTAAGAGGTGTTACTTTTTCAAGATACGGAACAAATTGAGGATGACTCTTGAATTCTTTATACGATTGATAACTAATATCAGCCATTTCATCAATTAATTCCCGCTGTTCATCCGTTAACCGGTTTTCAACACTTGGGTAAAGATGGTTTTCCAACCCAGCACTCAAAAGCTGTTCAAGGTTGTATGTACAAGAAACTTGTTTACCATAATTAGCAGAAATAGTCTGCCCCTGAATGGTAACTTGGATTTCTTCATTTTCCACTTGGTCACCTAGTGATGCATAGAAGTTATGCATATTTCCACCTCCCCTTGCTGGAGGTCCTCCCCTACCATCAAAGAAGACCACGCTTACTTCATTGTTCCGGGAAACTTTGGTCAACTCTTCTTTGGCTCTTAGGATGGACCAATTGGCTCTGATATATCCGCCATCCTTGGTTCCATCGGAGAAGCCCAACATGATACTTTGCTTACCCTTTCTGGATTTAAGGTGTGCCTTGTAAATATCATTTTTATACAGCTGTTGCATAATTCCAGGTGCTGCAGCCAAATCATCAATAGTTTCAAACAATGGAACAATGTCCAACTTCAAATCCCCCTCTTTGCCCAATATCAATTTGTTCAATTGGTACACTTGCAGGATATGAAGAGCAGATTGGGAGTTAGAAATTATATAACGGTGAAGCCCTTCTTCCCCATTATTTTTCTGAACATCCTTAATGGAAGCAATACTTTTCAGCATTTCCTGATGGAATTCATCATTAAGGTCACTTGTATTAGGCAACTCTTTGATGGAAAGAATTTTTTCTATTTTTTCATCTTCGGATGCAGCTTCATACTTTTTCAGGCCTTCAGGACCTTCCAAAACCTGAATAATTTCCTTCCAAAGGGCTTCATGTTTCCGGCTGTCCTGCCGCATGTCCATGCTGGCAAAGTAAAAACCAAAAACTTTAACTTTAAGGATAAATTCATCCAACAAGTCAACAAAAAGACCCTCGTGGTGTTTGTTGATCATTTCCCTGACCTCTTCCAATACCTTCAAAAGGTCTTCTTTTGACCGGAAAACTTTTTTGCCACCGTAAAGGGTATTATAAATACCTTTTTCTGCCTCAATCATCAATGGCTCCACTTTCTTAAAAGTAAGTCTTCTTCTTACTTTTCTAAGGTCTCTATATAGGCATTTTAAAATGGTCTCCTGTAATTTACTAGCTACACTTTCAGTGATATCATGGGTCACATATGGGTTACCATCCCTATCTCCACCTGGCCAGAATCCAACCCGTAATAAGTTGGGGTTATCCCATTCATTTAATGGTATGTCTAGCTTTCTCAAAACCCGAACCAGAATATCCGGAATGCTTTTGTAAAATACGTTTTCCAAGAACCAACACAGGCTTACTGCCTCATCATAGGGAGATGGTTTTTCTTTATTGATAAAAGCAGTTTTGCCCAATTGCCTCAACAATAAATCAATATTTCCCAGATCATTGTTTCTGATGGCACTTTCAAGGTCGGTAATGATGGCTAAAACGTTACCAGGATAAAACTGAGTGGGGTGTGCGGTAAGGGTTAACCTGATAGAAAAAGTCTTGAGTTTTTCTATCAAGGCTTCTTTCTTTTTATCACTTTCTGCCCGGGAAATAAGGGCATTCATTGAACCTTTTCCCTTAACATCATTGATTTTTTCAAATGCCGCATCCTCGATAGAATCGAATAGTACCACTTGTCTTTCCACATACTGCACAAATTGGAATAGCAGACTTTGCCTTTCTTTGACGTTTGTGGAAGGCATTAAATCATCAAAAAATTGATCGATGATTTCCTTAGGAGTCTTTTTGTTTTCAAATCCCTTTTGACAAGAAGTGGTTAAAATGGGAAGCAATGTCCCAGTCCTGTAAATATTGTCAAAAGGCAAATCAAGAAATAAACTGTTATAAATGGTAAATCTCTTAGCTACCTCGGTTTGGTAATTATTATGCATAAGCTTAAATCGCTGGTTTGAATTAAAATTTTAAATTAATCAAATTTGATCGATTTTTAAACATTCCCATCAAAATTAGTAAAAAACCTGAATTGTAAACATGAAAAATGATCATTTATTACTTTTTACACAATATTTCTAAACTTTCACAATCAAATCATTAATCAAACCACTAGTTTTTTAAAATAGTTAAATTTGGCTTTTCTTTAATAATAAATGGGAAATTGGGCCCAAAATCAAAGACTTATTTACAAACCAGACATTTCCCCCAATTTCCTTAACCATTCTTCCATTAAAAATTTGGAAACCAAACAACATTACGGTTTAGTTTAAAATTATTAATGGCCAAATAAAGAATCCCATCCATAAAAAATGGAACCCTTGAACTATTCTTCTGAAATATTAAACTTTTATATCTTTTCAATAAAAGATTTTCAATTCAAAAAAAATAACCTTCAAACCTTATTTATTAATTTGGAATTTAGTTTTAATTCTATCATTCATGAAAACCAATAACCTTCTACTTTCAGGCTTTCTTCAGGGCCTAATGCAAATCCCAATAATTACGGGAATTTTATTAAACTTCTTTTCCTGCCAAAACCCGGACTCAGATAATCAGGACAGATTGAAATCTAACCTAAAATTTTGGGTAGGAACCTATACCTCTCAGTCGGACCAAGGGATTCATTTAATAGAGTTAAACCCGAAAACAAATGATTTTGACTCATTATTGCTACAAAATGGCATCAACAACCCCTCCTTTGTGATCAGTAACCAGGATCAAAGTTTACTTTTTTCGGTCCAGGAATCTGGAGGAGATATTGGAGGGAGCGTTTGTAGTTTTCATTTTGATGGGGACAGTTTAAAATTGCACCCCATTAATTCAGTTAGCACTTTGGGAAGTGGACCCTGCTATATTTCCCTTTCCCCAGATGAAAAGTATCTTTTGGCAGCAAATTACAGAAGTGGTGATTTGGCAGTAATTCCGGTTTTGGAAGATGGAACCTTAGGTGAAGCCCTTCAAAAATTCAAACATAAAGGCAATAGTATCAACCCTAACAGACAGGAAAAGCCCCATGTTCATAGTATTGTTTTCCATCCTGATGGAAAAAGGTTTCTTGTAGGAGACCTGGGTACAGATAGGATATATTGCTATGAAACCACAATGGAAGAAAACAGTCCTTTCAAAGCTGCAACCCCTCCCTACTATGAGGTTAAAGCTGGGTCAGGCCCAAGACATTTAGTATTTAACCATACTGGAAATAAATTTTACCTAATTCATGAATTGACTGCAGAGGTGGGGTTATATAGTTATGTAGAAAAAGAAGACAAAATTGAAATCGAGCATTTGGCTACTTATCCCCTTGCGGAAGATGACTTCTCGGGTGAAGTAAGTGGGGCAGAAATTAAAATTTCAAATGATGGAAAATACTTATATGCCTCCAACCGTGGAGAAGCCAATCAAATCATTGTATTCGAAATTGATCAGAAATCTGGAAAGCTAAATAAAATCCAAACTGTCTCCTCTGAAGGACAAACCCCAAGAAATTTCACGCTTAGCAGAGATGGTAATTACCTATTAGTAGGCAATCAAAATTCAAACGAAATTGTATTGATGGATAGGAACCGAAAAACAGGAAAAATTCAGGACACCAAGGTTCGTTTCCCAATTCATAAACCTGTTTATTTTTATGAGATTGAAAATAAATGAGTTATGATTCCCTTAGAAGTCAATAAAGTTTCACAATAAGAATCCCAACCCATTAAAACTAAATTGTACCAGAAGAATGTAATTATCCAATATGGTATTTAATGCCTTTAATTAGTGTTTTTTAGAATAAAAGTTTAATTTTCGATCAAATTTTGTAGTAAAAAATTCTTAATAAATGATGAAACAATTTTCATCATAGTGCTATTTTTTAAAAATAAATATTATTATTTTTTAGCATAACAAAAAAATATATCTTCAATCGCTCGTAAATTTCAAAACTATCATTACCTTTGAAAGCATTAATACATTATAATTACATTATCATGAACACAGGAAAAGTAAAATTTTTTAATGAATCTAAAGGATTCGGTTTCATTATTGACGATGAGTCTTCAAAAGAGTATTTCGTTCACATCTCCGGTTTGGTAGATGAAATTAAGGAAGACGACGATGTAACTTTCGACCTTAAAGAAGGAAGGAAAGGACTTAATGCAGTGAATGTAAAGTTGGCCTAATATAAAAAGCACTTAACATCAAAAGCGTAATTTAAAGCTGCTTAAAAATTTAAGCAGCTTTTTTATTGCCAATCTCCCCATTGGGTATTTTTATCATAAAAAATTTCACCCTTGGAAATCTTCAATGGGGAAGGAATATTATTGTGGTATAGTTGACCTGTTCCAAGCCCTTGAGGCATTTTGGTTTGGAAACTGGAGGTCAATTGCGCAATGGAATTGAGGCCAATATTGCTTTCCAGTGCTGAAGTCATCCACCAGCCAATTCCTCTTTCCTCAGCAAGGGATATCCATTCCCGGGTATCGCCAATTCCCCCCAATAAAGTAGGCTTTAAAATGATATAAGGGGGATGGATGTTGTCCAAAAGTTGCTTCCTCTTTTCCAAGGTGGTAACCCCAATGAGTTCTTCATCCAAGGCAATGGGAACCGGGCTTTTTTGACAAAGATGTCCCATTTCTTTCCACTGGCCAGCTTTAATAGGCTGTTCAATACTATGTAAATCCAGTTCAGCAAGTTTTTCCAGTTTACCCATAGCCTCTTCCACAGGAAATGCACCATTGGCATCCACCCTAAGGGTAATATCATCCGCAGTAAATCTTTTCCTTATTTTTTCCAATAATTCAAACTCCCTTTCAAAATGAATGGCTCCAATTTTCATTTTGATGCAGCTAAACCCATCAGAAAGTTTTTTTTCTATTTGAGATTCCATAAAGCCATAATCTCCCATCCAAATCAACCCATTTATCGGAATAGGGCTATTGTTTTGGTAAAAATCATTTTCAAGAATCTTTTTTTGTCCCCCATTATATAAATCCAAAAGAGCTGTTTCAAAAGCAAACCTTATGCTTGGATGTTGATCATCAAAAAAAGCCCTGGCAAATTCAAGAATTCCCTTTTCTGACCATTGGATCCTTTGTTGGGAAAATTTTTCTATATAATCCTTTAATACTTCCTCAATCTGAGGCAAATCGTCCATACTAAGCTTAGGAAGGGGTCCTGCCTCACCGGTACCTATAACATTGGGGTATTCTGGCCTATAAACCTTGATAAAATAAGAATCTTTGGTTTTTAACACCCCCCTGGAAGTTCCGGCATCAAATTTAAAATCCAGAGTATATTTTTTATAATCGGCCTTTAATTGCAATGCATTTGGCATAATTTTGTTCTTCAGGATAGGTAAAACCTTATATTTGTAGCATTAATTGGCAAATCTATAGGAATTGCCCCTAAATCCAGTATAGTATCGGTAGAAATACCATAAAATGAAGGAGTATTTTCCCCATGATTGAAAAACCCAATATCAAGCTCTCTGATTACCAGTATGATTTACCTGATGAAAAAATTGCCAGGTTTCCTTTGCAGAAACGGGATAATTCCAAATTGCTACATTTTAAAGCTGGTAACATCAATCACTTTCATTTTTATGATCTACCTGGCCTAATACCTGAAGATACCCTGATGGTATTTAACAATACCAAAGTAATACCGGCCAGATTAATTTTTCAAAGGGAATCCGGGGCCAAGATTGAAATCTTCTTATTAAATCCCGTATCCCCAACTACTGAAATCAATAAAATAATGATTTCCACTCAGCCGGTGTCCTGGGAAACAATGATCGGAAATCTCAAAAAATGGAAAGATGGTGAAATCCTCAGAGGGGAAGCCATAATTCAAGGAAAACAAATTTCGGTCCAGGCAGAATTGTTGGATAGGACCAACAGGAAAGTAAAATTTGATTGGGGGAATACTGATATTCCCTTTGCCTCGATTGTAGAAGCAAGCGGAGAAGTCCCTTTACCTCCCTACCTCCACAGGAAAGTCACCGAAGAAGACAAGCCGCGCTACCAAACCGTCTATTCAAAAAAAGAAGGAGCAGTAGCGGCACCTACTGCAGGGCTTCATTTTACTGACGAGGTACTTAAAAACCTGGATAGAAAAGGCATAAAAACAGACTATCTTACCCTACATGTTGGTGCAGGAACCTTCCAACCTATCAAGGACGAGGAAGTTACCAACCACCCTATGCACAGCGAACAGCTAGTTATCAAAAGGGAAAATTTGGAAAAACTGTTGGAGCAAAATGGGAAAATAGTGGCTGTTGGTACTACTTCAATGCGGTCCCTGGAAAGTATTTTTTGGTATGGAGTAAAATTGATTAATAATAAGGGAAAGGATTTTTTTATCCCCAAACTATTCCCTTATGAAAACCACGCAAAATTGCCTGACCTAAAAGATAGCATCAAAGCCATACTTCAATTTATGAAGGAGGAAAACAAGGAAGAGATAACCGGAAGTACAGAAATATTTATCATGCCCGGTTACAATTTCAGGGTTTGTGATGGTTTGTTGACCAATTTCCACCAACCGGGCTCAACCCTAATTTTACTGGTGGCTGCTTTTACAAAAGGACAATGGAAGAGTATTTACCAAGAAGCGTTAGCTCAAAGGTATCGTTTTTTGAGTTACGGGGATAGTAGTTTACTATGGAAATAATCGGGTTTGGGAAGATAAACTCAAGCACCTGCTCCTAATTTATTGATCCCATGGATAAGTTTTTGGTAATAAGTTCGACCTACAGGAACCTTTTGATTGACTACTGTGACTTCTTTGGGTGATATGGTGTCAATTTTATCTATCCTGACCAAGTATGATTTATGAATCCTTACAAATTCATCATGAGGTAAAATTGCTTCAAATTCTTTGAGAATGTTTCTTAGGGAATAAACCTTTCCTTTGGCTACCAAAGTGGTATAATTTCCATCCCCTTTTAACCATAAAATATCCTTGAATTTTATTTTTTTCAAACATCCTTTATCCCGAACAAACAATGCATCCTTGATCAACAGGTCTTCCCTTGTTGAAAAATTGTTATCCCGATTAGTTTCATTTTTGTCCCTTTTCATGTTGTGGTATGTGATTAATTCTCCATTCATTAGACTTGTTTTGCTGTGACTATACAAAAACTTCATGAAATTGCTATTAACCTTTCTACCTGGTATTTTCAGATAAAAGGCTTATAAATTTTTGATAATTTCCGTTCGT
The DNA here is from genome assembly GCF_030409905.1 of Echinicola jeungdonensis. Taxonomy (NCBI): domain Bacteria; kingdom Pseudomonadati; phylum Bacteroidota; class Cytophagia; order Cytophagales; family Cyclobacteriaceae; genus Echinicola; species Echinicola jeungdonensis. The sequence goes on from NZ_JAUFQT010000002.1 coordinate 864,780, forward strand.
CCGAATTGAATTTTCCGGAGCAAAACATAATCGAAAAATTTGCCACTCCACCTTCACCCTGCCAAAACATGGGAATTCACCTTTTCCTCCATGCATGAGATTCAATATACATAATATTGTATTTAAAATCCATTTTTTTTTATTAAAAATGATATTTTTAGGTGATATGATGATTTTGCCTCTTTAAAAATCAAAAAGCCCAGTAAATATCTTTTACCGGGCTTAATTGGGGAAATTAAATAACACCAAATTTTACTGCGGCCTATCGGAAGGCTGGATTTGTTCCAATTCTTTTAATTTTTTGGAACCATAGGCCAATTTGGTGATCATCACATATTATAGGGGCATCCTCTTTCTGGCCAATCCATTTTTACGGACTTCTTATTTTTTTAGGGTATGAAGGCAACCAGTGAAACCAAAAATGGCTTTTTATTTCATTCTATTTTCTTTAAAAAACTCCACCACCTCTTGTAGATTTTTTACGGTTTTATCCGGTTCTACCCCCCAGGGATCCATTACTGTTTTTTGTGAGCGCTGTATCCAAATGGCTTTAAGGTTTACATTTTTGGCTCCAATTACATCAAAGGAATTCCCGGAGATAAACCAGGTATATTTGTGTCCGGTATGACTGTGCCTGAGGAAATATTCATAAACGGCTGGATCCGGTTTAAAAGTTTTGGTTTTTTCCACACTAAATATTTCTTTAAAAATTGAAGCCAAATCAGCTTGTTTTAGTAAATCTTTCACCTCATGAAGAGGCCCATTGGAAAGGGCAAACATTCGGAAGCCCATATTTCTTAAGGCCAACAATGCCTCCCTCACTTCTGGGAAGGCAGGAAGGGATTTGCTGAATTCCATAACTTGATTTTTCTCTTCATCAGTTAAGTTTACTTGGTGATGCATGCAGGCATAATCCAAGGCTTGTTGGGTACAGACTGAAAAATTAACATATCTTTCCATCAACCTCCTCCGAAAAGCATATTCTCTTTGTTTGTATTTCCAGGTATCAAAAACTTGTGGCGCAGCTTCACCTAAAAATTCAGACAATGGCTCTAGCACTTTAGTGGCATCCACCAAAGTTCCATGCACATCAAACGCTAAAGTAGTTTTCATATTCAATCAACTGTTATTTGGACATTTTCATTGATCACCCTCGACAGTCCTTTTAATTTTCCTTGGTTATATAAACGTCCCAAATCCTTTAATTTGACTACATTAGGGTCGGCTTCATAATTAATATAATCCTGAATGGTAATTCCCTGGATTTTTCTTCGGTTAATTGCTTTTCTAAACCGAAGTCCTCCACCATCTGAATGGTATAAATAAGCCAGGTAATCCATCATTTTTGTCTTTTTATCAAACCAATAGAAATATTCATCCTCATAATCCACCCCACCACCTTCTTTATCAAAGGTAACATGAATAAGGTCGTACTTTTCTCCTTCAATTTTCGTGGTCTTTAACCACTTTTTATTTACTGCTGGATCATTCAGGCCATAGGGCAACAACATAAAATAAAAAACTGAATTAATGGAATTACTGTAAGCTTGGGCCATCTCCTCGGTCACCTCAACCTCAATACCATCTATATATCTTTGAAATCCCTGATTATTGAGAATGTCCCGGACCCTTTGGCCATCCGGATTTTTAAATTCCCGGATATATTCAAATCGCCCCCCATCCCTATTCATGGTATAATATATCTCCCTAAACTTAAATTGTAGTGAAAACTTATTTTTCCCCTCCCAACCATGGGCTGCAATACTTTGATCTACGATGGATTGGGCCTTTTCTGGTTTATTACAACCATTGGCGACCATAAGAAAAACCAATGCCCACAATAAAGCTTGAAAGCAATTCACCATTTTCACCCCCCGATCCCCCTTTTTACTTAAAATTAAGGGTTTTGCGGTGAAATATTTTGTTTTTATCCAAATATATAGCATAAAACAATAGTGCATATTCCAAAATTATGATTATTGTAGATTCTTGATATACCTGTCTTTGATAGGCATGATATGACAAAAAAACCAAAAATGACCAGGCCACCGGAAAATACATTCCTGCAACAATCCCTAAACCCAATAGTGGTATCAAATACCAAGGGTGAACCACCATGCTGAATAAAAGGAAGACAAAATAAATTAAAGGCAATTTCTGAATCATGCCCTCTTTTCTATTATTATTTCTGGTCCAACTAAAAAACAAAATCAATAAAAAGGTTATTAAGGCCAATACTTTACTCAAAATAACTATGGTATTGTATCCTTTAATCCAATAACCAACCTCTCTCAACAGGTAATAAATGGAAGCGTTAAACTCAAATTTGCCATAATATAAACTTAGGCTTTCCCAGAAGTTTAACCAACTCGCCCCCCACAATAAAGGGGAAAATGAAATTAATAATGTGGTCACCAATCCAATCCCCCAGAGCAGAATTTTTTTCTTTCCCAAATATCTGATAATTAATGGAATAAGAATCAATGGCGTCAATTTGACTCCTACCGCACAACCCAAGGCCAATCCTCCTTTCAAAGATTTCCCTTGAACCAAAGAAAGAACAGCCAGCAAAATAAAGGGTAACATCATTCCTTCAAAATGCAAATTCCCAATCACCTCTATGATGACCAGCGGATTAAGTGCATACCACCATGCGGCATTTTGGGCCATTCCCCTGACTTCAAATAATCTAACCATCAAAAAAATTGACCAGCATTCAAATATTAATAATATCAACCTTATAATAATCAGTTGGCCAATAAAAGGTTGTCCACCAAACCAAGCTGCAATTGCAAAAATGGCTTGGTTGATGGGGGGATATACGCTAAAATTTTCAGGGGAATTTAGGAAAGGGTATAAGTTTTCCCAATAACTGCTCGATGAAATAGTCAAAAACTCCTGGGGAGAATAAGCGTAAGGGTTTATTCCCTCCAATAGCATATGGCCATCCCAAAAAAAGCGGTAAAAATCATCCGAAAGACCAGGTATTCCCCAAAAAGCCACTAACCTGGCTACAACTGCTGTGAAGATTAATTGGAAAAATGAAAACCTCTTATGCAAAAAACGGCTAACTACAGCCAGGTAAACAGAAAATAATATTGCATATACTGCAAAATAAATAATAAAATTTTCCCGGGGAATTCCATAACTCAACAACCCCAAAGTCAATAAGAACAAGAAAATCAAAACCCCTATTTTTGCAGTGTTCCCCTTCATTTATTTTAAGTTTAAGGAATCCCTAAGGTGAAGATACTTGCTACCGTTCTGTTTCCAATAAGGGGTAATTAGCTGTCCTTTTCTTTCTGCCCTCGTAATTTCATCCTTTCCGTTTTCCTTTTCCTTTATTTCCTCCCACCAATAAATCTCAAAGGGGAATTTGCTGTCAAAACCAATTTCCAGTTTCCGGTTGTAATTATTATATTCTAACCTTAAAACTGAAATTCCATTGTCTAACGGGCTTAAATGACAAGTTGCTTTATAGCCTTGCATCTCCTTATGAGTCATCCTTAAATTTAACAAATCAGGAATCACCAAAATCTCTCCTTCAGGAATATCTTCAGGGTTAATCCTTATCAGATTCCAGATTTCACTTTCAGGCATACCTTCAAGCCTCCTTTGATAATCGCCTTCAGATTCGAAATAAGAAAACAATCTGGACTGATATTCTCCATCTTTCCAATTCAATTGGGAAAAAGTATGTCCACACCATTCCTGAGAGGATGCATTTACCTTGACTGAAGGGTGCTTTTCAAAAACCGGGGTAAAGGTTGACATCATCATATGGTAGGGATAAATGCCAGTAACAAAGTCCTTGGTAAGATTCATTTTCATTACCGTTTGTTCATCCACTATTGCATTTTCTGGATGGTCCAATTTTACCTGCTTACTCTTCGAAAAAGGCTCAGTAACAAAGACAAGAACCGCTTCCCCTTTTCGGGGTTCACCATATCGATATTGTACCAAGTCAAAAGCATTAATTTCTGCTTTGCCCTGAAACCAATATTCTCCGAAACGGTCAAAATCCATTTCCCTTTTTTTAAATTGGTTGCAGCTCATAAGGCTCCACAGACTAGCCAAAATCACCAAGAAATTCACTTCTTTTTTCATCCTTATAGGTATTTAAATATCGTCAGGATTATTTTATAACCAGCCATAAAGGTTCCTTTGACCGTTCCACTAACTTTGGACGTACCTATCCTTTTTTTGTAATTTACCGGGATTTCCCGATACTGCAAACCATGTTTTGCTGCTTTGATCTGCATTTCGATGGTCCAACCAAAGTTTTGGTCCACCATATTTAATATCTGGAGTTTTTCCCATTTTATAGCCCTAAATGGCCCTAAATCAGAATATTTCACACCATAAAAAACAAACATCAATCGAGTAGACAGCCAATTCCCAAAAACCTGCGGAAATGTCATTGCCCCGGGTTCCTTTATACCCAATTCCCTGGACCCGATAACTAAATCTACGTTTTGATGAATGATGGGGGCCACAACTTTTTCCAGTTCCCCAGGGTAATCACTGTAATCCCCATCTAAAAAAACTAAAATCCCCGGAGGGGTTTCTTTATTTAAAAGGTAAGCTATCCCTCTTAAACAAGCCCTGCCATATCCTTTTATCGGTTCATCCACAACCTCTGCCCCTGCCTGACGTGCGACCTCTGCTGTAGTATCAGTTGAGTTATTATTGACTACAACAATGGATCTAACAATCCCGGGAATTTCCCTGACGACATGGCCTATGGATTGCTCCTCATTATTGGCTGGAATGATAACATCTATGATGGGTGGATTATTGGGCATGTTTATAGTTAAAATTAATATTGACTGGAAATTAAAAAAATAAAGGGGATTTTCAGGGTTTAGGCAGATTTAAAGCTTTGCCAAAAGACCATGCCATAACCCAAAAACAGAAGAAAATGGAAAGGTACCATTATTAGGTTTTGGAGGTAAAATCCTAAAATGACCATGGACAAAAATAAAATAGCCAATCCTCCCTCTCCATAGGTAGTCCAAGGTTTTTGCCAATTTAAGTATTGGTTCTTGCCATTTTTAAATTTTTCTAAATTAAATTTGGGCGTACGGATAAAGGGCGATTTCTTTCCAAAAAGCCCCTCTAAAACCGCCAATGAATTATGGAGAGCCATCCCCATGGATACCGCCAAAAAAAACGGCCATTCCCAAATAAAATCCCGCATTGCTTTCCATTTACTTTTATGGGCTTGCAACCTGGCAACCAAATAAACCAAGCTGATCAATCCAAATCCTAATAAAAAAAGGCCTGCCCATTTAAACAAAATAGAAGGAAATAAGCCTGCTATTACAGCATACCATAAAGGAATACTACTAAGAGAAACCATTAAAACAGCAATAAACACCGTACTATTGAGCAAATGGGCAAGGGCATGCAATTTCACCTTTAATGGAAAGTTTCCTTTCAGAACAGATTTAAGGTGTTTTACTGCACATTCGGCCCCTCCCTTTGTCCACCTAAATTGCTGGGATTTCAATGCACTCATGACAGGAGGCAATTCGGCAGGGGATTCCACATCTTTCAAATAAATAAATTTCCAACCTGCTTTTTGAGCACGGTAACTTAAATCCAAATCCTCCGTCAGGGTATCTGATTCCCAATCTCCAGCATCCAGAATGCAGGATTTTCTCCAAACACCAGCAGTTCCGTTAAAGTTGATAAAGGCATTTTGCTTATTTCTTCCTACCTGCTCTATCATAAAATGTGCATCCAAGGCAAATGCCTGCAAGCGGGTAAGCAAACTGTAATTCTCATTCAGATGGCTCCATCTGGATTGTACCATCCCCACTTCTATTTGGCTGAAATGTGGAATGGATTGGTATAAAAAATGAGGGTCAGGTATAAAATCAGAGTCAAAAATGGCAATAAATTCTCCTTTTGCATGCTGAAGGCCCTCCTTTAAAGCTCCAGCTTTAAAACCCTTTCTTTCCTTTCGGTGGATATATTGAAAATTAAAATTCGGATATAGCTTTAACCTTTCCTTTAAAATTTTACTGGTTTCATCTGTACTGTCATCCAGAATTTGAATTTGTAACTTTTCTTTGGGATAATGGATTTGGGATATGGCATCAATAAGCCTTTCAGCAACATATTTTTCATTAAAAATGGGAAGCTGAATGGTAACCCGTGGCCAATGGGCAGGAACTTGTCCTTTTTTCTGAGGGTTTCCATTCTTGAAAAAATGATACAACAAGTGGGCCTGTGCTAGTCCGTAAACGAATATAAACAACATTCCCAACAGGTAAAGCCCAATAAAGCTATATAAAATCCAACTCATTATTTTTTCAGACTAACAGAATCATTTCCGATTAAAATCGGCTGTTCATTTATTCTCCCTTTTTCTGGACCATTTTCCAATTTTAAAACTCCCCTTGGGCAAACATCTGCACAAACCCCACAGCCCACACAGGAAGATCTTACGATATTTTGCCCCCTTTGGGCATACCAGCGGACATCAATGCCCATTTCACAATAAGTGGAGCAGTTGCCGCAGGAAATACATTGCCCTCCATTGGTGGTAATTCTAAATCTGGATTTAAACCTTTGGACCAAGCCCAGATAGGCCGCCAAAGGACAACCAAATCTACACCAAACCCTGCTTCCCATAAAAGGATAGAAGCCCGTCCCTACCACTCCCGCAAATGCAGAACCTATCAAAAATCCATACCACTGATGAAGCATATTGGTTGCGTTACCAAGAAGGCCAAAGGAAGTGAAATAATTGGACAAAGTAACCAATGTCATCACTACTGCAAATACCAGCACCCCATGAACCATATACCTTTCAATTTGCCAGGCTTTTAAAGATTTATCAGAAAGCTGACGATAAGGATCCCCCAGAGTTTCAGCCAATCCCCCACAACCACATACCCAGCTGCAATACCACCTTTTACCATAAAAATAGGTTAATAATGGGACTCCCAAAACAATTAAAATGATTCCCCAAATCAACATAATCATGCCAACAGTTCCACTATTTAACATGCCCTCCAAACGATATTCATAAAAAAAACTATAATCCAAAGGCCAAATATTTTTAAAATCGTGCCAAGGCTTATTGAACAGGACAAGTATTTCTGGAATCAGGAAAGCAAAGGACAACTGGAAAAACATTACAGAAGTAGTCCGTATGGTTTGGTATTTATTTCCACGGTATTTTCGAAACATCCGGATCCCCATTACCAAAATGGCCAAGGTGTAAAGTACTCCATAAAAAAACCATTGACTGGCTGGGTTTCCTGACAGGAAATAACTTAAGGGATCCATTAAGATGGTCAAGTTGACAAGATATTCGGGAAACCAGTACAAAATAATATACAATAAAATTAAATATGCTCCGGTAATTATCCCCAATACACCCCGTGACTTCATTGAAGACCGAAAGATTCCATTATGTTTGATCCCCTTTGGCTCATTCCAATGCAAAGGAAAAATATAAATCAATGCCCCAAAAACCGCCAAACCAATAGAACTCCACAAGAGCATCATTTTATTTTTAACAACATATCCCTTGGCCGCTGCTTTAGTTAGGGGAAAAGCATAATCATTCCAAATGACCTTATCCCATAATTGCCTTTCCTTCAATCCCTCATTGAAAGCATTGAAATTTCTTTTATAGTCGGCAACAAATCCCAAGGGTGACCTGTAGGTGTCACCTACCATAGTAGCCAATTCCTCTCCTAAAACTTCCAAGTGTCCCGGTTGAACCACCTCTTCAAGTTTTTCAGGAGTCAATTGGAATTCCCCTAGAAACGGAATGACAGAAAAGTGGATCAATCCAATGATAAAAAGAACAAGCCCTATTTTTTGAATCCAACGCATAGCCTACCTGGTTTTAACCTTATTTTATTTCATTACTTCCACAGCCTTTCCCAGATTCTTTTTTTCTTTTGGGGCATGATGGATTTTTGGAATTGAAGATTATAAGCATCTAAAATGTCCTTTAGAATATTTCCAGTAAACTCCGGAGTAAAGTCTGCTTTAAATATCCCTGCCATGGTTTGGTCTATGGTCCAGTTTTCCTTTAAAGCCTTATCAAAATAATTATGACTCAACCTAAGGCCAAAAGCATTGATTCCCTTTAGAAAATCGTTCTGATCAAAAACGGCCTTGAAAGCCATCCTTCCATTTGGGTGTTCCCAATAAAAGGATTTCATCCCCTCAACAGCCTTGTTTGGAATCCACCCATAATTTTGGAACTCCATATCTAAAAATTTTGCAGAATTAAACCATGGTCCTGGTTGATATGATTTGGGAGAATGGGTAAGGTTATAAGCTAAAATTTCCCCATGTATCCTCCCTGTGTACCAAACCTGCTCCAAACGCCTTCCATCTTTTCCTGGAGAATCATTGAATTCTACACAATCTCCAATTGCATATACGCCATCCTTGTTAGTCTGGAAAAATTCATCTACTAATATACCCTGGTTTAATTCCAGGCCACTGCCTTTCAACCAGTCTACATTAGGCCTGACACCAGTTGCCAATCCAACAAACTGACATGGGATTTTTTCTCCCTTATCGGTTTCCACAGAAGTTACCCTTCCTTTTTCATCCGGATTAATTGCCTTTAACTGGGTGGCTGTTTTTATTTTTATATGATGATTCCTGATTTGCCGTTCTATTAATTGGGATTCTTCCAGGGACAACATATTTCCCCAAAAACCCTTTTCCCTGACCAAAATGGTTACTGAAATAGATCGGCTATTCAACATTTCCGCCATTTCTATCCCTATCAGCCCACCTCCTACTATCACTGCTTCCTTAGTCCTTTGGGCATTTTCTTCCATTATATCCAAATCTTGCTTGGAATACAAACCTTGAACTCCATCCAAGTCTTGCCCAGGCCATCCAAATGTTTTGGGAACTGAGCCAGTGGCTAGTACGAGTACATCATATTCCAATTTAGGGCTGTTTTTCAACTGTAATTTCTTTAGCTGAAAGTCCACGGATTGTACCCAGTCATGAATCAATTCTATCCGGTTTTTATCCCAAAACCAATCTTCATAGGGTTTGGTATTTTCAAATTTCATATGCCCCATAAAAATGTACATCAATGCCGTACGACTGAAAAAATAAGGGGTTTCTCCGGAAATAACCTGAATCCTGGCCTTTGTATCCATTTTACGAATATTCCTTGCACAGGTAATCCCTGAAATCCCATTTCCGATAATTACAATATTTTTGTTTTCCTTCTCCATTTTAGTTTTGCGGAATTAGGAGATTAGTTTATTGAATTAAACTAGGAATTTAAGCAATTCATGGAAATAGAATTAATATCATGGAAAAATAAGGTTTAAAAAAATCAGGAAACAGCCTTTAATGATCATTTAAGCTCCAATCATAATCCAAAAAAGAAATATTTTGGCTTTTCTTAATTTTGTTTTCGGAATACTGGTTTACAAATTCTTTTAGACTTTTGTTTTTAGTAAAGTCCTCTTTAAACCATTTGAATATACTTGAAAGCTTTACATCTTCCCTATCAATAATATTCCACTTAGGGTTATTGATGAATAAAAGGCCTTGATGTTCCAATTGCATATCCAATTTACCAGCCTGGTATGCTTCTGGCCTTAATGGTGGACAAGAATAAGAGGCACAATTAATAGCAAAATGGATCCTGGGCTCTTCAAACTCCTTTCTCAGGATTTTATGTTCTATTTGGTCTAAACTGGCAGGTTTACCTCCGATTTCAAAAAATTCCAAGTGCCAAACCGAATTTATTCCTGGTATGTAAGGAAAGGGATGTAAATCTTTAATACTTTCAATAGGGTAATGATCCAAAATCAATTTAACGGTAAAGGCATTATAAGCATTGATCCAATAAGCCAATTGCTCTTCCCTGGACCATTGGTTTCGGTCAGGTGGATTTTGACTGACCAGGTTTAAGTAGTCCCCAAGCAAGATTGAGTCCTGTTGAAAATTTTCATAATCCACAATCCCATTTTTGTGGACATATTTGTTCAACAGCTCATCCCAAATTTTATGAGAAGGTACCTGACTCCCTTCCTCTCCCAGTAACTGCCCCTGACAGGCATTCACCCCTATCAAAATCAATAAAAATGAAATTACCATCCAGGGGAAAAAATTCCATTTAAAAATCATTTCATTCAATTTTAGGGATGAATTGAAATATTTGACGGGAAAAAATATAGTATTGTTTCTATTATAATGGAATTTAAATCCAGTATAGCTAAAACCATTCCCTGGCATTATTTATTGACAGGGAAATAAATAATACATGTTTTTAAAGCGTAAAATTATGCCATAGAACTATTTAGGTGAGAATTTAATTTTAGAATTTCAAGATTGAAATCATAATAATCTATTTCCTTGATCATCTTAATCAAAGTATCTGCAAATTCCTGTTTGCAAATAGAAATACCATATTTAAGTTGATCTCCCTCATCGACCATGATCCTATGTTCATCGAATAAGCGGGAAAGTTCGGCTTTATTTTTAGCCTTGATAAATAGGTGGTCGGGACTTTGAGTCGCATGGACCACCGAAATAGCTCCGTGTATAGATCGTATCCACATAACAAAACTTTTTAGGTTGATAATATGAGTTTTTTATTTTGGTGACTTTTTGATATCCTTTGTAAAAAATCTGAAAGGAAAAATATTTAACTTCTATAAATCTTAAAACTGATTTTGCTTTTCATATTCCCCCGGTGAGGGAGCCCAGACATCACTCAAAACTTGGTAGTTCGATAGAAAGGACAATGTAGTAACTGAGTTTATAAAAAGCAATTTTTTTGGTTTATTTTACATGTTATTTATTAAAAAACGCCGTTCCCTTGGTTTAGCCCTGATTTAATAAAAAAAGGTTCAGGAAAAATTCCTGAACCTTTTCACCAAGTTTGATAAAAAAATCAACGAAAAGAAAGTTGGAGTGCTTTTAACAACCTAACGATGGTTTTGTCCTTCATTTTTCTTTCAAAAAATCCATGATTATACTGGTCAATGACCACGGCTGCTAAAAGTAATTTGCATAAACTTAAGCGATCCATTTCTTGATACAGGTCTTGTCCATACCTTAATTTTTCCAGGCAAGCATTATGATCCATTGACAATTTTAAATCCAATGCTTTTATCTCATGTTTAAGTTCATGAGCCAAGTCATAAAAATCATAATAAAAATAGGCCGCTTCCAAGGTCAATTCTTTTCCAATTATCCTTTCTACCCGGTCAAATTCTTTTTCCATAACCGGTATAAATTGAAAAATATCATAAAGTCGGTCGTAATTAATCTCTTGCCAAAAAAACGGCAAATCGTGGGGGGATAGTAGCTTCTCATTGATCATCATTACCTTAATTTAAAGTTCAACAGATGATTTACCCGCCTTACGTTAATCAAAAGTTTTTTAGCGAAAACGGAAAGATAAGTTCTGAAAAAAAATCATTGATGTCAAGTACTAATAATTATTTTATCCTATTTTTTTTGTTCTTTAAAATATATTTTCAGGATTTCATAATTCATCATCAACTCCTTAGATATTTTTTTGTTGAATAATTTCTTCTGATCAAGGGAAAAACCTGAAAGAATTTTTTCATTGCCCTCCTACCCAAATCCATTTAAGAAATTACATTTCAGCCGCCTTTTATTCTCACTTGGAATGAATAACCTAATTAAATACCTATATTCATGGTTTTGTATTAATAGATAATTGATAATATGCAAACCTATCAACCTAACCCAAAACGTTACCAAAATATGATTTACCGGCGCTGTGGAAATAGCGGCCTGAAACTATCTGCCCTCTCCTTAGGCCTTTGGCACAATTTCGGGGATGTGGACAGTATTGAAAATTCCAGAAAACTTTTGCGTACGGCATTTGATGCTGGAATTACGCATTTTGATTTGGCCAATAATTATGGGCCACCTCCCGGTTCCGCTGAAGAAAATTTCGGAAAAATATTGAAAACAGACTTCCATGGCCTTCGGGACCAAATGGTTATTTCCTCCAAGGCAGGTTATTATATGTGGGAAGGCCCATATGGGGATTGGGGCTCCAAAAAATACCTGATTTCAAGCCTGGACCAAAGCCTTAATAGACTGGGACTGGACTATGTTGATATTTTTTATCATCACCGTCCAGACCCTGAAACTCCTTTAGAAGAAACCATGGGGGCATTGCACCAAATCGTCCAACAAGGAAAAGCCCTTTATGTGGGCCTCTCCAATTATAAGAAAGAGGAAGCAGCAAAAGCTTTTAAAATCCTTAAGGACCTGGGAACTCCCTGCTTAATCCACCAGCCCAAATACTCCATGTTTGTACGTTGGGTGGAAAATGGCTTAATGGACCTCTTGGGCAAAGAAAAAGTGGGCTGCATTCCTTTTTCCCCCCTTGCTCAAGGCATGTTGACCAATAAATATCTTCATGGAATTCCAGAAGACTCCAGGGCTGCCAAATCACACGGTTTCCTAAAAACAGACCAAATTACCGAGGACAACCTTTCCAAAATCAAATCACTTAATGAGCTGGCCAAGGAAAGGGAGCAAAGCCTTGCCCAAATGGCATTAGCTTGGTTATTAAAGGATGAAAGGGTGACCTCAGTATTAATCGGTGCCAGTAAAACCAGTCAATTGGAAGATTCCATTGCTTGTTTAAACAATATTCAATTCACCGAAGAGGAATTGGTTAAAATCGAAAATATACTTGAATCTTAAAAATTTATTCCTGCAAAAAGGTGTGGAAATAAAAATTCCACACCTTTTTCTTCCCCCTAAACCTCAACTTATTTCCATTTGAATTCCTTACTTCCACCCATTGTTATAACTTTAAAAGCTTAGTCTAACTAAGAACAAAATTGATGAGGAATTAAATATTTTCCTTTATCTTTGCACCAGTTTTTGGTATCCCTTTACATAAAAGGGATTTAAAAGGGAATCCGGTGAAATTCCGGAACTGTACCCGCAGCTGTAAGCTTCATCATAGCTTTGGAAAATCAGCACCACTGTGTGCCTTAGGCGCATGGGAAGGTCATCCAAAGTGAAGTAAGTCAGAAGACCTGCCAATTTCTACCACTTAATTCAGAGCTTTCGGGTGAAAAGCAATGGAGTCAGCCTTTAATTAAGTAAAGGCCCTTTTACATTTCCCCAGAAAGTTCATAGTGTCCACAATCTTAAAAACCAATTTTAAACGCTATGAACACCCAATTTGTTCAACTGCCCATTAAAGGCAGAAAGTGGGCTATACCCGCCCTATTGATTACTTTCCTTTTAGGAACTCAAAACTCATTTTCCCAGGATACTACCGAACTTGATGAAGTGGTGGTTATTGGGACGAAGTTTGAAATCCCGGTAGAAAAATCTGGAAAAACCATCTACAAACTTTCCCAGCAAGACCTGGAAAGAAATGCAGGAAAATCTGTAGCCGATATCCTAAATGAGGTACCCGGCATTCAAATGGATGGTAACTTTGGCTCTCCTGGAACCAATATCAGTTATTTTGTAAGAGGTGCAAGCAGCAAAAACACCCTGATCCTCATTGATGGCCTTCCCATTAATGATCCCTCAAACATTTCCTCAACTTATGACCTTAGATTGCTTTCGCTAAACCAAGTAGAATCTATCGAGGTATTAAAGGGCGGCCTTAGTACGCTATACGGAACTGGAGCTTCAGCAGCTGTCATCAACATCAAGCTCAAGGAAAGCAAAGGAAACAAACCTTTTGGTGGAAGTGTTGATTTTAATGCTGGGTCATTCGGTACTTATAATGGCAACCTTAGCTTCAATGGCAAAAAGGATAAATTCAGCTATTTGGTCTCTGGAAATTTTTTGACCTCTGAAGGCTTTTCTTCCGCTTCCGATGAGCAGGCCACTATCCCTTTTGGAAAAGATGGTTTGGACCGTAAAAATGCCCTGTTAAAATTAGGGTATGAATTTTCAGAAAAATTCAACCTGGATTTTTTTACAGGCTACGATGACATGGAAGCCGATTATGATCAAGGAACCTTTGCAGATGCGGATTTCCAACAAATCAATAACCAATTAAGGTTTGGCATTACACCCTCCTATAAATATGCAAAAGGTAAGGTAAGCCTGAAGTCTGTTTACAACCTGAATGAAAGGGAATTTATCAGTAATTTCCCCTCCGAGTACAAGGGAAGAAACCTTCAAATAGACCTCACCCAGGAACATAATATTTTGCCAGGCTTAAAAGGGCTATGGGGTGTTAATTTGCAGCAATTCTCCTATGAACAACCCGGGGAACTTGATTTTAAATCCAATAAATTCACTTTGGTGGATCCCTATGCCTCTTTCTTCTATGAGGCTCAATCAGGTTTTAACCTTCATGCAGGTGCCAGGGTAAATACCCACTCCGAATATGACCACAAATTCATCTATAATGTGAACCCAAGCTACTATGTGCCTATTTCCTCATCGGTATCGTTAAAAGTATTGGCTTCTATCTCCACCTCTTATATCACACCCTCTCTGTACCAAATAAATTCTCCACAATATGGGAATGACATGCTCAACCCCGAAGAGTCTTTAAATTATGAACAGGGAGTTTCTTTATATGTTGGAAAGGAGTTTACATTAAACCTTGTTCATTTTACTAGAGATGAAACCAGCCCTATTGATTTTGTTTCCATATTCGATGAAGATGGTTCCTATATCGGTGGGCAATATCAAAATACCGAAGCAGAAAGAAGTGTTGAAGGATTTGAAGCAGACTTTTCTTGGACACCCAATAAGTATTTGGACCTGTCTGGCCATTATGCCCATGTAAATACCGATAAACCTAGCACATTTTACCGGGTTCCCAAAAATAAATGGGGTTGGACGGTGAATGCACAGCCAATCGAAAACACTGAATTTTCCTTAAAATACAATTTCACAGGAAAAAGAACCTTCTATGATTTCAGTGAAGGGGAGATGGAATTGGAAGGTTTTGGTTTAGTTGACCTATACATACAACGGACTTTATTAGAAAATAAATTAAGGGTATATGGGGCCATCAATAACCTTATTGATGAAGAATTTACCGCTATATACGGATATACCACCAGAGGAAGGACCTTTTCTTTGGGAGCCCAATATCAGTTTTAATTAATGGAAAAGCACTGCCCCCATTGCCAAACAAAATTTACTTGTTCTGACTCCTGTTGGTGCAGTGCTTTTCCTCCTATTGTCCCCTTGGAAAAATCAAAGGGATGCCTCTGCCCTACCTGTTTAAAATCAGAAGTACAACGAAGGATATCAGACTGGATATCTACCCTTACTCCTCAAAAAATTAAGACGGTCCAGAAAATGGGCCTCCCTGATCAATTGATAGAAGGCATTGATTACACCCTTAATAAGCAGGGATTTTTTGTATTTTCGGCATGGTACCTGCTCAGAAAAGGGAAATGTTGTGGAAATGGGTGCCAAAATTGTCCATATCAAGAAATTAAAAAGGCATGATATATTACATTACAGGAGGTGAAAGATCGGGAAAAAGCCGCCATGCGCAGGAATTGGCCAAACAACTTTCTGACAGTCCCCACTACTTGGCAACCTCCAGAATTTGGGATGAGGATTTTAAAAAAAGGGTGGACAGACATTTGGCTGACCGGGATAATAGCTGGACCACCATAGAGGAAGAGAAATACTTGAGCAAAGTGGAAATTGAAGGAAAGGTAGTGGTCCTGGACTGTGTCACGCTTTGGCTGACCAATTGGTTTGCGGATTCAAAAAATGACCTTAATCTTTGTCTTCAGTCCTGCAAAGATGAATTAGATCAAATTTTTCAGAATGCCCAAAATACCAATCTGATCATTATTTCCAATGAAATCGGTATGGGCTTGCATGCCCAAACTGAAGTAGGGAGGAAATTTACAGAACTTCAAGGCTGGATCAATCAATACATTGCCCAAAAGGCAGACAAAGCCATATTTATGGTTTCCGGACTCCCCTTACAACTGAAATGAAAATGATTAAAAGTATATTTAATTGGAGCGGTGGAAAGGACAGTGCATTGGCGCTTTATAAGGTTTTGAATGAGGGTCAATTTGAAATCCATACCTTAATGACCACTGTCAACAGCCATTTTAACCGGATTTCAATGCATGGAGTTCGGAAAGAACTTTTACAGGCCCAGGGTAAATCTATTGGGCTTCCAATAAAAGAAATTCTCCTCCCAGAAATGCCCAGCATGTCCGAATATGATCAAACCATGAAAAACACCCTATCAGGGCTGAAAAAAGAAGGGATTACCCATAGCATTTTTGGGGATATTTTTTTGGAAGACCTCAAACAATACAGGGAAGACCGCCTGGCTGAAGTGGGTATAAAAGGCCATTTCCCCCTCTGGAAAAAAGACACAAAGGAGCTGATCCATGAATTTATTGATTTGGGATTCAAAACCATTGTGATCTGCACCAAAGCGGAATTATTGCCTTCGGAATTTGCGGGCCGAATCATCGACAAAGAATTTCTTAAAGACCTTCCAAAAGATGTAGATCCTTGTGGGGAAAACGGGGAATTTCACACTTTCGTTTATGATGGGCCTATTTTTAAAGAACCTGTTTCCTTTAGCTTGGGTGAAAAAGTATTTAAATCCTACAATGCGCCTAAAGACAAAAATGATAGCTGTTTGCCGGCAGATGAGAAGCCTAAACCTCAGGCAGGATTCCATTATTGTGACCTCATTCCTGATTAAGTATGAAGAAATTTAATATTAAAACTCCTGACCAGGGAATAAAAGGAGCCCTCCAGACCAAAATTGATTTGAAAACAAAACCTCCTGGTTCATTGGGAAGTTTGGAAGCACTGGCCTTACAAATCGGATTGATTCAGCAAAGCACTTCTCCACAGATCCATCAACCTCATTTGGTTGTTTTTGCTGCCGACCATGGCATTTCCAAAGAGGGTTTAGTCAATCCTTTTCCTCAGGAGGTTACCTTTCAAATGGTCATGAATTTCCTGTCAGGCAAAGCTGCGGTCAATGTTTTGGCTAATCAACACAATTTGGAGGTGACCATTGTAGATGCTGGCGTCAATTATAATTTTGGAGCGCTTCCAAACCTGGTGGATCAAAAGGTAGACTTTGGCACCAAAAATTACCTTTATGGGCCTGCAATGACCAGGGGTCAATGTGAAATGGCCATTGAAAAAGGAGCCAATCTGGTTAATCAAATCGCTGCAAAGGGTTGCAATACCATTGGTTTTGGAGAAATGGGCATTGCCAACACCTCTTCAGCTTCTCTGTTGATGCATCATATTTGTCAAACTAAATTGGAAGACTGTGTGGGCAAGGGGACCGGAG
Organism: Echinicola jeungdonensis; assembly: GCF_030409905.1. Taxonomy (NCBI): domain Bacteria; kingdom Pseudomonadati; phylum Bacteroidota; class Cytophagia; order Cytophagales; family Cyclobacteriaceae; genus Echinicola; species Echinicola jeungdonensis. The sequence continues at coordinate 882,073 of NZ_JAUFQT010000002.1, forward strand.
CAAATCCAGAGCAATTAAAAACCAAACTGGTTACCCTTCAAAAGGTCTTGGAAAAACATCAACAGGTAAACTCCAAAGATCCCATGGAACTATTGGCAACATTCGGGGGATTTGAAATTGCACAGATTTGTGGAGCCATGCTTCAGGCTGCAGAAAATAGAATGTTGATTTTGGTGGATGGATTTATCGCCACCGCGGCACTTTTGGTAGCTAATCAAATTATTCCTGAAATTCATGCCTATTGTGTTTTTGCCCATTGTTCTGGAGAAAAAGGTCACGAAGCCATGCTGGAATATTTGAAAGCCAGTCCACTATTAAAACTTGGCATGAGATTGGGAGAGGGTTCAGGAGCTGCAGTGGCTTTCCCTCTTATCCAATCGGCCTGTACTTTCCTCAATGAAATGGCCAGTTTCGAAAGTGCAGGAGTCAGCCAAAAATCAAACTAAACAATTATTTTGACTTAAATTCAACCAAGGAAACCCAAAATAAAAACTCTAATTAAAATGAAGAGAGAAATTCAGGCCATTTTTACAGCTGTGATGTTTTATACCAGAATTCCATGTCCATCATGGGTAGATCATTCCGAGGAATACTTACAGCTTTCCAGAAAGTATTTTCCTTTAATTGGATGGGCAGTTGGAGGAATTTCCGGATTGGTTTTCCTGGTATTATTCCAGGTTTTTCCTTCCGAATTGGCCATTATTTTTTCAATGGTTACTGGAGTAATCATGACTGGAGCTTTTCATGAAGATGGCTTTGCCGATACCATGGATGGCTTTGGGGGAGGCTGGACTAAAGAAAAAATTTTGCTGATCATGAAGGATAGCAAGTTGGGCACCTATGGAGCCATTGGCCTGTTTTTGATGCTGGCTATCAAATTTTTGGCATTATATGCCCTGGTTGATTGGGTGAAAGGGAATGCCATTTCCAATGATTTTTATTTGAAGCTGTGGGGCATATTTATTGCTGGCCATACCATAAGCAGATTTGTGGCGTTTACTTTCTTCCGTACTCACCAATATGCAAAAGCCAATGATGAAGTGGGAAGTAAATCCAAACCTTTGGCCACAAGTGGGATTTCTATTTCCGATTATTTTATCGGGGCGGTTTTCGGATTAATACCGCTGACCTTTCTGGAGAATTATGCAGTATTTTTGGTGTTGATCCCATGTTTTATTGCCAAATGGTGGATGGGAAGTTGGTTCAAAAAATGGATTGGAGGATATACAGGAGATTGCCTGGGGGCAGTACAACAAGTGGTTGAAATAATTTTTTACTTAAGCTTAATGCTGGTATGGAAATATATCTGATCCGGCATACCAGCCCAAAAGTTGCCAAAGGAATTTGCTATGGACAATCTGATCTCCCATTAACAGAGACTTTCCATGATGAGGTTGAATGCATCAAAAAGGAATTGGAAGGACTGGAAGGAGAATATAAAGTTTACTCCAGCCCCTTACTCCGCTGCCATAGCTTGGCCAATGCCTTATTTTCTCAAGTCCCAATACTTGACCGCCGGTTAATGGAATTGAATTTTGGGGATTGGGAAATGCAAGCCTGGGATGATATCCCCGAATCCCAATTGAAACCTTGGATGGAAGATTTTGTCCATGTTCCCTGTCCACAAGGTGAGTCCTATATGGATTTATACAATCGCTGTCTGGGCTTTCTAAAAGACCTTAAGAGCCATGGCCATGACCGCGCCATCATCATTTCCCATGGGGGTCCCATTCGTGCCATCCATGCTTATGTCAATGGGATAGAATTAAAAGATTCCTTTGAATTTAAGGTGGGTTTTGGAGATATTGTGAAGATGACCATTTAGATTTAACTTTATTAAGCACCAAGGACACAAAGTTAGAATATTTCAAAGTTTATTATGTTATGCTCTTTTCCTTCTAGGTTATTCACTTAGACAATAATAATTAAACCTTCCTAATACAAATTTTCCTTATCCAATCAGGTTCCTCCCAATATGCCCTATTTGGATAGGGACCTGAAAGGGGTTCCCAATGTGCCATTGGATCCTTTGTGTTAAAAAAATCCCCTCAGCATCCCTTTAATAATTTCACTAACAATAAACTTATTTTAAAATACAATTAAATGAATCATATATTACAGTAATTGTTTTGCACAAAATTTTATCTTATTTTATTTATACATCATTTTCTTAAAATCCCATGAAACTAGATTTGACCCAAATGCATAATGTATGGGAAAAAGCAGTGTTGGAGAAAAAAGATAGGACTGCCTTACCCTCCATCAATTTCGATGAAATTGTTAGTTCTGTTTTTACAGTAGGTCCTTTTTATTATTTCCTTATTGATTTTTATGACTTTAGCATTTCCCACATTAGTTCTGGATTTGAAGAGATTCATGGTGTAGATCCTGACACTATTCATACTATTGACGATATTCTAAAATTAACCCATCCAGATGATATGGACTTTGTGGTCAAAGCGGAGGAAAGAGTAATCACTTTCCTTCATCAGCTTGGACAAGAAAAATTTACAAAATATAAGGCCTGCTATAATTTTAGATGCATCACAAAGACGGGCAAGTACGAATTATTTAACCATCAGGCACTTGTTTTGACCTTGGACGAAAAAGGTAATTTTATAAAATCTATTAACATCCTTACCAATATTAATCATCTTACTAAAAGAAACAATCTGAAATTTTCCATTATTGGTTTAAGTGGACTGCCCTCCTATCTAAATATGGATATCTACCCAACCGATCAAGATCAAAATGAAAAAGCCCTCAAAGAAAATAACTTTTCAAAAAGAGAAATTGAAATCATGAAAATGATTGCAGATGGAGTTGCATCCAAGAACATTGCAGAAAAACTTTTTATTTCATTGGAAACCGTAAAATCCCACAGGAAAAATATTTTAATCAAATCAGGTTGTAAAAACGCTACTGAACTTATTGCCAGAAGTATTAGTGAAGGATGGATTTAATTGCCTTCTTTTGATACCTCTTTACTATTTTTCATTGATCAATTCATTTTTAATTACCCATTTCCACTGAAAATCAACCAATTTTTCGGTTTGAGAATCTTATAACTTATGTACCTAATGGGCTGAGTTTAAACTTACTTTTAAAAAATCCCCCAAAAGGGGGATTGATCACCCTTATGTGAATAGCTAAATTTATATAAAACACTACAATATGATAATTATAGGTGTACTTCAGGTAGGGCCAACTTGAAAGTGCTTATTGGGAAATCATTTTTTCCTAAATCACACCCGGATCATCCTAGGCAAGCCGGGGGAAATAATTAAAAATCATTATTAACCCCTTACAAGATGAAAACCTCACCTATACCTACCTTTTTGGCCTTTGCCATATTGCTAACCTGGTTTGTTTTCAATACTTCAGCGTATTGCCAAAATGACACAACACAAACTAAAAGCTCAAATGAGGATTTGTCCAATAACAATTTCAGAAAGGGATATATGAGATTGGGCTTTATTGCCATTCCAAAAAGTGAAATGGATTATACCCTTTCCCCTTTTGACAATTTGCAAGCAGGAAGAACCGGTGCCGGTTTAGGATATACCCTGGAATTTGGAAGAAATTATTATTTCAACCACTCCGGACATAGCCTCATTAAATATGGACTGGATTGGACGGTCATTTCAATCAATTATTCCGAACTGGACTGGAGAGACTACTCAGAGGCCAGGCTAAATTCCGAAACAGATCAGGCTAAATTTCATTATTTAAGTTTGGCTTCCAAACTAGGTCCTGTCCTATCAATTAACCCTATAGAAAAGTTGGTTTTGGATTTCCGAGTTCAAGTAGGTATCTCCTTTCATTCAATGCTGGTGGATTATTACGAAGACAATAATGGAGATTCCTTTTCCTTAACCGGTGGTGAGGGCAGTCCACTTGAATCCATTTCCGAATTATCCATTTTTCCAAATCTTGGAATCACCATTAGGAGAAAATGGATAGGCTTTGCTATGGACTATTTCAAACAGACACCAAGATTAAACTACTCCTCCGAACTGGAAGGGGAAGGTACGGTGGACGTGCCCATTAGTACCAAGCAAATTAAAATGATCTTTTCTTTCAATTCCAAATGATCAGTTCCCTTAAAATCATTCTCCTTTGAATTTATTTAAAAAGTTCAAGGAACACTTTACAATAAATGATTTAGAATAAGGAAAATTAATTATACGCCCAATTACTACACCCACTAATATAATACCTGCCCTATGAAACCGCTATATAAATTAATCATTCCCTTCTACATGATAACCATTATAGGCTGTGTAGAAGATCCGGAACCCGTTTCTTCGGGGGAAACCCGAATAGAAGTATGGGATGCAACCCAATGGACATCAGGAACTCCCACTGGTGTACCCTCTAGTAATGCAACAGTAAGCCTTTACCGGTCACAAAAGGATTTTACCAATAACAATCCATACACTCAAAGCCAAACCAATGCAAATGGCGTCGCCATCTTTAAAGGTCTTACGGTAGGAAATTACTTCTTGGAAGTTTCCAAAGGAGATAAAAGCAATTTGTTTCAAAAGTCTCCTGCTCCAATAAATGGGTATTACATGGGTTTAAAACCCATAGGAATCTTTCAATCTCAAGCTGAAATTAATTCGGCCATGGAACAACCAGAAGCAAGTCCCGGAGATATAAAGTTTTTCGATCAAAATGCTGATGGTTTGATTAATGATTATGACAAAATTCCTCTTCCAACAGACCTGGTTTCCGTCCAACCAGGTTCCCAAAATGAAATTATGATCCATATTGGTTATAATTCAGGACAACGACTCCAGGAACAGGTACAAGTGGAGAATTATTTGAAGATAGGTAATAAGGAATACAGTCTTGATTACGGAAAAATTAATTATACCAATAAGTTAAACCCGGCGGGCTATGCCATGACATTAATGTTAGCCACTGATGGAACAAAGTTAAATATAGATAATAAAATACAATCTGAGGAAAATGGAACTTCCTATATAAAGGATTCTGAAATAGTATTGACCTTTTATTTTCACGCAACAGATTTTATGGGGCTTCCTTCAGGCACCTATATTAACAAAAGTCCCAAAAACCCATCAATAGCTTTAGGAACATGGGATGTAGGGGAATATTTCGAAACTAGACGTAATACGGATGGAACAATTGAGAACCTAGAGGATGGATTTTTTAGATCTGGTGAAGTCATTATTAATAGGTCATATGAAAATTATGAGATAATAATTGATTGTACTGATAACAAGGGAAAAAAAGTTACCGGCTATTATAAAGGGAAGGTAAGCTATATGGATACCTGACATTTAAATTAAACAAGACTAATTGTCCAGAAAAAAGATTATATGGTTCCGGATGGTAAGAAATAAAAAGAAAGCTTTAGTCTAATCCGCAATAAAAAATTGTAGCTAATATTAATTATTCCCAGGAACCTAGAAAATATAAATCATTCATATTGCTACTAATCTACCCAAAACCCCAAAGCTATGAAACCCATAAAAAACACCCCGCACCTATTCAGGAATTGGTGGTTATTCCTCTTCCTGATCCTATCAGCTTGTCTTGATGCGGAAAAGCAGGATTCAAGAAAGGATTTTGATAATGATCAACCTGATTCTGAATTTGTAAAAGAAAATACCGTGATTATTTCGGACGAAAATTCTGAGTTGCTAAGCACTGAATCTGAAATAGAAAATGGGATATATAAGATTGAATTTTCTGGAACAGTACCTGAAATCAAAGTTGATGATGTAATCGTTGGAGATGAAGAAGAAGGATTCCTCCGCAGGATAACAGGACTAGAAATAGACGGCAAAAAAGTGACCTTACAGACCAAGCAAGCCAATATGGAGGATATTTTCAAAAATGCCACCCTGGAATTTAATACCACCATTGCTGATAGCTCGGGAACTAATGATAAAACATCTAACAGAATAAAAAGAAATTATTTAGCGGAAGGGGTTAGGGTATCCAATGATGGATTTTCCTATGACTTTTCCAATACAGTAATCTATCAGGAAGGACCTGTTACCTTTATGATCACAAAGGGAACGGCTAAATTTAATCCCAATTTTTCTTTCAAAGGCGAATATCAAGATGGTTTCCTATCATACCTCGAATTCAAAACCGAAAACGCAAACCTGCTGGTCGATTGTGACTTGTCTCTAAATACAAATGCCAGCTTAGATATCTCTGATTTCAACAAGACTTTAGCAGATTATGATATTCCTCTTACCGTTCCCGTTTATGGAATTCCGGTAAAAGTAATTGTAAACACACAATTGGTGGCCAGTTTTAGCGCAAATGTTGAAGCGGCCTTTGATATCACAACTGGATTTACAGGGGATTATTTTTTATCTACCGGGGTAGAATATAAAAACGATAAATGGGACAGTAATTTTGATCTTAACCCAAAGCTAGTTTCCAAGCCCTTGAACAAAAGCGGTTCGGTCAATTTAGGGCAAAATTTAACAATTACCCCTAAAGTAAGCTTAAAATTCTTTGGTGTTTTGGGGCCGTATTGGAGTGTATACCTTTGACTGGACAATAAGTTAAGCTCTTTTCTTAAATTTGAAACAATGAGTAATAGAGAAAGGAGAACATTTGACAAGGCCTTTAAAACGATGGCCGTAGAGCTTCATTTGAATGGAAAAACAAGTACTGAAGTTGGAAGAGAACTTGGGATTGGACCAGACCTGGTCAGGCGTTGGGCCAGGGAATTTAAAGCAAGTGAATCCAGCAGCTTTCCCGGAAACGGGAAACAGCATCTAACAGAAGAAGAGAAAGAAATCCTTGCCTTGAAAAAAGCCCTGAAAGAAGCCGAACTGGAGCGTGATATTCTAAAAAAGGCAGTAAGCATCTTTTCCAAGGGGGACAACAAATATTCCGGTTCATAAGGGCTCACAGGCACGAGTTTGCTGTTGAAAAGATGTGCAGGGTTTTTAAAGTAAGCAGAAGCGGTTTTTATGGCTGGCTTAACCGAAAACCATCCAAATGTGCTGAGGAGCGAGAAGAAGTATCCAGGGAAATCCATAAAATCTATGCTGAAAGCAAGTGCCGGTATGGAAGTCCGAAGATAACCATTGAGCTTAGGGACAGGGGCTTTTCGGTGTCCAGGCCAAGGGTTGCCAGGATAATGAAAGCAAATGGGCTCAGGAGTGTGATATCGGGGAAGTTCAGTGTCTGTACCACTGAATCTAACCACAGTTTCAGAATCAGTCCGAACCTGCTTAACAGGAACTTCAGCCCTGATGGCCCTGCAAAATCATGGGTATCGGACATTACCTACATCTGGACAGAAGAGGGATGGCTTTACCTGACCATGATCATGGACCTGTATGACCGTAAGATAATCGGATGGTCGATGTCCACCACCATGCATGCCGGGGCAACAGTTATACCGGCATGGCGAATGGCACAGATCAACAGGCCTTTTTTCAGAGACCTGGTTTTCCATTCAGACAGGGGCGTACAATATGCCTGCGGTGAATTCAAGAATGAACTCGATTCTGAAAAGGTGAGGCAGAGCATGAGCAGAAAAGGAAACTGCTGGGACAATGCAGTAGCTGAAAACTTCTTCAAAATCCTGAAATCGGAAACAGGATACCGTAAATACGGATCAGTAATGCAAGCAAAACAGGAAATTTTCGAATTTATTGAAATCTGGTACAATAGGAACAGGAGACACTCCTCACTTGGGTACCTATCACCTGATCAGTTCGGAAAAACCAACAAAAAAATTACCGTATAAAGACTGACCTCGAAATTGTCAGGGTGATTTTTTTTTCAATATCGCACTGACAATTTGAGGAGCCCGCGGCAGGCGTTATTATATTAACATAGAGCTTAATCATTTGTCCAGTTTTTTGTTGCAAATCCATATTGTATCCCAAAAGCTACTGAGGATTTCAGCTTTAAAATTGCCTCCCCCTCATTGGATTGGGATTCAAACCTGAAAGCTGGTGTGGATATTACAACAGGAGTTGACATAACTATTTTTGGTTATTCAAAGTCCATTTATTCAGTACCTTATAGACATGAGAAAGTCATCTGGAATGCTCCCGACAGTTTATTCATGCTGTCTGGCAATGATCAAGAAGGAACACAGGGCATGTCGCTCACTGAGCCACTAAAAGTTAAGGTAACCGATAATTTGAACAATCCACTTAGTGATATACCTGTATACTTTAATGTGACCAAGGGAGGGGGAAAAGTGGATAATCAAAGCATAATGACAGACGAACAGGGAGTAGCGGAAGTTCTCTGGACTTTGGGCTATGAAAGTGAAGATCAAACCGTGGATGTGGTAATTAAAAATGCTGATGGATTATTGATAAGTCCTTCATTGGAATTTAATGCTACCTCAGAAGGAAACAAAGAGAATTTTCTAAGAATTGGGGATAAAGAATACAGTCTTTCGGATGGTATTCTTAATGAAGAAGGAAGTTTGATTGATGATGATGGAAATGAATTTGGAAATGAAATAGTTTTAACATTAGTATCAGAGGGGATAAGTATCCTTATTAGTGATATACATGATTACGAAGAAAAACCACCTGGATTAAGGGTTATGCCTGACTTATTGGGATCTGGACAAATTTTGTATTTCGAAATTGCATCATCCAGTTATACAGAGCTGACTGAAGGAGTATATACTCCACATGATAAGCGTTTTCCAAAAGCAAATACCTTTATATTTTGTGAATATACAGAAAACTGGAATGAAGAGCTTGAAAGCAAGGAGGGATGGAAGATAGTTAATTCAGGAAAACTAGTCGTAAGGAAAGTTGATGAAATCTATGAATTAATTATTGATTGTACTAATGAAAATGGGGAGAAAATTATAGGATATTATAAAGCCCCACTAAAATGGCAAAATTGATCATCCCCCCGTTGTCCCGTCAGCTGTGCTACGCCACGGCGCACAGGTGCGGGACAACTGACCCTGGTTAAAATTTAGAGTGCTAAAAACCAAACTTCCATGGTGCCAAGGCTCGGTTCTTTACTTAATACTAGAGTTGAAAGCTCTTTGGCCGCATTTAACCCGGTTTTCTTATTCATAGTGACCTCTATATTTGCCCTTATCATTAAAACCGGACTTACAGCTTATGGTGAAATGCCCAAGAGGCGGCAGCAGAGTAAAAATATCTTCTTGGTGAGGGAAACCAAATTGTTTTCCCTCACTAAAAAAACCAAAGCCTTTATTCCACATAAAGACAATGGGTTTCTTTAACTTAAAAAATCCTCAGACTTTTTTTATAATCTTCCTTAAAACATTTTCATTTTCTCCAGTCTGGAGATTGGTTATATAAAAGCTCCAAGGCTGTTTGCCATGATAGATCGAAGACTTAAACCAACTCATCCTTCTATGTGACCTATGTCCCTATGTGGGATCCAAGCCAGTTTTTTCTTATCAAGTTTTTATAAAAGAATAATATTAAGATTTTCAAAAAGATAAATCAGTACAAGGTATCAGGTACAATGTATCTTGTCTTTGTACTCCGATTAGATGAAATTTTGAGGAGGACCTTACAGGGTTCAAAACTTAGCATTTTGCCAAAGAAAACAATCCAGTGATTTGGATCCTAACTTATAAAAATCTTCAGACTTTCTTAAATAATCAAATCATCCTTAAAACACTTTCGTTTACCCCAGTCTTGAGACTGGGTACAGGAAGGTCCAAGTCAGAGACTTGAACCAACCCTCCTATGTGACCTATGTCCCTATGTGGTTAAAAAAATCCTCTATGTTTCCAATTCACCTATGCGGTAAAACAAAAAAATCCCCTCCAATTCAAAAAATCGACTTGGAGGGGGAGCTGTCAGTCAGTTAAAAAAGAATTTACAAACCTATCTTTCAATGCTTTGCGTGGCACATCTCCAGATAAATTGATAAGGAGCTCCATGATGTTCACCAGAGGTTTCTTGGGTATAAGTAGCTTCAATAATATATTGTCCTTTCCAAGGTGTTTCAATGCTCAATTCCCCATTTTCATCAGACTCAAATTCTTTTGTCCAACCTTTTGGGCTTACTGCTGCAACTTTTACCTCGGCTTTTGGAGAGCCCTTGAAGAACGTCTTAAATTCAAGTTCCTTCTTCAGACTTTTCTTTGCTGGAGTAGTCAAAAGTAATGCCAGATCAGTTTTTTCCCCCTTTAACTCTATTGCTTTGGAATCTCCAACACAAACCTGGGTTGCTGTATTGAATTGATACAGGTAATCTCCACCTAAATCTTTGGCTGAATGGCTTATTTGCAAACGGTAAATTCCGTCCATTTCTGGGGTAAATTTGGCTTTAAAATGATCTTCTGCCGCTGCGGTTTCCAATTCCGTTTTTTCACCGTTTGGCCCCACTAGCCAAAGTTTGAAATCTTTGACATCAGAGTACCAATCGGCCACATCCTCTATCATTCCTTCCTCATATTCCCCATAATAAATTTTGACTTCCTGCTCATACCCTTTCTTTCCCGACATTTCAGTTTCGATCCAAAGGGCATGGGCCATCACCTGACCAAGGTTTAACAAAAGGCCAATGGCCAACAACAAGCTAAATTTGATTTTCATGTTTAATCGAATCTTTTAATGGTTTTTAAATAATTCCTGAACTTGTAATTGCAAATGAGCCTCTATCAATAATCCTTTGAGTTGATAAAATTCCTCTTCCTTAAGGGTTAATTGGATATTTGTGTGGAATGTTTCTACAATGATCGGGTCAATACCATCATAAAATGGCTTGTGATCTTCCTCAAATTCAAGTTCCTCCAAATACCTGCAAAATCCATTAAAATCCTTTTGTTCAAAACTTACCATGCACTGTCCAAACATCATCCCAACCCTTTGGCATTCAGTACAACGGGTCAACACAAAATCATCTTTCTGAAGAATTATTTCTGGTTTACATTGGCTCATGGTCGCTTTTAATTCTGCTTTACATTTAAATAATTGCCTGTGGATGGGTAGGGTTTAAAATGTAATTGTCTAAAATTCCGACCGATTACGCACCCCATCCCATTTCACAGGACTTAATATTTTTCAGTTTATGTTATACATTTTTATGAGACAGGGATTCTGGATTTTTGTTGGCCTAATTGCCTGTCTGACCTTATGTTTTTGTAAGGACTTCCCTGTGGCTTTCCCTTCTTTTTCTTTTTAGCTTTTTTCTTTTTCCTTCCCCACCAGACCAAAAAACCTGTAACTGGAAGACTTGCACAGATCAGGCTGACAAAAAAAGCCAAGGTCTTTCCTGGCAAACCTGCAATGGCCCCAACATGGATATCATAATTCATCCGGTATATTTTCTCGCCAACTGAAGCCTCCTCAAACTTTTCCTGGTAAACTCCTCCCCCATTCTGGATTTCTTCAAGGGAGTATTGATCGAAGAAACGGAATTGCCTTTTGTAATAGGTTCCATAATTCGGGTTATATATTACCCTAATAGGGTCGGTTTTCTCATGGGCAAACTCCACTTGGATTTGGGCATTGGGATCAGGATACTCCTTTTTCATCTGCTGCCAAATCATATCCTCCGCGCTGGCATTGAAAGGTAAGTCCACAAGGGTACTATCGGAAGATGGCTTGGTAACTTCTTCCAGTGATTGACCTGCAGTCAAAGTAAAAAAGTAAGCCTTTTTGAACCATTGAAATCCCCAGACAAGTCCAGTCAAAGAAAGTACCAAAGCAAAAACAAGGGCATAAAAACCCAACACATTATGTAGGTCATAATTGACCCTTTTAAAGCTGGCCTTCCATTTGATTTTAAAACTTTTATTGACATTGGATTTTTTAAGATTTTTGGGCCACCACATTATCAATCCAGATATCAACAGTACGACAAAAATCAATACCGAGCTGGCCACAAAAGGTTGTCCAATAGCAGGGGGCAACCAAAAGTAAAAATGTCCCATCAACACAATTCTGAAAAAATCATGGCTAAGGATTTTTTCATGAAGTACTTTGCCGTTATAAGGGTCCATATATACCATCGTATAACCATAATCCTTATCAGAATAAGCCGCAATGGCTGCTTTACCCTTTCCAGGATAATTGATCCCAAAAATGGTAGGAACCGCTCCATGCTCCCTTTGGACAAAATCTTTTGATATACTTTTGAGCACAGAAGGGGGCTTCATTGGCAAATTCCGGGCTTCAACAAATTGATAGCTTTGGGTGAAGCTTCGGATTTCCTTTTCAAAAACATAAATGCAGCCCGTAATGCTGATTATAAATACCACTATCCCAGAAATCAGACCCAACCACAAATGCAACCAGTCATTCACCCTGCGAAAACCCGACTTTTTGGAGGGCTTCTTTTTTTGAAGGCAGGGCTTATGTTCCAGTTTTTTCTTATAGAATAATTTCATAGAGATTACAAGAGATATCTTTTCAGCAAACGGACTACTTAAACACTAATTGGAAAATCATCGCCTCCTCAACCAAGGCCTTACTCTATATTAAAACTTAAACCCTACACTCAAACGGGCATTTCGTGGTGCCTGGGCTTGATAATAGTAGTAGCTGGAATAGGCACTTCCTGATAACAAATATTTATTGAGCACATTGTAAACATTGGCTCGTATACACAGTTTTTTGTTCTCCCATGAAATTCCTCCGTCCAATTTGAAATAATCTGGAAGGGCTTTTTTATTGTCACCTGGCCAATTCCATGTGCTTCGATCAGCCATATAGGTAAAACCACCAGAAATTCCGAATCCTTTAAGAGCTCCATTTTGCAGGGAATAAGTCAACCATCCATTGGCCAAGTGTTTGGCAAATCCAGGAACAACATTTCCCACCCGCTCTTCACGGGTATCTTTTGAGATTTCAGAATCCGTATAGGCATAGTTGGTTATCACCACCAAACCTGGCATCAATTCCCCTCTTGCATCGAATTCGATTCCTTGTGTTCGGGTTTGCCCCAATTGGATAGAATATTGGGTATCATTAGATTCATCATCTAAGGACTGAGGTTCTGGCACCAATTGATTGTTTTTCAAGATGCGGTACAATGAAAGGCTGGTACTCCATTTCCCGTCCATAAAATCCCTTTTGAAACCAAATTCAATATTATTTCCTGTAATAGGTTTGGGTTTTTCTCCACTTCTTAGCACCCCTGTTTGAGGCACAAAGGATTGATCATACAAGACATAGGCAGAAGTTTGGTTATCAATAGAGTAGCTTAGCCCCACTCGTGGAGTCACCTGGCTTTCATCCAATGTGGATCCATATGAATTTTCCTTCACATAGGTATATCTACCGGCAAGGGTCAATCGAAGGTCATTATTAAAAAAGCCCAATTCATCTTGCACATAGATTCCAGAATAGGATTGGGTAATGGCCGTGTTATTGGCCCGCTGCCTCAAACTTCTGCTTCTGTCAAATTGAGGCAGGCCATTGGCAGGGTTTCCATATACCGGATTATTTGTATTAAAATACGCCTCTTCAGAATCCAAAGCATGTCCTTGACTCCAATCCGCAATATATTCTTTAGTACCCATATCCAATCCGGCCAAAATACTGTGCTTAACAGCTCCGGTCATCGCCTCACCATTTACATAAAACTGCCCAAAAGCTGACTCCATAATTGCATCCCAAATGGAAGCATTCCGGATCATATTACCAGCTTCATCAATATAGTTCAACCATAAAGAGCTCCCCACCTGGTTGGAATTGAAATAGGCCAGTTGTCCGGTAACTTTCCAATTTTCATTGATTTGATGTTGCAAATTGGCCATGACACTGTGATCATCAATTTTGGTAGGATCCAAACCAGGTTCAGCAATGGTAAAGCTTTGGTCAAATCCCCCATAACCCTCAGTGGAGAAAACATAAGCAGAACCGACATTAGACATTTTCACATGTTGATAGGCATATTCAAGGGTCAACAAAGTTTTGTCATCCAATTGATAACTTACCACTGGAGCAATGCTATAACGGTTGGTAAAAGTATAATCCTGGAAAGAATTTTGGGTTTGACCCATCAAATTCAATCTGTAAAGTAATTTTCCGGATTTGTTCAATTTGCCATCCAGATCCAAAGTTCCTCTGTAAAGATCAAAGCTGCCCATAGTTAAGTTTACCGCCCCTTTGGTTTCACCTGTTGGCTTTTTGGTAACCACATTATAAATCCCACTGGGTTCACCATTGGACATCATAAAGCCGGCTGGCCCTTTTACAAATTCCACATGGGAAACAAAACTCATATCTTCATTTAAAGGTCCCCAGTTGGAGGTCACATTCATTCCATTTCTGAAGGCAGCAGCCCTGGAACCTCTCATATTAACGCGAGCATACAAGTTGCCCCAATGTTCCAATCGGGAAGCCCCGCTGACATTTCTCAAAACACCATCACTCATATCGATAACCTGCTGAACCTGAAGTACTTCATCGGTAACAACCTGAATATTTTGAGGAGTTTCGATCAAAGGTTGACTAAGACGAAGACTGCTGGATGGCTTATCCACCTTATATTCACTTCTGGCCCCCATTACAGTCACTTCTCCTAATTCTTTCTGGTCTTCCTTCAAGGAAATATTGGAAACTTGGATTTTCTCTCCTGCTTCAATGGAAACTTTATGTTGTTCGGCTGTAAAACCAATAGCAGTGATTTTCAAAGTATAATTTCCTTCTGGCGCTGAAAATTCATATGCCCCCTTCTCTCCTGTCGCTGCTCCATACGAAGTCCCTTTCAAAATTACTGATGCATAAGGAATGGGATTTCCCCTTTCATCCTCAACAAAACCTGTCAGTTTACCTGTTGACTGGGCAAAAATACCCTGAGCAAATACTATAAATGTAAATAGCAGTAAAACCTGTTTCATCTTTCTTATTTAGATTAAATTTAATTAAAAGCAAAGGTAAAACTGAATCACTTATTTCCTATACTATTTAGAATCATTTTAAATTGATTTTTTCTATGTTTTGAATTTTCCAATAGAAGGAACATAAAATCCTTCTTCCCTTAAAAAAATAAACGCTTACCTTAGAACCGGTTAAAAAATTGTTTTTCAACCTACTAAATAGAAAAACAATAAAGCGGCCCAAACCTGGACTTTTACCTTTTGGTTGCCATCCAATGACAACCCAGATGGGAACATCCTTAAATTTGATTATAAGCAAATTGTAATTTTTCTTCTGGCCCAAACACCAGAATTAAAAAGCAATTAATCCCAAGTTCCATAAAAAATTAGAAATGCACCTCAATTAAAAAACCAGGTATCAAACTCATCCTTCATTTTCTAAAATTCAAAATATAATACGTGTAGACTATTCAAATTTTCCCACTGTTCCTTATTTTTGGACTTATTTTATGAGCATCATATAGATGGCAGGCCAATATTTCAAACAGCTTATTTTAGGGTTTTGCCTTCACCAATCCCCCCGACAATGGAAAACAATGATCTAAAATGGGCCTTTTTTTCTTATGGCCATAACTTGGGAGATTTTACCCGTGCCCTGGAAACAGCAAAAGGGATGAAAAATACAGGGACCAGGGTTAAATTTTTTAATCATGGCGGTGTCCATAATCATATGATTCGCTCAGCAGGCATTGATGAAAAAGACCTTTCACCTGAGTTGAGTTGGGAGCAGCATAAAATCATCATGGACATCAACCGCTACAAGGCAAAAGTGGGCACTCCCCTTCCCGTAAGCACTCAACAATGGATAAAAATGGCTGAAGCGGATTTGGAAGCCATGGAGGAGTTTCAACCCGACGGGGTTTATGCAGGTTTAAACCTAAGCTGTATGATTTCGATTCCCTATGCCAAACTGCCTATGGTTACCCAAGTTCCTACCGTAAACTGTCCAGCATTTATCCAAAAGGAATTGTACAACATGCCCAACACCATGGAAAGGAATTTCTTTATGAGAAGGATTTTGCCTAGCCGTATTAAAAGAAAGATCATGAAGCGTGTATTGCTAAAAGATGCCGCAAAAGCATCACTCACCACCTTTAATGAAGCTAGAAAACATTTTGGCCAAGCTCCCATTTACAATATCACCGATATAGTACGTGGGGATATTACTATTTTACCTGATATGCCCGTATTAAGTGGCCTGGAAGAAAAAGACCTGGATCCCGGTTATTACTATTCCGGTCCAATTTTTTCCCAAATGAACCTCCCCGTTCCAGAGGAGGTTAAATCAGTTTTTAGCCAATCTGGACTGAATATTTTCTGTTCATTTGGCAGTTCAGGTTTCCCTGAAACGTTGAAGAAAATCATAAAAGCCCTTCAACAATTGGAGAATTGTAATATTATCTGTTCCACTACTACCATTCTGGATCCCAAAGAGCTTGGGCCAAATACCGACCGTTTTTTTGCTACTAGATTTTTACCTGCCCATTTGATCAATGAAATGGCCAATGTAGCCGTTCTCCATGGAGGCCAGGGAACCATCCAGACTGCTGCTTGGGCGGGAACACCAGTGGTGGGAATTGGTTTTCAAGCGGAACAGCAAGCCAATATTGATGGACTGGTCCATGCAGGTACAGCCATTAGGATTCCTATTTATGATGTATCTACAAAACGGATCCTTAAAGCCGTAAAAAAAGTTTCCCAAGAAAAGTACATAAAGAATGCTTCCCAATTAAAAGATCAAGTTAGATCAATTAACGGGGTGGAAAAGACCGTTGAAATCATGAATGACTTTGTCTTGGGAAGGCTTAAGAATTAAGTATTGGAATAAAGGATACTTTTACCAAAAGCTAATGACTTTGTTGCATAGCTTGAGTAGGTGGAAGTGGATCCGGAACAATATTGTCAATTGGTTTGATGCTTTTTAAATAGGCAAATATGGCCTTGATTTCATTATCGGTATAGTGCTGATACATTTCTCAGGGCATAGGAGGCAAGATATTTCTGGAATCATCTAAGCCTTTATACTTCCCTTCTCGAAAGACTTTGAAAAGCTGCTCTTCTTTCCAGGAACCTAATCCGGTTTCATGTGGAGTGAGGTTCCCAGCATATGAAACACCTCAGGGCCCAACCCATTCTGCCAAGTCCCAGGTCACCACGAATCCTTTGGATTCCATAAACTTTCGATCTACATCAATGCCGGGCATTTTTGAAGGACGGCCGGATAACAAAAGTGCGGTATCCAACACCGGCCCATGGGCCGTCATCTTTTTAAGGGTATGGCAATTATTACAACCACTGGTAAGTACAAGATGCTCACCCCAAATTATTTGACTTTCAAAACCTCCAAAAGATGATTCTGACATTACAAGGTTCTCCATTGAAGCACTGTCAATCTTCTTTTCATTACATTGAACAATAACAAACATCATTAAAAACAGGCTAAGAATGAAATTCAATTGCTTTTCCATGATATTTTGGGTATAGTTGAAATCAATATTTTAAATTATTAATCCCCCTCGGACGTCTTACTCCCCTCCAATTTCATGGTATAAACAACTATTTTAACCCGTAAGCCATATCGAAAAGCACCGGAAAAACCTTACTTAAGTTAGCTGATTTTCAGAATGTTAAAACATTTTTGAAACAAATATTTATGTAAAATAACCCCAAAAAAAATCATGTTATTAGCAATATTAACTTGATTGAATTTTAATTGTAAAGCCCTCTTGGTTGGACAAAATTTTAAGCTTTGGTTCTAATAATCATAAATCTCTGCAATTAATTCAGGAATCTTAAAACCCAAAAAGATACCCACTATTCCACACCGGCAAGTTTGCATAGAGCTACTTATTTAGAAAACAGGTGGCAAAATTTTGATTGATTTTTCATTTTAAATGATTTCAATTCTCATATAATCTTACCTGCAAGAAAACGGATAATCAGTTTTACTTTTTATGATTTAGTAACAACGCAATTTTCGGGTGGACACTTTTCCAATTCCTTTCTAATTTTACAGAAGAAACCGTCATTGCATACCATGAAAAGCCAGGAAGATATCACCTACCAAAAGGTAGCAGAAGCTCTTGCTTATCTACAGAGAAACTTCCAGAAACAACCAAAATTGGAGGAGGTAGCTAAAATAGCTAATCTCAGCCCTTACCATTTCCAAAGGGTTTTCTCTGAATGGGCAGGAGTAAGTCCTAAGAAGTTCCTTCAATATATTAGCCTCTCCCATGCCAAAAAGATTTTAAAAGAGAGCCGAAAAAATCTTCTGGAAACCAGTTATGACTTGGGTTTATCGGGGCCAGGGAGATTGCATGATCTTTTTATTAAGATTGAGGGCATGACGCCTGGGGAATATAAAGATGGAGGAAAATCCCTGGTAATTCATTACAGCATTTCCAACTGCCCATTTGGAAAACTATTTATTGCTTCCACCTCGAAAGGGATATGCCAAATTGATTTTCTGGACAAAAACCAACAGGCTAGAACTAAAATAACGGCCCAATTCCCAAAAGCGAAAACCAAAAAACAAATGGATGAGCATCAACAAAAAGCAATACAGTTTTTTGCCCGGGACAGTCTTCCCCACAGCCCAATAAACCTTCATTTAAAAGGAAGCAATTTTCAATTAAAAGTCTGGGAAGCATTACTTAAAATTCCATTGGGTCAACTTAGCACATATGGACAACTGGCCAAAACCATTCAAAACCCCAATGCAGCCAGGGCGGTAGGCTCCGCAATTAGTCGTAATCCTGTTGCTTACCTTATTCCCTGCCACCGTGTAATTCAATCTTCAGGAATCATTGGGGGATATAAATGGGGAAGCGACCGGAAAATGGCGATGTTGGGTTGGGAGTCTGCTAAGGAATATGGAGAATGATTTTTTTTATCTCAGAAACCAAAATTAGCTAATTTAAAATACTCATGAATCGATTTATCCCCAGTTCCAGGAATAACCTTCTCCCCTATGATGGCGAGGTTTATTATTTGGAAAAGATCTTGGATGACAATTCCGCCCAAAAATATTTTAGAGACCTTCAAACCTCCATACCCTGGGAACAGGATGAAATCAATATTTTTGGCAAAAAGATCCTTACTAAAAGAAAGGTGGCCTGGTTTGGCGATAAACCTTATTTATATACTTACTCCAACGCTACAAAAAAAGCCTTGCCATGGACCAAAGAGTTAATGGGACTAAAAAATAGCGTTGAGGAAAAAACAGATTCCTCCTTTAATACCTGCTTATTAAATCTGTATCATTTTGGAGAGGAAGGAATGGGCTGGCACAGTGATGATGAACCCGAATTAGGCCAACAACCTGTTATTGCAGCTTTGAGTTTGGGGGCTGAAAGAAAATTTTATTTTAAACATAAAATATCCAAAAAATCTATTTCTATTATCCTAGAACCTGGAAGCTTATTGTTAATGAAAGGAAATACACAGGCAAACTGGCTCCACCGTTTACCCCCCACCAAAAAAGTAACCAGACCTAGGATCAGTTTAACTTTTAGGACAATTTTTTCGAAGATCGAAAAGGGCTAGCTTTAAAAAACAAAGATCCCAATTTTTAGTCTCACAATGCATGTTGCGGGAAAACTTGAAGGAAGTAGATTGAGCTTATCCTCTTTTTTCGATAAAATGGCATGGCAAATGCTGGACAAACTAGGCCCTCAGTGCAAATGATGACCAATTGGACGATAAAAGCCACTTGATACAAAAGTCTATTTACTTAATACAATAAAGCCACCTAAAGGTGGCCTTTTTTAAAATACTTCCCGGGCAATTCTACTTACAGCTTCTGCCCTGCTCATGGTGTAATAATGGACACTGGGCACCCCAAAATCAACCAATTCCTTGGTTTGCTGAATAGCCCATTCTATTCCCACTTCTTTTACATCCTTATTGTTCTTGCATTTTTCCAATTCATCCATCAATGGATCCGGCAGATCCAGGAAAAAGGTTCTTGGGAGCATGGTAATCTGCCCCAAGGTGGTAATAGGTTTGATACCGGGAATAATAGGCACATCAATACCTGCATTCCTGACATTTTTTACAAAATCAAAAAACTTATTATTGTCAAAAAACATTTGGGTCACAATATATTCAGCCCCAGCATCTATTTTGGCCTTTAGGTATTTGAGATCAAATTTAAGACTTGGAGCCTCAAAATGTTTCTCCGGATAACCCGCCACACCAATGCAAAAATCCGTATGAAAACCCGTTTCAGTTTCCTCATACAAGTATTTACCATGGTTCATATCAATAATTTGTGCAACCAACTCATTGGTAAAATGGTGGCCATTTTCTTCAGGAACAAATCTGGCTTCAGACTTGGGCGCATCTCCTCTTAAAGCCAGTACATTTTCCACACCAATGAAGTTAAGGTCAATTAGGGCATTTTCTGTTTCTTCTTTGGTAAATCCACCACAAAGCAAATGAGGAACCGCATCCACCTTGTACCTGTTCATCAAAGCCGCACAAATCCCAACCGTCCCAGGCCTTTTCCTGGTCTTCACCTTTTCCAGCAGGCCATTGGGATGTTTTTTGTATATAAATTCTTCCCTGTGATAGGTAACATCTACAAATGGAGGCTTAAATTCCATCAAAGGTGCGATCCCATCCATTAAATTGTCCAGACTTTGCCCTTTCAATGGAGGGAGAATTTCAAATGAAAAAAGTGTTTTTTTCGATTGCTTAATGTGATCTATTACTTTCATGTATATTTTTTGTAATCGCTGTCATGCATGGAACAAACCTCAAAAATCTGTAATAATGATCCATGTATGTCATGGTTTTTCTCAATGGAAAATTATTTTACCACAGGTTTCAATTTAGGTTGGTAAGCCAAATTTGGTGACAGCCATTTTTCGGCCTGTTCTTTACTTACCCCTTTTCTTTTAGCATAACTGGCCACTTGGTCCTCTCCGATTTTACCCAGTCCAAAGTATTTACTTTCCGGATTGGCAAAATAGAATCCACTGACAGAGGAAGTCGGTACCATGGCAAAACTTTCCGTCAAATTGACCCCAATATTATCCTCGGCACGGAGCAAATTAAAAAGGGTAATTTTTTCGGAATGTTCTGGACAGGCCGGATAACCAGGTGCAGGCCTAATGCCGGAATAAGCCTCTTTGATCAAATCTTCATTTTCAAAGTTTTCTTTGTCTGCATATCCCCAAAGGTCTTTCCGTACCACTTCATGCATATATTCGGCAGCTGCTTCTGCCAGGCGGTCTCCAAGGGCTTTGAACATGATTTCATTATAATCATCCCCATTGGCCTTAAATTCGGCTACTTTTTCCTCCATGTTCAAACCTGCGGTCACGGCAAACCCACCGAAATAATCAACTTGGTCAGGATGAAGGAAATCTATTAAGGAACGATTTGGAACACCTTTTCCTTTTTTACCCTGTTGTCTTAGGAAATGAAATTCAAATGAGGTTTCGTTGAAATTTTCATCCAAAACAATCAAATCATCACCCATTCGCCTCACCGGGTATAAACCTACTACTGCTTTAGCAGCCAACCACTTTTCCTCAATGGCTTTATCTAGCATGGCATTGGCTTCATCATAGAGTTTTTTAGCCTCTTTCCCTACCACCTTATCTTCGAAAATTTTGGGAAATTTACCGGAAAGCATCCATGTACTAAAGAACGGTGTCCAGTCAATGTAATTCCTAAGAGTTTTCAAGTCCAGATCCAAAACTGTTTCCCCTAATTTGGTAGGTTTTACCGGTTTGTAATTTTCCCAATCTATAACAGTAGCATTAGCCTTGGCATCCTCATAAGTAGCCATTTTTTTATTTTGTTGTTTGGCTTCATGAGCTTCCCTTAGCTCTTTATAGTTAGCCTTCATCTTATTATGAAAGCTTTCGGCGGTTTCATCACTAATGGACTCTCCTGCAACAGGAACAGATTTGGAAGCATCCAAAACATGGACAACCGTACCACTGTAAACAGGGTCTATCTTTACTGCGGTGTGGATTTTACTAGTGGTTGCCCCACCAATAAGCAAAGGGGTAGTCATTCCTTGCCGCTCCATTTCAGAAGCCACATTGACCATTTCGTCCAGCGATGGGGTGATCAGTCCACTTAAGCCAATTATATCAACATCGTTCTTTATAGCTTCATCAATGATCTTTTGTGCATCCACCATCACCCCAAGGTCAATAATCTGGTAACTGTTACAAGCCAGTACCACCCCTACAATATTTTTCCCAATATCGTGAACGTCACCTTTTACAGTAGCCAACAGTACTTTTTTGATGGAGCTTTTTCCCTCTTCATAACCTTCTTCTCCAGCTTTTGGCATGAAAGGCTCCAAATAGGCTACCGCTTTTTTCATCACCCTGGCGGATTTTACCACTTGTGGCAAAAACATTTTTCCAGACCCAAACAGGTCACCCACTACATTCATTCCATCCATTAATGGCCCTTCAATCACCTTCAATGGATATTTCAATTCCTGTCTTGCCTCCTCTGCATCATCCACTATATGGTCGATAATCCCTTTCACCAAGGAATGTTCAATCCTTTTGGAAACGGGCTCGGACCTCCAGGCTTCATTTACGACTTCCTTTTTACCGGAAGACTTTACTGTTTCTGCAAAGGACAATAATCTCTCGGTTGCATCTTCCCTTCTATCCCATAACACGTCCTCCACATGTTCCAAAAGATCCTTTGGAATATCATCATAAATCTCCAACATAGTGGGATTGACAATTCCCATATCCATTCCATGTTGGATCGCATGATAAAGGAAGGCAGCATGCATGGCTTCCCTTACCGGATTATTACCCCGGAAAGAAAAACTTACATTGCTGACCCCTCCACTTACTTTTGCACCGGGAAGGTTTTCTTTGATCCATTTGGTGGCCTTAAAAAAGTCAATGGCATTGGTCCGGTGTTCTTCCATCCCAGTTGCCACCGGGAAAATATTGGGGTCAAAAATGATATCCTGTGGATTGAATTTCACTACTTTGGTAAGGATATCATAACTCCGCTTACATATGTCTATTCTTCTTTGGTAAGAATCCGCCTGGCCAATTTCATCAAAAGCCATCACCACAACTGCTGCCCCAAACTTTTTGATGGTCTTGGCTTGGTGGATAAACTCCTCTTCCCCATTTTTCAAACTGATGGAGTTAACGATTCCTTTACCCTGAATACACTTTAGACCCGCCACAATGATGTTCCATTTGGAACTATCCACCACTATTGGAATTTTACTGATTTCAGGTTCAGATGCAATCAAATTTAGGAATTGGACCATGGCAGCTTCTCCATCCAGCATCCCCTCATCCATACAAACATCCAACACCTGGGCTCCGCCTCGGACCTGATCGAGAGCCACTTCCAATGCCTCATCAAACTGTCCATTGAGGATCAACCTGGCAAATTTTTTGGATCCGGTCACATTGGTCCGTTCTCCAATATTAACAAAATTCAATTCCGGCGTAAAAACTAAAGGTTCCAAGCCGGAAAGCTTCAAATGGCTGTCTTTTTTTATATTAACCATACTGGTTATACTTCTGCTTTTTGTTCTTCTTCTAATTTCCTAGGCGAATAGCCTTCGCTCAAATCCGCCAATTTTTTGATATGTTCAGGGGTGGTCCCACAACAACCTCCAAGGATATTGATCATGCCCTCTTTTAAGAATTCCTCCACCTGGCCGGCCATTTCCTCAGCTGTTTGGTCATATTGTCCAAATTCATTGGGAAGCCCCGCATTAGGGTAAGCACTTACAAAAAACGGTGCCTTTTCCGCTAATACTTTTAGATATGGCCTAAGGTCTTCTGCTCCCAAAGCACAATTCAAACCAACACTGATCAAAGGAACATGGGAAACCGAAATCAAAAACGCTTCCGTGGTCTGTCCAGAAAGCGTTCTTCCGGAAGCATCTGTAATGGTTCCGGAAATCATTATTGGGATTCCCCCATCTTTTGGATCCAAGGGCAAATCCCTTTCTTCAAAAACCTCCTGAATGGCATATAAGGCTGCCTTGGCATTCAAGGTATCAAAAATAGTCTCCACCAAGAGCAAGTCTGAACCACCATCCAATAGGCCTTTTACCTGTTCGGTATAAGCTTCAGCCAATTGGTCAAAGGTAATTGCCCTGTAACCCGGATCGTTGACATCAGGTGAAATGGAGGCAGTCCTGTTGGTCGGCCCAATTGCACCGGCTACAAAACGGGGCTTTTGGGGAGTTTTTTGGCTGCATTCTAATGCCGCTTCTTTGGCAATTTTAGCAGATTCAAAATTGAGTTCATAGGCCAAATGCTCCAGTCCATAATCTTCCTGGGCTATAGAGGTACTACTAAAAGTATTGGTTTCTATGATGTCCGAACCTGCCTCCAAATAAGCCAAGTGAATTTCCCTGACCACGTCAGGTCTACTAAGCGAAAGCAAATCATTATTCCCCTTCAATTCCTTTGGATGACTTTCTAAGGCAGGGGTACGGAAATCTTTTTCCTCCAATTGATAGCGCTGGATCATGGTGCCCATGGCTCCATCCAGTACTAATATTTTCTTTTGAAGTTGTTCGAGTAATATATCGGTTCTCGTATTCATGCTCATTTTTTATTTAAGGACCATATCGAGCAAAGAACCGGGAGAAAAATGGGTAATTTATCTACCGCTCATCTTTTCCTGTGGCATCAGGATGGGAGTTAGCACCTTGTTTTCAGGTTGCTAAGACGTCATAGGGCCCTTCCCTCGGTCTTTCTCGATAAGCAACTTCAAAGGTAACAGGAATTAATGGATTTTAGTTACATTGAAACAAATAATTTCCATTTATTGTCCTATCCCATCGAGAATGAATTCATTATTTATCGATAATGATTGAAATGAATTCACGCTTTCCCGGCTATTTTGCAGTTGGGTCATTTATGGCCTTACCCCCAATCCAAATTGGACATAAGGGCCATTCATAAATTGGGTCATTTTCAGATCTGCTAATTTATAATTTCCTATTGGCATCTCATAACCCGCATTTACAGAATAAATTATATCTAAAGATTTTTTCTTGGAAAGTGGCATGGCATAGGCCAGGATAAACTCAGGCTTGGCCATTAATCCCCCTTTTTTAAGTTCTCCATCATAATTAGGAATGTCCATCAATCCCGGAAAATCCAACTTCCTCAAGTGCAACATGGAATACCGCAATTGTCCATAGCCTAACCCTCCCAAGAGGCTCAATTCAAAGTTCTTTCTTTCATACAGTTTTTTACCAATATTCCCATATATCCGAATGCTATTAAGCGTTTGCTCATAAACATCAGAGGCCTGGTTGGACAAGGCCAGGTTATAAAGATCTACACCATATAAATTCCCTCGGTTTTCACCCAAAATCTTAGCCCCCCAGTTTTTGGGAATCCCAGAAAAAGTACGCCATCCATGTTGTTCCAATAGTTGGTTTAATTCGCTAGGCCTGGTAAAATGCAACCCATAAATTAATTGGGCTGACAAGGATGCATCCCGGTAAAAGTAATTAGACTTTGGAAGTGATATCCCAGCTCCAATCCTAAAAAATGCCCCACTTTGGATATTGTCAAAAGAAACTCCCTGTTTTACCCAGGAATCCTCAAAAGGATTAAAGGAATAACCAAATTTGCTCATCAATGTAATCACCTCCTCATAAGGGGGAAAGATAAGGTCATACCCCATCTGAAATCCTATTTCGGTCAAGAAAACCCCAAAATATTGACTTCCTTTATGCAAGTTATTTTTCCTTAAAATATAACCCCTGGCAGGGTCTGTCAGGAAATCATTGATACTTTCAGGTTCCCTATGCTGCAGCATTTCAAAATTAAGACTGCCTAAGCCCATGGACATGTAATGGATCAGGTGAAATTTGCCTTCTTCAGTAAAGGAATAACCTACGTTAAGAAATATGCGGGTGGTACGGTAATCAATTTTGTAATCCCTGAAATTCATTCCCACCCCATTATTTTGGTAAATCTCAGCCCCCAAAATAAAATCATTGAAACGGTTTTGGTATCCCATCCCAAAAGTGTGGTAGTTATTCTTAAGCTCCTCTGCCCCTCGGGATTCCAGCATCTCATCAAAATCCCTCAAGTTGCCACCGGAAGTTCCATAATAAAAATAAAGGCTGGACCGCTGGTAATGGTTATCCACCTGGGCTTTTACCCAGGTGCTGAAAAAAAAGGAGAAAAGAATCAATAAGGCTATTCTCATGGGCTGCAGTTTAACCACAAAAATAAGGGTAATATTATGGATTAGGCCTATAGAAATTACAAAAAATGTGTACGAAGGTGAATGGACAAAAGTTGACAGTCCAAAGCCGTTCGGGTCAAATGATTATACCTGTTTCAATACCAGAAATACCATATCCACTTAACGACACTTATTTGATTCAAGTAAATCGGTGGGGATAAACCCTAAATTATTTTTTCCTACTACCTAAAAAAAACTATCCCAAGATTTAAAAATTCTCTAAAAATAAACTTTGGCAGGGCTTCTAATTGATTCCATAACAATTCAACTAGTGGGTTACCATTCCGAAATTGGATAATTTGGTTGGAATGTGTATTATCGAAACCAAATAATTTTTCACCAAAACAAAATCCAAATGATAACTACAACCACTCCTAATGTAGAAGGCCATGAGATAACTAAATATTGCGGCATTGTCACAGGTGAAACTATCATCGGTGCCAATGTATTCAGGGACTTTTTTGCCAGCATTACTGATATTGTTGGGGGAAGATCAGGCACCTATGAGCGAGTATTAAAGGAGGCCAAATCCACTGCATTGGCAGAAATGGAGATACAAGCCCAATCTTACGGTGGCAATGCCATAGTTGGGGTTGACCTGGACTATGAAACCATCCGGGATGGAATGTTGATGGTCACTGCCAGTGGTACAGCTGTTTTTATAGAAAAGAAAGGATAAAACTGGGATCCCAAAAAGGCCCTTTTCCTTGAGGGCCTTTTTTTTGGTTTTCTTTGAAATTTGGTTAACCAAGTCAAAGGAGAAAACCCAAAAATCACAAATTAGCCCTTATTAAGGACCTCTTTCATTTTTCCCTTATCACATCTCTTGATCACTTCATTATTATAAACCAAGATAGGGCCGGATTTGCAGAAGTCCATGCATTTGGTTTTGATCAATTTGTATTTCCCTTTATGATCATCATGTTTGATAACTTCCTTTGCCTCCTTTAGAAGTCCTTTGCAACCATTTTTTTTACAATCAGAACCGGTACAGACAAAGATAAATTTTCGGTAAACAGCCATAAAACCACTACATATTAGATACCATTTGTAACAATATTCCACACAAATAAGCTCCATAGGTTCCTACCGCATAACCAAAAACGGCTAAAAGGACGCCCACAGGGGCCAATGAAGGGTTAAAGGCCGAAGCAACAATGGGTGCCGAAGCTGCCCCACCTATATTGGCCTGAGACCCTACCGCAATAAAGAAAAACGGTGCTTTGATCCAATAGGCCACTACTAACATAATTGAAACATGCACCAACATCCAGATGAGGCCTACTAAAAACAAAGTAAGATTATCAAAAATAGAAAGCAAATCCATTTGCATTCCCACTGTAGCCACCAATACGTATAACAGAACACTTCCTATCCTGGAAGCCCCTGCCCCTTCCAATCTTCGGGCCTTTGTAAAAGACAAACCCAGTCCCCCGGTAGTTGCTATCACTACAATCCAAAAGAAAGGGGAGTCTAAACTATAATGGGACCATTGAGGATAATTGCTTCCTATCCATGGGGCCAATATGTCGGCAGCAGCATGGGCCAATCCTGTGATGCCAAAACCAACTCCCAAAACCATAAAAGTGTCAGCCATACTGGGGATTTTCATTATGCTTCCACGGTAAGCCTCAACCTTTTTTTTAAGTTCTTCTATGGCGGAGCTATCTGCTTTAAATAATTTATCTATTTGCTTTGGTTTTGCTGCCCAATACAATAGGAAGGCCAACCACAAATTGGCAATAACTACATCCACGGCAATCATTTGACTGAACAATGCTGGGCTAGCTCCAAAGGTTTTAAGCATGGCTGTTTGGTTGGCACCACCTCCAATCCAACTTCCTGCTATGGTGGCCAGTCCCCTCCAAACTTCTTCTGGACCTGTCCCCCCCACCACATTTGGGTCTACTGTAGAAACCACCAAAACCGCAATTGGGCCGCCCAAAACAATTCCAAAACTACCTGCCAAAAACATCATCAGGGCTTTAGGGCCTAGTTTTAAAATGGATTTCAGGTCAATACACAAAGTCAATAACACCAATGATGCCGGTAACAAATACCGGGAGGCCATATGGTACAATTGACTACTTTTTCCGGAAATAATCCCAGCAGAATTTAGAATAGAAGGGATAAAATAACAGAGCAACACAGTAGGGACTACCCGGTAAAATTTCTTCCAAAAAAGTTTTTGGCTACTGGCAGTTGAAAAAACAAAACCAAGGATGCCTAATAAAATTCCCAAAACAACAGCATCATTTGTAACCAGAGGTGTGGATTCTTGCATTTATTTTATAGCGGTAAATTATTTAACGATTAGATTTAGAAAAAAGAGCTACTGAAGGAAATTATGATGGCCAATACTTTACTTTTCCCAGACCTCCATCAATTCTCCTAACATCATAGCAGTCGCTCCCCAAACTATTTCTTGGTGGATATCAAAATATGGGGCATCCACGGCGTAGCCTGATTGAAGTTGAAGTTTCTTTTGTTTCCTATTGGCCCGGTCTACCAGGGTATCAAAATCACAATGGATGATACTGCTTACTTCCTTAGGGTCCGGATCAAAAACAGGTTTATAGGGGATGTAACCTATATAGGGGGAAACCAAAAAATTGCTTGGAGGAATATATAAATCTGACAGCCTTCCTATTAAAGCAATTTCTTTACCTTTTACCCCGATTTCTTCCTCCGTTTCCCGTAAGGCAGTTTCTTTTAAATTTTGATCGGTTTCCTCCCATTTCCCTCCAGGGAAAGCAACTTGGCCGCTATGCACTCCTTCATATACGGGCCTTTTGATAAATGGAACCATACATCGGTTTTGCTCTGGATATAGCAAAATCATGACGGCACCAATTCTGGCTTTGCCCCCTTTTGGATGGCTAAACCGGGCTTCATCCACTGGTCTCGGAGCCATACTAATTTGCCCCTTACGGCCTGGTAAAGGATCCTTTAATTTTAAGGTTAAGGTATTTATGATTTCTTCCCAATTCATTTCAAAAAGTAAGATTATTAATTTTTCTATGCAAATGGACTCGGTTAGCCTTAACTCCACCTAAAATTAAGTTGTACTTTTAAAAAACCATTAATAACCAGCCCAGATTTCACCAAAAAAATACAGTTCATTTAAAATCAGTGGTTTAAAAAAGGGTATTTAATAAGAAGCAAGGATTTCTTATTACTGAATTGATGGACTGAAGCCCATCTTTCTGACAAAATTTTTATTAACCATTGGGTTTATTTGGCCAATTAAAACAAAAAAGGTTCGAACATTGTCCGAACCTTTTTTACTATCAAACCTATTAAACCTATTGTTGAATTATTCAAGTACTGAATAACTTCACGGAAAGGTAAAAAATAATTCTCATACTACAAACAAACGATTGCATTAGAAATAAATTTGAAAAAATTACCGGTACAAACCAGCATAGTTTTCAGCAATTAAAATGGACAACCCCCAATTAAATTGGCCAATAATTGGTGCCTGGTATTAGAATTTATTAAATAAAATGTTTCTCTACTTGTTTTCTACCTCCCCCATTAATAATATGGTTTCCCAAATTAAGACCGATAACCAATTTTCATTTCCCTATCATGAATGCCACCGACTGCCAATCTACCGTATCCGAAATTTTAGAGGATTATTCCATTTACATGGAGGCATTTAAGGAACACACCAAATTGGCCCCCATTTATTTTAGGGAAAGAGACTGGGATGGGGTCCAGCTTAATCACCGGCAAAGGTTAAGACTGTACAAGGACAAGGTCAATGACCTGGTTTTTAGGTTGAAATCCATTTTTGGAGAATCCATTAAGAACCATGATTTTTGGTTTGAGGTCAAACAGCAATTTTCCCAGGTAATAGCTGATAGGAAAGATAAGGAGCTTGCCGAATCTTTTTTTAATTCGGTCATTCGGAAAACCGTTTCAGGTTTGTCCATTGACGAGGATTTGATGTTTGTCCATGAAGGCTATGACTCTTGTGATATCCATCCTCAGGAACCCCTATTTTATAATTACCCTTCCCAATGGGGGCTGCAAAAAATCATTAGAAAGATCATTGAAGATTTTGATTTTAAGGCCCCCTATTACCAAAAAGAAAAAGACATTCAATTTTTGGTAAGGAGTGTGCGGGAAATAATTCTTTCCCGGTATACCATTGATGAGAATACAACTACACAAGTCTTAAAACAGGTTTTTTACCGGCAAAAAGCCGCATACCTTATTGGAAGGACATATTTGGGAGGAAAATGGATGCCTTTTATCATCCCATTTATGCATGGACCCAAAGGGATATACGTGGACACCTTGATTTTCGATCCCAACCTGATGAGTGCCATATTCAGCTATACCCGTTCTTATTTTATGGTGGAAATCGAAATTCCATCCCAAATTGTGGCTTTTTTAAACTCCGTGATTACCCACAAAAAAGTTTATGAACTTTATAATGCCATTGGTTTTAATAAACATGGCAAAACAGAGTTTTACAGGGATTTTCTCAACCATCTTAAAATTAGCGATGACAAATTTGTTCCTGCACCCGGGATTAAAGGAATGGTCATGACCGTATTCACTCTACCTTCTTATAATATTGTCTTTAAAGTCATCAAAGATAATTTTGACCCGCCCAAAAACATGACTCGACAGGAGGTTAAAAGCAAATACAAACTGGTATCCCTTCATGACCGGGTGGGAAGAATGGCAGACACTCATGAATTTGAATATTTTCGCTTTCCACTTGACAGGATCCATCCAGACCTGATGCAGGAATTAAAAAACACCGCCAATAGCCTTATTGAAATCGATGGAGACACCTTGATTATAAAACACCTTTATACGGAAAGGAGGCTGACCCCACTGAATATGTATCTGGAAACTTGTGATGAGGAGGATGCAAAACTTGCTGTGGAAGAATATGGGAATGCTATTTTACAATTGGCCAAGGCCAATATTTTCCCGGGTGATATGATGACTAAAAACTTTGGAGTGACCCGGCAAAAGCGGGTTATCTTTTATGATTATGATGAGATTGAATTCCTTACCAATATGAATTTCCGGGAAAAACCAGTACCTCAGACATATGAACAAATTTATGCTTCGGAACCTTGGTATGAAATTTCAAAAAATGATGTTTTTCCTGAGGACTTTAAACGGTTTATGATTGGGAGACCGGATGTAAAACCCTATTTCTTTGAATTCCATAAAAATCTATTTGATCCCGGCCACTGGAAGGAAATCCAAAAAAGAATCGAAGCAGGGGAATTGATCCATGCTTTCCCCTATCCAGAATATATGCGGTTCAGACCAGACCTTGAGGTTTAACATTTGCCCCAAAGCTTATGCTGCAATGCAACGATCAAAAATAGTTTTTATTGCATATCTATTGAAAATCCAAATCTTTTATTTCACCACCTTATTTTAAAGGCTTGTTAATTTTGATTTAACAGTCTAATTAATTAATATTCAATAGGATAACAAAAAACACAGGCTAGGTTTCTCCTACAAATTTAGGTTATCCCCAAAAAACCCACCACAGTAAAAAGAATTAACCCTGGGCAATATACCAGGAACAAAAGGTCAGTTTATCTTAAAAATATTATAGCCATGAAGAAAGCACAGGTATGTATCTTATTGGTCCTATTTCTTAGTACGGCTTGTTTTTCCTCCAAGGACTTTATTGCCGAATATGATTATGACTATAGGGGGAATTTTAAAAAATACAAAACATTCGCATTTATGGAAGATACTGGTACCGACAGTATTAAACAAATCCCCATAATAGACAGAACGATCACCTCCCGTTTAAACTCTCAAGGTTTTAGGCACCAAGAAACCAAACCTGACATCCTCATATATTATAAATTATTTCTAAGTCAAATAAAATACCGCGGATATATCCAACCTGAATTTGACAATTGGTTGACTACCCGGGGGGTAGAAATCCTGACAGAAGCCCAATTGAGGGAAAAAGAAGAGAAGGAAAGAAAAGAAAGGCTAGCTTTGCTAGAGGAGGAAAAGAATAAAAATGACGAGGAGGAAGAAGAAGAGGAAGAAGAAAGAAAAGTGGGTGAAGATTATGAAAACATCAAATACTATGAAAACGAGGGGATGTTAATCATTTATGTCATTGATTATAAGAAAAACAAAACTATCTGGCAGGGTTATACCTCGGCTAATTTCGACATTCATTCACCCAGTATCAATTTAGACCTTACCAGGGCCACTTATAAGGTTATGAATCAATTTAAATTGGTTACAAGATTCCATAATTAACCATTGCAATTCACCTCTTCTTGGTAAACTTTCCAGTAGTTTTCAAGCCGGTTGAGAAGCTGATCTGTATCTTCGGAATAACACCTTTTACCCTGAAGGATGGCCTTTACCCTTATTTCCTTTTGTGCCTGATGCAGTTGGTTATAAAACCATTCCTCTTCCGCCTTTGAGGGGAAAACCATTTCATCTTCTTTAATGAACCATTCCAAAAGGGCCAAGTCATGATCCAAACCTAATAAATCCGTTAAATCATGGATTTCATTGCTCCAGGCATCCATAAAATCTGGCCATAGAGGCTTTAACATCAATAATTGATATTGCAAATATTTTGCCCTTTTCCTCCATTCATGAAAATCGGTTGACCTTCTGGAACTTCTGGCTTTATTACTTGCCTTCATTCCTCTTTTATAAACCTTTTTAATTCCCTTTCCAATGGTTTTAAACCCTTTAATTTTGACAGGCCAAGAATTGATTTCCTTTTGTTTTTTTTCAAGGCTTTCCCGGAGGCGATCCAAAGTATGGTCTTTTTTTAAAACTTCTTCTTCCAATGCTTCCCGTCTCTCCACAATTCCCATCAAAAGAGAATTAAAAGTTGGTTGATGTTTTATCTGGGTATTGCTTTCCTCTAGTTTGGCTAAGGCTTCCTGGATAGAAGAATAATCCCTGATTTTTGAGATTAATCTTCCCTGATCCCTAAAAAACACATTTTCCTTTTTATAGTATTTGATATCAGATCGAACCAATCTCAGGGCAGCACGGACTTTTTTAAACACCTTTCTTACCTCATGAATGGCATCATGCCTATCCTCATTTTCCTTCAATTGCTTAATGGCATAATCCACCTGTTCAAGGATAATTCTTTTCCAACCCTGCTCAAAAGGTTCTGCTATATTTATGCTCATTTCCATCACAAACCAATATTGGATATATTATATTCAACGCACTACTTTATCCTTTGTTTTCAAGTTATTAACCCTTAAAAGCACAAAAAGAACCTTTTGGTTATTTCGGTCTGACCATGCCAGTGATTTCGGTCAAACCGTGCCACTAAGAAAGATCATTTAAAGTAGGTTAATTTTTATTCATTTTTCAAGATTCCCTTTCTCAAAGATTCCCCTTTGAGGTCTATTCTATGGGAAGAGTTTACCAGTCTGTCCAGTATGGCATCTGCGATGGTTCCTTCCCCAATGATATCGTACCAGGTGGATACTGGCAATTGGGAGGATACAAGGGTTGATTTTTCGGTAAACCTGTCATCAATGATGTCCAATACTATTTCCCTTGCCGTTGCATCAAAAGCCTGCAGCCCAAAGTCGTCGAGTATGAGCAGGTCGGTGTTCTGGAGTTTCCTCAGTTCCCTGAGGTAGGTTCCGTCGGCTTTGGAGAGCTTGAGTTTTGACAGCAGCCTTGAGGTGCTGCTGTATACTGTCCTGTACCCCATCAGGCATGCCTGGTTTCCCAGGGCCTGTACCAGATAGCTTTTCCCTACCCCCGAAGGTCCGGTAATGATAATGTTTTCTTTTTTGTCCACGAAGCCAAGCCCTGCAAGCCTGGTGAACATATTCTTGTCAAGGTTCCTGCTATGGCTGTAATCGATGTCGGCAACGGATGCTTTCTGTTTGAAAGCGGCCTTTTTGATCAACCGGGCCATTTTCTTGTTCTGCCGGTCTTCCCATTCGTGGTCTGCCAGTAGGGCGATGTATTCATCGGCGGTAAAGTCGGCGAACCTGTTGCTGCCAATGTGTTGATGATGGAGCTCTGCCATGGCACTGAGCCTCATCTGCCTGAGTTTTTCTACTGTCTGGTTACTGTTCATAATTGTTTTGTTTATTGGTAAGTGGATGCACCCCTGATGTTTTCGTGGTCGGGAATATGGGATTCTTTTTTGTCCAGCTCTTCCGGGGTGACCTTGTCCAGGTTGTTTTCAAGTATGTTCCTGATCCTGCGGTAGGATATTGCCTTGGCATATATGGCCCTGCCACATGCGGAGTCCAGTCTTTCCCTGCCATAAAGCTTTGCAAGCTTTATGATACCCTGTGCCCTTTTGTAGGCCGTTTCCGGGTAATCTGATTCGATAAAAAGTTCACTGATACATGTGGCCACATTGGAGCCCAAGGGAGCTGCCTGCTTCTTGAAGTAGTCCGGGCTCCAGTCGAGGTATTTTTTGTGTGTACTGCTGAGGTGTTCCCTGTTGGTGTTGTAGCAACCCTTTGCCCCGTTCCTTTTGTGCAGGGCGATCCTTTCATGGTAATGGTAGACTTCCACGGTGTCCCTGGTATAATGGATCTGGGTGGACTTTCCGATATACCTATACGGGACACTGTAATAGCTTTTGTCCGGGGAGAAGTAGACGTACCCTATCTTCTGGACCTTTGCCCTGGTATAGTCCTTGAGCTGGTATATGCCTGTGGGAAGCGGTTTCAGGCATTCCCTTTCCATGGACTGGAAAAGCTCCCTTCTACTGGCCTCCTTTCTCTGGAAAAGCATGTTGTTGTAGTTTTCCAACAGCCTTCTTATCTCCCGGTTCAGATCATGGATCGAAAAAAAGGTCATCTCCCGAAGGGGATAGTATATGCGCTGGTAACTCAGCTGTACCGCATTCTCGACCAGTGCTTTGTCCTGGGGGCTGTATGCCCTGGTGGGATTGATGACACAATCATAGTGCCTTGCAAAATCCTTAAGGGAACGGTTGATCTCCGGTTCATATTTACTGGCCCTGCTGACCGCCGATTTTAGGTTGTCCGATACCACGGCCCTGGGGACACCCCCAAAAAACCACATCATGTTGTTCATGCAATGGACAAGGTCCTCACGTTTCTGGCTCCAACATGCCTCTACATAGGTGAACAGGCTGAAGGGAAGCACTGACACAAAGACTTCCGCCTTTTTGACTTCCCCGGTATCACGGTCCACGACTTCTATCTTTGTGCCCGCAAAATCGATGAACACCTCATGGCCTGGAAGGTGTTCAAGCTTCATGGATCCCTCTTCCCTGGGATATTTTCTATGGTAATGCTCCATGAACTGCGTATAGCTGTAAGGAGAATCCACAAGCTGCCTGTACTCCTCGTAATGGTGCAGAAAAGTAAATCCCGGGTGGTTTCTGGCGGCTTTCCCTTGGTCAAAATAACGCATCAGGGCATCAAACCTGTCATTCTTTATGGTTGTGCGGGAAGGGAACAGCTCCCTTAATTTAACGCTGGTAAGGGACAGAACCTCATCAACTTCGTAGTCCGAGGCTGCAAGCCAGGAGATGTACTGGTTGACCGTGTTGCGGGAAATCCCCAGTACGGCACCTATTTTCCGGTTGCTGAGCCCGTCCCTGTGTAAACTGAAAATCTGCTTTATATCCATAGGATCAAGTATGTTGGCCATATCGCTCTTTTTTACAGGCGATATAGCAGGTTAAACTTGATCTTTCAAAAGTGGCACGGTTCGAACCGAAATCTGCCCTGGAATTGGCACGGTTTAAACCGAAAGGACTGGCACAGTTTGGCCGAAAAGGGTGGCACAAATCAAACCGTTATATCCACCTTTTTTCAAATTGATTTTCTATTTTACCAACCCATAAAGATCATTAAAAAGGCGAAGCTTTCCCACAAAAACAAACAATACCCCACTTTCCTTTCCGGAATAAAATAAATTGCAAAAAGATTAAGATTTTTTCTTTCTGACAAACAGAAACTTAACCTTTAATTGAAAAATAATCTAAAAAAACGGCCATTAATTGGGCGGTTTAGTTTGTTAAAATGAAGAATATTCATTTATATTTGCATCGCTCAAGGGGATAAAATGAGCTACATTTTGAAGCATTAAGCAAAAGGCTTAATTTTATCTTTGAGAACAAAATAAATATTTCACTGAATGGCTTTAACCATACGCCACGGCAAATAAACCGTCGCGGGGATATTTATAAGATTATAGAGAGTTGGGTGAGTGGCTTAAACCAGCAGTTTGCTAAACTGTCGTACGGATAACACCGTACCGGGGGTTCGAATCCCCCACTCTCTGCCATAAGGCTTGCAAACAACTAAAAACCAGTTTTTTGCAAGCCTTTTTCTTTTTCTAGTCACATATTAATCACAAAATTCATTTTTTCAGAAAATGAACAATAAAGTCTCTAAACTGACTACTTAATTTAAAATCCCCTCTTTTTATTTGAGTTAACTAACTCAATAACCAAAATTTATTTCTCCTAATTATTTAATACTTTACTAATTTCAATATTTTAGCCATGCAGAATTTACTCTTCATCCTGTTACAATCTGAAGTAATGGGTTCTATGATTTTTAACATTTTCTTATGTCTTTTAGCCTTTGTAGGTATCATTTTATTATTAAGATGGATTGGACCTTGGATGTTTAGGATTAATGAAGTTATTAAGGTTCAAAAAGAAATTTTGGAAGAATTAAAAAAATCAAATTCAAAAGGAGGTTAATATTTTTATCACCTCCAAACCACATTCTTCCACTTACCTGCAATCACATACCAAGCTGAACTGGGAATTGATTTGTAATTTGAAATCTCATAGGTTGTATCTCCTATTCCTGCATGCTTTTAGCCATTATCACTTTCTTCAAACAAATTCAATTCCTCTAAAATTTGATTGCATATGGTGTAAGCCCTTGTTCTCCAATAAGCAAAGCACAACGAAAACTTCTTTCTAAAACCAAACTGCATCTACAGAACTTGGATAGCCCCATTGATCTGAATAGGGTTTATAACCTTTAGCACCTGTTCATGCATCCTCAACATCTTAACCTATCAAAAAGATTTTAACATCTATTACCTAATCAGGAACATTCAAAAACAAAAATTCAAAACATTCCAACATTCCAATTCTCCAAACCCTTTCAAACCTCCTTCTATACTTTTTTCAAAGCATCGAAAAAATCATTTATATCTTCTGGGTTTTTCACCAATAACAATGGAATTTGGTAATCATAGGAAATCAACTTTTCTGCCACACTTCCCAGCAACAATACTGAAGCTTCAGTTTGCCCTTTTGAAGCCATAATGATCAAACTAACATCACTTTGTTGGGCAAAATCAAAAATTATTTTGGCAATATTTTCACTTTTATTGACCTCATAATGCATTTCTATTTCCAGGTCGTCCAGCTTATGAATGTTTTTATACTTTTCCCAATTTTCCTTTTCATTCTGGACCATGATTTCGGAAAATTCCTCAAAAGATTTCCCTATTTTGTAATAACCGTGCGGCACTTTGACTACATTCAACCCCAATATTTTCAAATCCGGAACCTGGTGGTTAAGCTCCTTAACAACTTCTATTATTTTATCCGTCCTTTTAGAAAAATCCACTGGGATAAGCACCTTTTTGCTGGGCAAAAGGCTTGTTTGCCCTTCTGTAACAAACAATATTGAACACTTGCTTTTTCGGGCCAATTTTTCCATCACGATCCCTGTGCCGCTTTCATGGATTTTTTTCCCGGCAATAATCAGTTCTATCAATTTCACCCTTGACCAATGCAGTAGTTGTTTCAATGGACTGCCTTCCAGCACTTCATATTGAATGTCCACATTATTGAAACTATCAGGATATTTATTCACTTCCTGCTTCATTTCATATTTGATAGTTTCATCGTTGGGAATCAAAAAGTCACCGTATTTTTTCTGGATATTATCAGGCAATTCCAAATCATTGACAACATGGACAAAATAAATGGTTTTGACCTTTTTGTTCACTTTTACATAATTACTGACGTATTCAATAAGTTCATCATCCATTTCGCTTAGGTCCAAGCCAACCATTATTCTGGTAAAAAAGCTCATAACTTTGATCAATTTGTGATTAATAGGAAGAACAGTTTTCAGGTTCAAGATCCATCACATCCCAAATCCCGAAAATTTGAAATGTGATCCCTGAAGTTTAATTACTTATATAATATAAGAATTTTTTCTTATTCAGCTGGATTCCATTCAAGCAAATTCTTCCCCCAAACAAACAATTAATCAGCTTTCTTTTTATCCTTTTCTTTTTTTTCCAGTTCCTTGATATCATCCAAATTGGTTTTTTTCCAAAAAGGGACCTTGGTTTTAAAAGCCGCCCTGGCCACGATATGGGAAGCCAAAGGGTTGATTAAAAAGATAAACAGGAAAATGGCCGACAATTCAACAAAAATCAGAATTTGATTGTAATAAATACCCGTTCCCAAAAGGATCAGCCCTAAGCCCAGAATCGCAGCCTTGGTGCTGGCGGAGTTCCTAATATAGAAATCGGGAAAACGAATCAGTCCTATGGCAGCCAAAAGCATAAAGACCACCCCTATTAAAATCAAACCTGCACTAATTATATCTCGAATTCCCATTTATTTTTTCATCTTTTCAATCAAATAATTGGCAAATACCATAGTCCCTAAAAAGGTGATCAGAGAAAGCACCAAAGCCACTTCAAGGGTGGAATCCACTCCGGAAACAATGGAATACAAAGCCAATATCCCTATTAACATGGAAGATAAAAGATCCAGGGAAATGATACGGTCCGGCAAGGTGGGGCCTATCAAAAACCGGATCATGGTCAGC
The DNA here is from genome assembly GCF_030409905.1 of Echinicola jeungdonensis. Taxonomy (NCBI): domain Bacteria; kingdom Pseudomonadati; phylum Bacteroidota; class Cytophagia; order Cytophagales; family Cyclobacteriaceae; genus Echinicola; species Echinicola jeungdonensis. The sequence goes on from NZ_JAUFQT010000002.1 coordinate 920,983, forward strand.
ATTACCCCAATAAATAAAACCCCAATGGCCAACGTTAATAAAAGGTAATAAATGCTCATCTTGTGATTTCCAAAATTCTTTTTTCAAAACCGTTCCTCAATTTCTCCTTATACTTGGGAATATCTCCATGCTGTATATAGGTTTCATGGATATACAATATCGACCTATCCTCAGATATATCAATAGATAAAGACCCTGGGGTAAGTGTAATAAAATTGGCCAATAGCGTAATTTCAATATCAGATTTTGCAATCATCGGATAAGCAATCACCCCTGGTTTCATATGGTGAGTGGGTGTAAGGGAGTCGTAAGTCACCTTTAAAGAAGCCCACCACAATTCTTTAATATAAAATAGAAAAAGGCCTATAGCCATGGGCACTTTTTTAAAATGCCTTTTATTATAAAACCAGGAAAACAGCCAAAGAACCCCATAATACCCCAAAAACAAACTTAGGCTCATCAATGCAGTATGGGGAATTTCTGTATAAACTTCATGTGTAAAGAAGGTAAAGAAAACGGCTGCCAATATATTGAATAAATACACCATCATTAATTACGTTTGAGAACTGCATTGATATAATCATCCGGCTGGATGAGTTGATCGGATGCCTGTATTGCCAGGTCCAATAAAAGATTGGGAAAAAAACCGATCCATAAGGTTATCATGGCCAAAAAGATCACTGGAATAATCATCAGGTACTTTTCTTTAAGGAATGAATTTTGAAAATGATTTTCTGAAGAAACCAGCATTTCCAACTTCTTTGTCCCTTTGGCCCAAAATACTGCCGTCCAAATTTTTGTCATGGAAAACAAAGTCAAAAGCCCCACTAACAAACTTATTCCAACAATAACCTCCTGGTGAATTTCCATTCCTGCTTTCACCAAAATAAATTTGGCCCAGAAGCCAGATAAGGGAGGAATTCCTGCCAGTGAAAAGGCAGCCACCACAAATAAGACTGAAATCAAGGGAAAATAATCATAAATCCCTCCATTACTTTTTATTTGAAAACTTCCATTAATGCTTTTTGTTAAACCACTGATCAAGAACAAATTCGTCTTTACGATGATATGATGAATAATATAAAAAATAGCCCCAGCAAGTGCAAGTGGTGTAAAGAGGGCCAATCCCATAATCATATAACCTATCTGACTGATAATGTGGAAGGAAAGGATTTTCCTGAAATCATTATGGGCTATTGCCCCCAAAACCCCTACCAGCATGGTCAATCCTGCCACAATAAGTAAAAGCTGATGGGTAAAGGCGGTATCATGGGTAAAGATCAAGGTAAAAAATCGGATCATGGCATAAACTCCCACTTTGGTCAACAAACCGGCCATCAAACCGGAAATGGCCAGTGGAGGGGTATGATAAGAAGCTGGAAGCCAAAAAAACAAAGGAAACAAGGCAGCCTTGATCCCAAAACTCAAAAAGAAAAACAGGGCCGACAGGGTAATCATCCCGGGTTCTTCCACCTCTTTGATTTTTACGGAAAGAGCCGCCATATTTAGGGTTCCGGTGATTTTGTAAAGCAAACCCACTCCAACCAAGAAAAAGCAGGATGCCAAAAAATTTAATATCACGTATTTAACACTTCCTTCCAATTGGGCCTTTCCGCTTCCCAGGGATATCAATACAAAGGAAGACACTAACATCACCTCGAACCATACATAAAGGTTAAAAACATCCCCGGTTAAAAAAGCCCCCGTTACTCCAAAAATCATAAACAGGAAAATGGGGTAAAAGCCTTTTGCTTTCCTGCTTTTGTCAATATTTTCCAAAGCATAAATAATACAAGCAACAGATACTAATGAAGTCACCAATACCATCAGCGCACTAAAGGTATCCGCCACAAAGGTAATCCCAAATGGAGAGGGCCACTCCCCTGCCTGGACCGTCTGAATCCCCTCTGTAGTAACCAAATATGTTAATCTTACTGCACTAGCAAAAAACAGAAAAATTGCGCTTATGGTTATAATTTTTTGGATTTGCGGTTTAACCCAAAATAGCATGCATAAAATGGCGGCCAGGATCAGGATCAATATGGGGTTAAATAGGACCAAATGCTTATTCTTCTTTGTTTTTGGGTTGATCTATTTCATCTGTGGATTGGAGTTCATCCAAATCTTCGATTTTTAATACTCCGTAAACCTTTTTTAGTAAAACAATTACAAACAATTGGACCCCTATTCCTATGACTATTGCCGTAAGCGTCAAGGCTTGTGGCAATGGGTCTGCTAACTTTTGCAGGTTTTCGGCTGTTTCCTCCCTTATCAGAGGTGGATTGTTTTGGGTCACTCCGGAAATTACAAAAAGGAAATAGATACTGGCATATCCAAAGACAATAACCCCTAAGATCAATTTAAAGAAATTCCTATTGAGCATCAGGTAAATGCTGGAGCCAAACAAAATCCCTATGACAAGTGCAACTATTAAATTCATTTTTGATCTTTTTCAGCAAACAAAAAGGTAACCTTCAATACAAATCCCGCCACCACCAAAAAAACCCCCAAATCAAATAAAATGGGAGTACCTATTTTCCCAAATACCGGCATTTCATTTTCCGGCCAAAGGGAAGCCATAAAAACTGATCCTTTGATCAAAGAAAACATTCCACTGATAACCGCCAAAAGTAATCCGCCTGTCGCAAGGAAAAACGGCTTCACCTTGTAAACGGCTACTGTTTTATTTGGGGAAAAGGCAATAGCATGAATCATCAAAGGTATAACCGCAATAAGTCCCGCAATAAAGCCTCCCCCAGGATGATTGTGCCCACGGAAAAACATATACAAGGCAAACACAATAAATAATGGCACCAGGGGTTTTAGCAAAGTTTCTAACACCAATGTTTTCATAAAAATCAGGGGTTTATTTTTGAAACCTTCAATAATGATATTATCCCAACCATCGTAATGGCCAACACAGATATTTCCCCAAGAGTATCCAAGGCTCTAAAATCCACCAAAATCACATTAACCGCGTTGGCTCCTTTACCTTCTAATATACTGTTTTTGAGAAAATAATCTTTGAGCGGACTGGACTTTTCCACCCCCATCCCCATCAAGGTAACCCAGGTCATCACCAAGCCAAAAAGAATGGAGACCAACAAATACCTTCCTTTTATTTTTAATTTGGTATTGACCAATCCAGGTAGCTGGGGAGCAATTAAAATCAAAAGGATCAAACTTAAAGATTCTGCCAAAAACTGGGTTATGGCCACATCGGGAGCACTGTACATCGTATAGCTCAATGCGATTGAATAACCAATAATTCCAATGGCGGCCACCACCATCAATTGAGATTTTGACAGAAAAATGAAAACCAAAGTCACTACAACCAGAAATAAAATAATCAGTTTATTATTGATTATATCCTGACTACCCAATTTTATCAATTCATCAAAAATCAACCCCGAACGGATTACATGAAAGGTTACCAAAACAATAAATACGAAAATAAAAATGCTGATATAGTTACGTAAATATCCGTTTTGAATCCAGCGGGTTTGGCTATTTGCCCATTTTTGTAATCCTTCCACTACATTTTGATATCCCTTTTCTGGAAGGGATTCAAATGGAATTTTGATTTTGGACATCCATACCAAAATGCGTGTTCGGCCCAGGAAAAGAATAAAGCCAATGGCGATAGTGGCCAAACTTAATATGAAAATAAAATTGAAACCATGCCATAAACTTAAATCCAACTCTAAAGGACTTCCCAAAATAGAAGGCACTGCAGATCCGGAAATTGATTTTAAAGAAAATTCCGGAAAAGCCCCAATAAACAATCCAGCAAAACCCATTACCAAAGGAGCAATCAGCATCCAAATGGATGCTTCATTTACCGGTTGAGTGGTTTTATCCTTTGAAGGTTGTAAAAAGAGGGCAATAAAGATTTTAAATGCAATGGCCACAAAAAAGACATTAGACAACATTACAATACCCATCATCCCCCAATTCCAGGAAGTGAAAGATAAAGAGGCCTTATAAACCATCTCTTTTCCCAAAAAACCCAAAAGAGGAATCAACCCCACCATCGAAGCACAGGCCAATCCTGTGGCAAGGGCAGTTAAAGGCATTTTCTTTCTTACCTCAGCAAGGTCACTGATATTCCGGGTCCCGCATTTATGGTCCAGAATTCCTGTCACCAAAAACAATCCACCTTTATAAAGCGCATGGGCAATCAAGTAAATAAAAGCTGCCTTTAAAGCATCTTTGGAGCCAATTCCGGCCATCAAAACAAATAAGCCCAAAGCACTGATGGTAGTGTAGGCCAATACTCTTTTCAAGTCATCCGAACGGAATGCTTCCACCGCCCCCACCAACAGGGTAATGGCACCAATTATCAATAAAATATCCTTCCAAAATTCTGATTGGGTTAAGAGTGGATTCAGTCTAAAAATCAAATAGATACCTGCTTTGACCATAGTGGAACTATGCAAATAAGCACTGACCGGTGTTGGAGCTTCCATGGCATTGGGCAACCAAAAATGAAATGGAAATTGGGCGGATTTAGTAAAAACTCCAAACGAGATCAACAAAACGATGGCTTGGGTATAAGGATGGTTTTCCAACAAGCCGGCATTATCCAATAATGCTGGAATCTCATAGGTCCCACCAGCCATGCCCAGCAAAACAAAACCAGCCAACATGGCCAGTCCCCCTAAGCCCGTGACCAATAAAGCCTGCCTGGCTGCTTTTCTGGATTTTTCTTTTTGGTTATAATAGCCGATTAATAAATAGGAACTAAAACTGGTCAACTCCCAAAAAACAAATAAACTAATCAAGTTGGAAGCTAAAACCAATCCCAACATGGAGCCCAAGAAGAACAAAAAGTACATATAAAAACGGCCAATTTTGGGATCTCCTTTCAGATAACTGGAGGCATAGATCAAGATCAAAAGGCCAAAGGAAAGGATCAATAAGGCAAAAAACAGGCTTAAGCCATCTACCAAAAAGTTAAGCGATACTCCTAATTCATTGGCCCATTGATATGGATATTCCAGGCTGCCTTTTTCCAAAACCGGCTGGACCAAACCAACAAAATAAACCAGCACCCCCAGCAAAGAGGAAGAAAGCAAAAATAGACCAATCCTGTGAAACCTTTGGAGAAAAGGAGCCAAAACGGCCAGCACAAAAATAAAGATCAAAACTTCAGCCATCAATCACCCATTTTATTCAAAGTATTGGTTCAATAAACCATTCCAATTATGCAATTGTTCAGAATAACATTAAAGGAAAAACCATGTTTTTCACTGAAAAAAATATATATAAACCAATTTCTTACCTGCAGAAGTAAAAATACACATTTATTCGAATTTCCAATATTTAAGAGAAGTTCTTCTCTGGTTTTCAGTTGTCCAAGTTGTCCTGCCGGTTGTGCCACGGGACCTTTTTTTATCGAAGGCTGTACTACTTCTAAGGCTCCTGTTGTCCCGCCGTTTCCGACGTGGGACCTTAATAAGTTGAGTTTCTGACTCATTATAATTTTTAACTGAACCTAATAAGTTTTCACCTATCACCTTTGACCTAATCACTCAATTACGGAAAAATCCAACAAAAAAAATTGGATTTAAAATCATTCCTTGGCAAAAGGCTCTTTCTACCGAAAAAACACCTGGATTTGAATCAGCAAAGGCTTTCATTCAATTAAACATTTAACCGATTAAACAATTAACCACTATTTTAAAAAGGCCATTTAACCACGACAATCCATATAACCACAACCATAAAGTATCCCAAATCCCCATTCTTCCGTACAAAACCATAAAAAAACACATGCTCAACCCTGCCCAATTTGGTGGATCCATCCGAAGAAAGGATCTCAATAAATTCCAACAATCCAAAAACTGGAATGGTAAGAAATTCGTGAATCTGGCAGCAACCCAAATCGATATCAACCTTAAAACCCTCCCAACCGTTCTCAAGGATAATTTTTCAGGCAAACAAGATCGTGTTCCCAAGCAAAGCCTGCCGATTCATCCTTTTGACGCTGAAAAATTTCAACCGGAAGATGGAAAACCCAAATTCATCTGGTATGGGCATTCTGTGGTCTTAATGCAACTCCATGGATTCAATTTGCTGATCGATCCCATGTTTGGGCCTGATGCTTCCCCTATTGGACCATTTGCTACAAAAAGGTTCAGTAATAACACCCTGGACATTATCGATACCCTTCCGCCCATTGATGCTATTCTGCTGACCCATGACCATTATGACCACCTGGATTATAAAAGCATCATGAAACTTAAACCAAAGGTCAATATCTGGCTGGTAGCACTAGGAATTTCCCGGCATTTGGAAAAATGGGAAATTCCGGCACAACAAGTAAAAGAATTTGACTGGTGGGAAGCAGTGGAATTCCAGGGTATTAAGCTCACCTTTACCCCTTCCAGGCATTTTGCCGGCCGGGGTGCCTTGGACAGGTCAAAAACCCTATGGGGAGGGTGGATCTTCCAATCCAATGACCATAAAATATATTGGAGCGGGGATGGAGGCTATGGGAATCATTTTAAAGCCATTGGTCAGGAATACGGTCCATTTGATCTGGCCTTTGTAGAATGCGGCCAATACTATAAACACTGGCACCAAGTCCACCTTTATCCTGAAGAAAGCATTCAAGCTGCCATGGATGCTCAGGCCCAAGTTGCCGTTCCAGTCCACTGGGGAGCCTTTACCCTTTCCCCTCACCATTGGAAAGACCCGGTGGAAAGGTTTGTCAAAGAAGCCATTGCCCAAAAACAGGATTATTTTATTCCGGAATTGGGAAAAATTTTCACTTTTGAAACATTAAATGATATGGATAATTGGTGGGAAAAAATCAAATAAAAAATCAGTATCAATTCGTTTAGTTAATAAACTTTCTTTTCAATTATAGAACCTGGAACTTTACACGTTTAAAATAATAAATGGATTTGACACTTTTTCCTTGATGAAAAAGTGCCCAACCCCGAAAGCATTCGGGGCAAGGCCTGTGAAGCATCTTTCAAATTGAGCCAATTTCGTTTTCAATAACAGCTTAGTTTACCTAATTTGATTTTTGGCCAATTGCTCTGGGCTAAAAATGAATGGATCTCGCTCGTCCACTTCGCGAGCTAATTCATTTTTTTAACGCCCTCCTAAATCGCCCAAAAACCAGATGCTTCAAGGGCCATCCAAAGGTCATTTTAATTTATTACACTTCGGTAATTGCGTACGAGAAAGGGAATAGTAAGATTTTATTTTTACTTGAGGGATTGATATTACACCGGGAATTTTCAACCTAATTTTAAAACCAGCCATTGGATATACCAATGTTCTTTAGTTTATTTGCACTCGCTTTGGGAAAGACAATTCATCCTTAAGAAATAAATTACTTAAAAACCACCAGCGCACGTGGCGAAATTGGTAGACGCGCTGTCTTCAGGCGGCAGTGCCTTCGGGCATGGAGGTTCGAGTCCTCTCGTGCGCACATTAAGCCTTCCGGTTCCCGGGAGGCTTTTTGTTTGACACTTTGGTTCCTTTAAGAATTGGTATTTGGTGATCAGTGATCAACCTTTTAGATTAAATCCATTCCTTTTTTTGAATTCTACGGTTTGCAATGTGACAGAATAAAAATTGGATCCCCATTTTTTTCCCGATGTTCCTGTACTCCCTATTTCTATCTTCCAATTTTAAATTTCCCAATTCTTCCCAGTGGTTAAATGCAATTTACGTGCACTACTTTATTGATTAACTTTGGGGTATGAACAATAAAAACATTTCAACACAGGTCCAGGAAAAAAGCTGTTGTTGTGATGACAACACTTGTATAGAAGAGGTAAAAATTAAAACTTCCTTTACAAAATGGATTCAAAACTGGGGAACCAGCATTTTAAGTTTTGCTATGCTTTTGTTTGGAATTGCAGCCGACCAATGGTGGCAACCTGCATTTTTTGAAGGGTCTTTCCGCTTAGCCTGGTATATTTTAGCCTATTTGCCTGTGGCCTGGCCGGTATTGAAACAAGGCTTAAACCTGATCTTAAAGGGAGAGGTTTTTACGGAATTTTTTCTGATGGGCATTGCTACTTTGGGGGCCTTTGCAATAGGTGAATTCCCCGAGGCAGTGGCGGTCATGCTGTTTTACCAGGTTGGGGAAACTTTCCAAGGAATGGCCGTTCGCCGTGCCAAATCAAATATTAAATCCCTATTGGACCTTCGGCCAGATCAAGCCCATGTATTGAGAGAGGATCAATATATCACCTTAGATCCGGAAAAAATCAAGGTTGGGGAAACCATTCAGGTAAAACCAGGAGAGAAAATCCCTTTGGATGGGGAATTGCTCAGCTCTCAGGGAAGATTCAATACTGCTGCCCTTACCGGGGAAAGCAAACCAGTTAAATTCAGCCAGGGAGGTTCCCTTTTGGCAGGAATGATCAATTTGGAAAATTTGATAGAAGTAAAGGTTTCCAAGGCATTTGAAGAAAGTGAACTGGCCAGGATTCTTGAATTGGTACAGGTAGCCTCTTCCCGTAAAGCCAAAACCGAAAAATTTATCCGCAAATTTGCAAAGGTGTACACTCCCATTGTGACCTACCTGGCCATAGCCCTCACTTTCCTGCCCTATTTCTTTGTTCAAAATTATGTGTTTGAGGATTGGCTATACAGGGCATTGGTATTTTTGGTGATCTCCTGCCCCTGTGCCCTGGTGGTATCTATTCCATTAGGATATTTTGGCGGGATTGGAGCCGCTTCCCGAAATGGCATTTTATTTAAAGGAGCGAATTTTTTGGACCAAATAACCAAAATTAATACCGTGGTTCTGGACAAAACAGGTACACTTACCCAGGGAGTTTTTGAAGTGCAGGACATAAAAAAAATGGATTCCAACCAGCCCCATTGGTTAGGTTATGCTGCCAGTCTGGAAAGAAAATCCAACCACCCCATTGCCAAGGCAATAACAAATTATGCCAAAAAAGAGGATTTACTTTTGATGGACCCTGAGGAACAGGAGGAAATTTCCGGAATGGGCCTGAAGGGAAAAATTGATGGGAAAATAATTTTGGTGGGCAACCAACAATTGATGGACCAATACCAGGTTATCACCTGTGCAGATACCCTGGATGCCACCGAAACTATTATCCATGTGGCCATTGACAACCATTATGTAGGTTATCTTTTTATTTCAGACCAGTTAAAATCTGATGCACTACTAACCACCCAAAGGCTCCAAAAAATGGGTCTCAAGGATTTAATAATGTTATCAGGGGATAATAATGTAGTTACCCAAAAAGTCGCTAAGGACTTAAAAATACAGCAAGCTTACGGGGAATTGCTCCCCCATCAAAAAATGGAAAAACTTGAATCACTATTAAAAGAAACCGGAAGATCTGTCGCTTTTGTTGGTGATGGAATCAATGATGCTCCGGTGCTGGCAAGAGCTGATGTGGGCATTGCCATGGGAGGCCTGGGAAGTGATGCTGCCATTGAAACTGCTGATGTGGTAATCCAAACGGACCATCCTTCAAAAATCCCATTGGCCATTCAAATCGGAAAGAAAACAAGGGAGATTGTCTATCAAAATATTGGATTGGCTTTTGGGATAAAAATAGCAGTGCTCACCCTTGGGGCCCTGGGAATGGCAAGTCTTTGGGGTGCGGTATTTGCAGATGTGGGGGTAGCTTTGATGGCTATTTTAAATGCGGTCCGAATTCAAAATATCAAGAAATTTTCTGAATAACGGGATTAAAAGCCTTGGAGGCCACCATAACCTTGTCCCCCACTCTTAATTGCTTTCCTTCCTGTTCATCGGCCATTACCTTGACCAGGTTATTACCGATCATTACAGTAACTATGTAAATAAAGCCCTGAGGAAGGAGTTCCAACACTTCCCCGGTAAATTGAAATTTCCCGCTGATTCTATGCTCCGAAAATATGTCCATGGGGTCTTCGATTATGGTAGTTTTACCAGTTTCCAAATGCCAAACCCTGTCAGACATTTTAATAATTTCCGGGATATCATGGCTGACCAAAAAGGTGGTCAACTGGAATTCCCGATGGACTTTTAAAATATAATCCTGTAATACCATCCTCATTTCATGATCTAAAGCAGACAAAGGTTCGTCTAACAATAGAATTTCCGGCTTTTGCACCAATGCCCGGGCTAAAGCCACCCTTTGTTGCTGTCCCCCTGACAGTGAATTCGGTTTTCTGTTTTTTAGATTGCCCAAATCGGTAATTTCTATCAAATCATCAATCACCCTTTTTTCCTTCCTGCCGGATTGAGCAAAAGAAAGATTTTCTTCTACGGTCATATTGGGAAAAAGGGCATAATCTTGAAAAACAAAGCCCACTTTTCGCTTTTGTGGAGGAAGGTTAATCTTTTGATTTACATTAACCCAAAGTTTTTCATGAACCAAAATTTTCCCATCATCAGGGAATAAAAGCCCGGCAATCATTTTTAATGTGGTGGTCTTTCCAACTCCGGATTTTCCATACAAGGTGATAAACTCCTGTTTCTGGATAGTACCTTCCAGGGACAAATGAACATCCCCAGCTGCGGTTTTTAACTGTTTTTGGAGCGAAAGTGTAATCATTAGATTAGTTGCTTGATTTGCCGGCCATTGACCCAATATACGCCTAATAATATCAAAAAAGTGATGGCAAATAAAATCAGGGAATAAGCATTGGCATTATCATATTGTAGTGCCTCCACCTCATCATAAATGGCTATTGATGCTACTTTTGTCTTACCGGGAATATTCCCTCCAATCATCAAGACCACCCCAAATTCACCCACAGTATGAGCAAATGTCAATACAATGCCTGTTAAAAGGGAAGGCCGGATATTGGGCAAAAGCACCCGGAAAAGTGTCGTAGTTTTGGATTTCCCCATGACATAGGCAGCCTCTGTCAAAGAAGGGGAAAGTTTTGAAATCCCCGATTGAATGGGATGAACCATAAAGGGTAAACTATATACCACAGAAGCCAAAACCAGGCCTTCAAATGAAAACACCAATTTAAGACCTAACCATTGGTCCAACCATTTTCCTATAAAATTCCCAGGGCTAAACGCCATTAGTAAATAAAACCCAAGAACAGTTGGGGGAAGCACCAAGGGCATACTCACCAAGGTTTCAACCAATGGTTTCCATTTACCTTTGGACATGGCCAAACCATACCCAAAAGGAATGCCAATCACCAATAAAACCAAAGTAACCACCAAGGCCAATTGAAAAGTCAATATCAAGGGTTCCCAATCCATCATACCGACAACATTACTTCATTGGTTTTCACTAAGGCAACCACAGATTGTCCTGGTTGCAAATTGAGATGATGTGCAGACCTGGTGGTAATAATGGAAGATAATGGGCCTAAATTCGTATCCAACTCTATTTTGGTCAATAATGCATTTTCTTCCATTCTAAGAATTTTTCCGGGGATTTTATTCTGCAGGCTAATTTCAGATATAGGATTATGAGCAATGATAACTTCTGTCTCTTTAAAAATCACCTTAACCTTCCTTCCGAGTTTTAGGTATGAGGCATGTTCAGGAGTATCAATTACAATGGCCAGCATATCCAAATTTCCTACCTGAATATCCACCAGGGTAATTTGCTGATCCACAGAAATATTTTTTATGGTACCTTTTAAATTGTTCATAAACCATTCGAATGCCTGGCCAATTGATTTTGGGATCGAAGTATTAACCTCAATTATTTGAATCAAGGTGAAAATAAGTTCCCCTCATCAAACAATTACCCCAAAGAAAATCTAAAATTACTTCTGATTAAAGGGGAAAGGAATTTTTTCAAATCATCTTCTATAAAAAAATAGGCCAAATATACCGCAAGCTCCAAATATTGAAAAAGGAAGAAAGTTGATTGAGTTAAGGAGTAAAGTCCGTGGATCCCTTTTGATTTTTCGGATTACTGACACCTGGTCAGATAACTTCATTCTTCTTTAAGATCATTTTTACTTACCCATTTTATCTACATAAAAAAACAGCAAACTTAAATTTGCTGTTTTTTTCAATCTTCTATTGCCAATTATTTAATATAGATCCAATTTCCCCTGGGATACCCCAAATAAGTTGGCCATTCTATAAAACACCCTTGCCCCTACATTACCATCCCATTCATCCTCATTGGGGCCAGGGGCTACTTCTACCAGGTCAAATCCAATGATTTTTTTCCCTTCCCTGACCAACATTTTCATCAAAAACAGCACCTGTTCCATTTCAAAACCACCGGGAACCGGAGTACCCGTGTGAGGACAGAGTTTTGGATCCAATCCATCTATATCAATGGTAACATATACTTCCCTGGGCAATGCATCTATAATTTCCTCACATTGCTCTAACCAGGTTTTTCCTGCATAGGCATCCTCCTTAATTTTCCGATCATAAAAAGTCGTCACTTTTTTATTTTCTTTTGCATAATCGGCTTCATCCTCACAATAATCCCTCACACCAACCTGAACCAAATGACTTACCTCGGGCACTTTCAGAATATTAAAACCAATGGAGGCATGAGAGTACTCAAAGTCCTCATAAGATTTTCTCAAATCTGCATGAGCGTCAATTTGAAGTACCCCAAAGCTGGAATATTTATCCCCCAAAGCCCTGATAAATCCAAGAGGGGTACTATGATCTCCCCCGATAAGGGCTACCATTTTATTTTGGTATAAATATTCCTTTGCCTTTTCATATACCCAATTATTCATTTTTTCGCAGGCCTTGTTGATCAATCCAGGAACCGCTGTAAACTGTTCCTCATCTCCTTTTTCTGATCCCATCGCCAACCAATCAATATAATTATTGGCCAAAATCCGATGGTTGGTACTGCTCAAATGAATATCCTGGGGAATAGGCAACATATAAATGCCCAGTTTCCAGGCTTCCGGAATATCATCCTGGTAAAGGTCCACTTGATTGGAAGCAGCCAAAACTGTGGCTGGTCCCTCGCCGGTTCCGTGAGCGTAAGAAACCGTTACTTCCCAGGGAACAGGAATTACAATTAAATCTGCAGTAATTTCGTCAAAAGGCAGGCCAAATAATGTTCCTTCTGCTCCTACCCCATTAGGATCAAATTTGTCAATTAATTGATATTTAGTGGTCATATCGATTTTGGGTAAAGATGACTAGTAAAAAAGCAAAATATGCCAATAATTTAACAGGAAAATTGAAGACATCAACCTTTTATATTCACAATTTTTCCTTCCTTAATCTAACACAATTTCCCACTAATGCCCAAAAAAATGTATAATATTCCTTGATGCTTTGACCTTACTTAGATTCAATTCCCTATTACTGAATCACTTCCGCCAACACCCCGGAGCCAGCGGTAATGGCTTTCCAGGAATCAACTTCAATTTCCACAATTGCCAGCATGCCAGGAGACAAATTCAAAAAGTAATCCCCAACGTAATAGTCCAACAAAGTACTAAGCCCTGGGTTATGGCCCACGACCAAGGCAGAATCAAATTCTTCTGGTAAGTCATTTATTTTCTCCAGCCAGGCATCCTTTTCAGCCAGATAATAATCTTTTTCCTCTAATTTCTTTTTGATTTCTATGGCGGTGCTTATGATTTCAGCTGTTTCTTGGGTCCTTACTGCAGGGCTTTGAAGTATCAGGTCAAAGCTGAATTTTCGTTCCGCCAATACTAGGGCCAATCTTTCAACCCTGTACTTTCCAGATGAGGTCAGCTTTCTGTCAAAATCTCCAGATTGTCCTTTTCCATACTCTGCTTCCCCATGCCGCAATAATGCTATTCGTTTCATGGTGTAGGATTTTTTCTAAAATGATTTAATGAATTAACAAATTAGTCTTGGTACCGCCAAAATGAATATGAGATTAATTATTATTTGGAGGAGAAGGGAATCGCTTCTATTTTTGGTTTTTGTTGGTATTGCTATTTAAGCTATACCCTAAAAGGATACAAATTATGCCAAAGAATTTAGTCATTGTCGAATCTCCGGCAAAAGCAAAAACCATAGAAGGGTATTTAGGGAAGGATTTCAAAGTAGCTTCCAGCTACGGGCATGTCCGGGATCTTCCTAAAGGGGATAAGGCTATTGATATCAAAAATAAATTTAAACCCACCTACGAAGTCACTCCGGATAAAAAGGATGTGATCAAGCAGTTAAAAAATTTGGTCAAGGATTCCGATACAATTTACCTGGCAAGTGATGATGACCGCGAAGGGGAAGCCATATCATGGCATTTGAAAGAGGTACTCAAGCTTTCAGATGACAAGACCAAAAGAATTGTATTTCGGGAAATTACAAAAAATGCTATTCTGAAAGCCCTGGAAAATCCAAGGGCCATTGATATTGACCTGGTCAATGCACAGCAGGCAAGGAGGATTTTGGACCGCTTAGTAGGTTTTGAACTATCCCCTGTGCTATGGAAAAAGGTAAAAGCCGGCCTTTCTGCTGGTAGGGTTCAGTCTGTAGCTGTTCGCTTTATCGTGGAAAGGGAAAGGGAAATTGAGAAATTCCAGTCCAAATCTTCTTATAAGGTAACTGCTCTTTTTGATGTAAAAGGAAAAACACTTCACGCCGAGCTCCCTAAGAAATTTGAAACTCAGGAAGAAGCCGAGGCATTCTTAAAGGATTGCTTGGAAGCTGATTTTTCTATTGGCAAACTGGAAAAAAAGCCTGCCAAAAAGACACCTGCGGCACCTTTTACGACTTCTACCCTACAACAAGAAGCCAGTAGAAAATTGAGCTTTTCTGTGTCCCAGACCATGACCATTGCCCAAAAGCTATATGAGGCAGGTAAAATCACCTATATGAGAACAGATAGTGTGAACCTGTCCGAAGAAGCTATGGAAAGTGCAAAAAAACAGATTCTTTCCGCATTTGGTCCGGATTACCATAAAGCGAGAAAATACACTTCAAAATCAGAAGGTGCACAAGAAGCCCACGAGGCCATCCGGCCAACCAATTTTTCCAACCAGGAAGCAGGTAGTGACCGCAATGAGCAAAGACTATATGAACTGATTTGGAAAAGATCCATTGCCTCGCAAATGGCAGATGCCCAATTGGAAAAAACCCATGTCTCTATTGATATTTCCAATTCTGACCACCACTTGAGTGCCACTGGAGAAGTTATAAAATTTGAGGGTTTTCTGAAAGTATATCTAGAAAGTACGGATGAGGAGGATGAAGAAGAAGAAAACGGCAACAAAGGATTGCTTCCTCCATTGACCATTGGTCAGGTATTGGATTTGATTGAAATGAAATCCAGGCAGACCTTTACCCGGCCTCCTGCAAGGTATACAGAAGCTTCATTGGTAAAAAAATTAGAAGAAATGGGGATTGGAAGGCCATCCACCTATGCGCCAACCATTTCTACCATCCAAAAAAGAAATTATGTCATAAAGGAATCCAGGGAGGGAAAACCCCGGCAATATACTGAGATGGTCATAAAGGATGGAAAGTTTGAGAAAGCCGAAAAAACAGAATATGCGGGTTCGGATAAGAACAAGCTTTTTCCCACCAATATTGCCATGGTTGTCAATGACTTTTTGGTAGAGCATTTCCCCAATATCATTGATTATAAATTTACCGCCAAGGTTGAAAAGGAATTTGATGATATTGCCCACGGTGGCCAGCAGTGGGATCAGATGATTGACAATTTCTATGGGAAATTCCATTCCACTGTAGAAAATACAGCCAATGTAGAAAGGGCCAATGTCAGCTCCTCCCGTGAATTAGGAAAAGACCCTAAAACCGGCAAGCCGATCATTGCCCGTTTGGGTAAGTTTGGACCCCTGGTGCAAATCGGTGATCAGGATGATGAGGACAAGCAATTTGCAAGCCTTAAAAAAGGCCAGTTTATTGAAAGCATAACGCTTGAGGAAGCCCTGGAACTCTTCAAATTGCCCAGGGATGTAGGCACTTTTGAAGACAAAAAGATTGTGGCTGCTATTGGCCGTTTTGGCCCTTATGTGAGGCATGATGGTAAATTTGTTTCTTTGGGTAAGGAATATGATCCCTTGAGCATCAATGAAGCAGAAGCCATTGAGCTTATCAAAGCCAAAAGGGAGGCAGATGCCAAAAAACACATTAAATCCTTTGATGAAAATCCTGACATTCAAATACTAAATGGCAGATGGGGACCTTATATTAAATTTGGTAAAAAGAACTATAAGATTCCTAAGGATAAGGTTGCAGAGGATTTAACCTACGCTGAAACAATGGAATTGATAGAAAATCAACCGGACAAAAAAAGAGGTAAGACTACCCGAAAAAAGAAATCATAATTTAAAAACCAGAGTTAATACTCTGGTTTTTTTGTTCTAACCCCCAGCCATTTCATGTTCTCAATTTTGAAGATATTTATTTAAATTGGCGTAAGGCAAATATTATTTGTAAACCTCGTCTTACTAAAAATTTTCAGTAATGAAGAAAAAACTGGTGGTTTTAACTGGAGCAGGAATTTCCGCTGAAAGTGGAATCAGAACCTTTAGAGACCAAAATGGACTTTGGGAAGGACATGATGTTATGGAAGTAGCTTCACCAGAAGGTTGGAGGAAAAATAAAAGCCTAGTACTGGACTTTTACAATCAAAGGCGAAAAGAAGCTTTAAAGGTCCAACCCAATCAAGCCCATATGGGCTTAGCAGAACTTGAAAGGTGGTTTGATGTAACAATTGTAACCCAAAACATTGACAACCTTCACGAAAAGGCTGGCTCTTCCAAAGTAATCCATTTGCATGGGGAAATTTTAAAGTCCCAAAGTTCCATAGACCCTTCATTGGTATATGAAATGGACCATTGGGAAATCAAGTTAGGTGATAAATGTGAAAAAGGAAGTCAATTGAGACCCTTTGTCGTTTGGTTTGGGGAAATGGTCCCCATGATGGAACCGGCCATGGAAGCAGCCATGCAGGCTGATTTGTTTGCTGTGGTAGGCACCTCATTATTGGTATATCCTGCAGCAGGATTGGTTCAATATACGCCTAAGGGAATTCCTATATTTATTATTGACAAAAAAATTCCTGAAACCGGTTTAAGTGCCCACCTTACTGAAATTGAAGGACCTGCAAGTTCTGGGGTAGAAAAAATGAAATCCATATTGACCCAAAACTTGGAATAATCGTAAATTAAGAAAATCCTCCACCTTTTAACCTTATCAATTTATTATGAAAACCATCCTTCATCCCGCAGAAAGCAGAGGTCATGCTAACCATGGATGGCTAATTAGTCGCCATACTTTTAGTTTTGCAGGTTATTATGACCCAGAAAGGATCCAATTTGGAAAACTCAGGGTGCTCAATGATGACCAAGTAGCCGGGGGAAAAGGTTTTGGTACTCACCCCCATCAAAATATGGAAATCATTTCGATTCCCCTAGAGGGCGACTTGGAACATAAAGACAGTATGGGCAATACCACTTTAATACGGGAAGGGGATATTCAGGTTATGAGTGCAGGAACAGGGGTTTCGCATAGTGAGTACAATAAAAATGAGGATAAGCCCGTCAAATTCCTTCAAATATGGGTTCTGCCCAATAAAAAGGATGTCACCCCTAGATATGATCAAATTACTCTGAAAAAAGAAAACCTCCACAACCAGTTTTTTCAAATATTATCCCCTTATGCTGATGATGATGGAGTATGGATATATCAAAATGCCTGGTTCCATTTAGCCAACTTGGACGAGGGAGTCAAATTGGCTTACCAATTGAAAGACCCTCAGAATAATGGCCTTTATGTATTTGTATTAGAAGGTGAGGTTTCCACAGTAAACCTCGACCTTCAGAAAAGAGATGGGTTGGGGATCTGGGAGGTGGATAAGGTTGATTTTAATGCCAAATCCGCAACACAATTATTATTAATGGAAGTCCCTATGGACTCTTAAACTTCCAATTTACCAGATCAGTACCTCTTCAGGGTATTTTCTTTCATTGGTCCTGAACAAGTGGAAAATTGCCATAAATTCATGGGTATTTCCTGGTAAATGAAAACTTCGGTTGGTGGGGAATTCATAAACATAGCCCAACCTTACATTTTTCAGCAAAAAACCAGCCTGAATGTTACTGGCATAATCCACCCTGTGTCCAAGCCCCACATAGAGTTTGTCCTTCATCAATGCTTTCAAATTAAACTCTATATTGTCGGGTAAATCTTTTTGCTTCCTAAAAAAGAAATTTCCAATAACAGAAAGATCATTACTTAAAGCTTCCCGGTAACCTGCCTGGACAATATAGTTGATGGGCCTGCCTTCCAAGAATTCGTCACCTTTGGAAATATTCCCTCCATTGACCTGATGCATGGCATATGACAGGTAATATTTTTCATGGGATAGTGCAAGACCTAAATTAAAGTCCAGTATCTGCATATCTGAAAACCCATTCATATACTGCCCCAGCAAATCATCGTTTTGCTGCTCAACCGTCAAGGATGCTCCATCCAGCCTGACAGAAGTATAATTGATTCCTGCGCCCATCCTTAAATTATGTTTTTCAGTCAAGCGAATTCTACTTGCATAACCCAAAATCAGGGAAGTTTCCCGAAAGGCACCATAATTATCAAACAGTAAATTGACACTGGCTGCATTTTTCCCCATTAATGCTGGGTTTTCCCGGCCTTGCAATTCTGCAAAATCCAGTTCTGCACTAAAGAACATTGTTTTTGGGGCACCTTCGAATCCTCCCCATTGGTTTCTAACAAAGCCACGAACTGCACTTCCTTCATATCCTGTAAGGCCGGGATTAAAATAACTTTGAAAAAAATTGAATTGGCTAATATACTTTCTGGATTGGGCCAGGGTTTCCCCTGATCCAATCATTGAAATAATTATGAATATATATACTAATTTTTTCATCTTTTATAAATTCTTTACCGGTGATAAATTCAATTATGATTATCCAAATAGGGTTTATCTTGAAATAAGGTTTAACACCCCTCTTCTGATTTCCCCTGTCAATTGATTTTTTATAACCCAGAAATAAGCACCGGGGGCTAGAAATTCCCCATTATAGGTACCATCCCATTTCACTTCCGGGTTATCGGTAAGGAAGACTCTTTTACCACTCTTTTCAAAAATCATAATGCGAATTCCTTCAAAGAATTTTAATTCAGGCACTCCCCAGGTATCATTTGCCCCATCACCGTTAGGACTAAAAGTGTTGGTAAGCTCAATTTCTTCCAAGCCTTCTCTTTCCCTGGTAATAGTATAGGTCTTAACCATAACATTACCATCTGCGTCAATTACCCTCACTTCAACGGTAAATTGGGTCCTTCCAGGAAGAGCTTCTTCACTGTTCCAGAAAAGGGTCCTACCATCAAGTATGAAATAATCATTATCCTCTACTCCAGGTACCAGTATTACCTCATGCTGGTTATCAGCAGGATCTTCAATGGTAAAGGTACCAATTGATAAAGAATTGTTTTCTACACTTGCCTCAAAGGAATTGTTATCCAATAGAATGTTTTCAGGAAGGGGTTTTGGCAATACCACTACATACATGGAAGGAACTGGTAAAGCTTCCCCAGAAATACTTCCTTGCAATTGCAGCCTACCCGTAATCCTGTAATCTCCACTGCTTCGGGTATCAATTCCTGATTTTATCCATTCCACTTCAAGATTGATAAACTCATTGGCTTCCGTCCTTACCAAAACAGTTGCTGGAAGATCAACCTGCTCGAGTTCCATTCCCCATTCTACTTCCACAAGGGCTGGTTCAATTACTTCTTCGATTTTTCTTGCCTGGATGGTCAAGTTAGCCCCAGTAAAATTAATCTTGTAATCGTTCCCAGCATCCAGGGTTCCTATCAAAATTGGATAACCCCCCACATCTTCACCGGATGCCCTCGCCAAAGCTCCGGACATTACTTCTTTTCCATCTCCGTTTTTAAACCCTGAGGCCTGATATGTCAATTCAGGATCTTCCTGTCCAAATATTTTGAGCTGGGTATCTGCGGTAACTGTCAATGTAGCCTTCCTAATCTCAAAGTTGCCATCCACATATTTGATGGTATAGTTACTTGAGGTATAACCGGTTGCGGTAATGATGTAATTACCAACATCTTCTCCAGCAGCCCTGCTGATATCCGGCATTCCACCCAAAGCGGCTTCATCATCACCATTTTCAAAGCCTGCATAGCTAACTGTCAGTGTCGGATCAGTTTCACCGTAAACCTTGGTTTTGTCAACGGCAGTTACCGTCAAGGTAGCTTCCGTGACTTCAAAGGTGCCATCCACATAATTGATGGTATAGTTACCCGAGGTATAACCGATAGCGGTAATAGTGTAATTACCAACATCTTCTCCGGCAGCCCTGCTGATATCCAAGGTTCCACCCAAAGCAGTTTTATCATCACCATTTTCAAAGCCTGCATAGCTAACTGTCAGTGTCGGGTCAGCTTCACCGTAAACCTTGGTTTTGTCATCGGCAGTTACTGTCAAGGAAGCCTGGGTGACCTCAAAATTGCCATCCACATAATTGATGTTATAGTTGCCTGAGGTATAACCGATAGCGGTAATAGTGTAATTACCAACATCTTCTCCGGCAGCCCTGCTGATATCCAGGGTTCCGCCCAATGCGGTTTTATCATCACCATTTTCAAAGCCTGCATAGCTGACTGTCAATGTCGGATCAGCTTCACCGTAAACCTTGGTTTTGTCATCGGCAGTTACTGTCAAGGAAGCCTGGGTGACCTCAAAATTGCCATCCACATAATTGATGTTATAGTTGCCTGAGGTATAACCGATAGCGGTAATAGTGTAATTACCAACATCTTCTCCGGCAGCCCTGCTGATATCCAGGGTTCCGCCCAATGCGGTTTTATCATCACCATTTTCAAAGCCTGCATAGCTGACTGTCAATGTCGGATCAGCTTCACCGTAAACCTTGGTTTTGTCATCGGCAGTTACTGTCAAGGAAGCCTTTGTAATCTCAAAGGTTCCGTCCACATAATTGATATTATAATTGCCTGAGGTATAACCGATAGCGGTAATAGTGTAATTACCAACATCTTCTCCAGCTGACCTGCTGATATCCAGCATTCCACCCAAAGCGGTTTCATCATCACCATTGGTAAAACCTGCATAGCTGACTGTCAGTGTCGGATCAGTTTCACCGTAAACCTTGGTTTTGTCATCGGCAGTTACCGTCAAGGTAGCCTCCGTGACTTCAAAGGTACCATCCACATAATTGATGGTATAATTACCCGAGGTGTAGCCGGAAACCCCAATGGTATAGCTGCCTACATCTTCTCCGGCAGCCCTGCTGATATCCAGGGTTCCGCCCAATGCGGTTTCATCATCACCATTGGTAAAACCTGCATAGCTAACTGTCAGTGTCGGATCAGTTTCACCGTAAACCTTGGTTTTATCATCGGCAGTTACTGTCAAGGAAGCCTTTGTAATCTCAAAGGTTCCGTCCACATAATTGATGGTATAGTTACCCGAGGTGTAGCCGGAAGCCGTTATGGTATAGTTGCCTACATCTTCTCCGGCAGCCCTGCTGATATCCAGGGTTCCGCCCAATGCGGTTTCATCATCACCGTTGGTAAAACCTGCATAGCTAACTGTCAGTGTCGGATCAGTTTCACCGTAAACCTTGGTTTTGTCATCGGCAGTTACCGTCAAGGTAGCCTCCGTGACTTCAAAGGTACCATCCACATAATTGATGGTATAGTTACCCGAGGTGTAGCCGGAAACCCCAATGGTATAGCTGCCTACATCTTCTCCGGCAGCCCTGCTGATATCCAGGGTTCTGCCCAATGCGGTTTCATCATCACCATTGGTAAAACCTGCATAGCTAACTGTCAGTGTCGGATCAATTTCTCCGTAAACCTTGGTTTTGTTATCGGCAGTTACCGTTAAGGTAGCCTTATCTACCGTCAAGTTTTGCGTAATATCCGTAGCGGCATTGGTTACACCATCTCCACTTTGTGCAGCTGTGATTTGTGTGCTACCTGCTTTTAGAATAGTTGCTTGATTACCACTTATACTGACCACGGTTGGATCATCTGCAGTATAGGTCACTGTCAAACCTTGATCCGTTTGTGCAACACCTAATGTAAAAGAAGGATCCCCATAAGTTTTGGTTGGTATACTTGGGAAGGTGATGGTTTGATCAATTTTAACTGGACCTACCAGGGTACTTTCAACCGTTGTACCTGCATCTTTCCCGTCATTAGGAGTCACTTCAAAACCGATGTATTTGCCTTGATCTGCAGATTGTAAAGTGTACTGTTGATTGGTTGCTCCAGAAATGGCAGTTTTCCCTGTTCCGGCATTATCATCGGAAAGATACCATTGATAGGTGGTTCCACTTTCGGTATCCCCATCTGGATCTGTAAAAGTATAGTTCCCCGTCAGCACCTCTCCAATGGTCAAAGCTCCATTGATGGAAAGGCTACTTGCAGTTGGGGCATCATTCGTATCCTTAGTACTGGTATCCGTGCTTGTGGACCCTGTATTTCCGGCAGGATCAGTAAGGGTAACTGAAAGAGTAATCGTGCCATCTCCCAAACCGCTTAAATCCAAGCCTGTGATTTGATCTGTGGCTGTACTTATTGTCCCTGATCCGGTAACATTCGTACCACCTCCAGAACTAACCAAGTTATAATCATAAGTTGCTCCAACCTCTGCAGAAGTAAAAGTAAAGCTTGCAACATTCTGATTGGGTTCATCAATCGGATCCTGGTCAAAGCTTACTGAGTAACCTGCTGGAGCTGCGGTATCTTTGGTTTCCGTATCCGTAGCAGCAGTTCCCGCATTACCATTTGCATCGGTAAGCGTTACCGAAAGCGTGATGGTGCCATCTGCCAATCCACTTAAATCCAAGCCTGTGATATTATCAGTTGCTGTGCTTATTGTTCCTGAACCGGTAACATTCGTTCCACCACCAGAACTTGATAAGGTATAATTATAAGTCGAGCCTACTTCTGCTGAAGCAAAAGTAAAGTTTGTATTGTTTTGATTGTTGTTATTGATCGGGCTTTGATCGAATGTTGCTGAATAACCAGATGGAACTGTTGCATCCTTGGTTTTGGTATCGCTAGCTGCAGTTCCGGTATTACCATTTGCATCAGTAAGGGTAACAGAAAGTGTAACCGTGCCATCTCCCAAGCCACTCAAATCCAAGCCTGTGATATTATCTGTAGCTGAGGATATAGTTCCTGATCCGGTAACATTGGTGCTACCTCCTGTGCTGGATATCGTATAGTTAAAATCTGTTCCTACCTCAGCACCCACAAAGGTAAAACTCACTGATGATTCATTACCCGCATTGATCGGGTTTTGGTCTATGGTCACTGAATAACCGGATGGTACTGCAGAATCTTTGGTTTCCGTATCCGTAACAGCAGTTCCCGTATTACCATTTGCATCGGTAAGCGTAACAGAAAGCGTAACCGCACCATCCCCTAAGCCACTTACATCCAAACCTGTGATTTGATCTGTGGCTGTACTTATTGTCCCTGATCCGGTAACATTTGTACCACCTCCTGAGCTGGATAATGTGTAACTATAATCCGCACCAACTTCGGCAGATGCAAAAGTAAAGCTGACACTTGATTCATTACCTGCATTAATTGGGCTCTGGTCTATGGTAACTGAATAGCCCGACGGTGCTGCTGTATCTTTGGTTTCCGTGTCCGTAGTTGCAGTTCCGGTATTTCCGTTTACATCTGTAAGGGTTACAGAAAGCGTAATGGTGCCATCTGCCAGGCCACTTACATCCAAGCCACTAACTTGCTCTGTGGAAGAACCAATGGTTCCTGAACCGGTTACATTGGTACCCCCTCCCGAACTGGAAAGGGTATAATTATAAGTCGATCCTACTTCTGCCGAGCCAAAAGTAAAGCTAACTGCAGACTCATTCCCTGCATTGATCGGGTTTTGGTCTATGGTAACTGAATAGCCAGATGGTGCTGCAGTATCTTTGGTTTCCGTGTCCGTAGCTGCAGTTCCGGTATTTCCGTTTACATCAGTAAGGGTTACAGAAAGTGTAATGGTGCCATCTGCAAGGCCACTTACATCCAAACCTGTGATATTATCGGTAGTGGTGGTTATTGTTCCTGATCCGGTGACATTGGACCCTCCTCCTGAACTGGAAAGGGCATAACTATAATCAGCGCCCACCTCTGCGGAAGCAAAGGTAAAACTCACTGCTGATTCATTACCCGCATTGATCGGGCTTTGGTCTATGGTAACTGAATAGCCCGACGGTGCTGCTGTATCTTTGGTTTCCGTGTCCGTAGCTGCAGTTCCGGTATTTCCGTTTACATCTGTAAGGGTTACAGAAAGCGTAATGGTGCCATCTGCCAGGCCACTTACATCCAAGCCACTAACCTGCTCTGTGGAAGAACCAATGGTTCCTGAACCGGTTACATTGGTACCCCCTCCCGAACTGGAAAGGGTATAACTATAATCAGCACCCACCTCAGCAGAAGCAAAGGTAAAACTCACTGCTGACTCATTACCTGCATTGATCGGGTTTTGGTCTATGGTAACTGAATAGCCCGATGGTGCTGCAGTATCTTTGGTTTCCGTGTCCGTAGCTACAGTTCCGGTATTTCCGTTTACATCAGTAAGGGTTACAGAAAGTGTAATGGTGCCATCTTCCAAGCCACTTACATCCAAGCCTGTGATATTATCGGTAGCGGTGGTTATTGTTCCCGATCCGGTGACATTGGATCCCCCTCCTGAACTGGAAAGGGTATAACTATAATCAGCACCCACCTCTGCGGAAACAAAGGTAAAGCTAACCGCAGACTCATTCCCTGCATTAACCGGACTTTGGTCTAATACTACCGAATAACCAGTTGGAGCTTCCGTATCTTTGGTTTCCGTATCGGTAGCAGCAGTTCCCGTATTACCATTTGTATCGGTGAGAGTTACAGAAAGCGTAATCGTTCCATCCACTAAACCACTTACATCCAAACCATTAACTTGTTCTGTAGCAGATCCAATAGTTCCCGAACCGGTAACATTCGTTCCTCCTCCTGAACTAGATAGGGTATAATTGTAAGAAGCGCCCACCTCTGCGGAAGCAAAGGTGAAACTTACTGCAGGCTCATTTCCACCATTGATTGGACTTTGATCGAATGTCACCGAATAACCTGATGGGGCGGTGGTATCCTTGGTTTCAGTATCTGTGGCTGCAGTTCCGGTATTTCTCGCTGCATCAGTTAGGGTCACGGAAAGGGTAACAGTCCCTTCTCCCAAGCCACTTAAATCCAAACCTGTGATATTATCGGTAGCGGTGGATATTGTTCCTGATCCGGTAACATCCGTTCCTCCTCCAGAGCTGGATAGTGTGTAATTATAATCGGCTCCAACCTCTGCTGAGGCAAATGTGAAACTGGTTGCCGTTTCATTTCCTGTATTAATCGGGCTTTGATCTAGGCTTACTGCATACCCTAAAGGCGCTGTTGTATCCTTAGATTCAGTATCCGTAGCTGCACTTCCTGTGTTTCCTGCACCATCCGTAAGCGTTACAGAAAGAGTAAGGGTGCCATCTCCCAAACCACTTACATCCAAACCAGTAATTTGATCCGTAGCTGTGATTAAAGTTCCTGACCCCGTTACATTTGTTCCACCTCCTGAACTCGAAATGGTATAATCATAATCAGTTCCTACCTCTGCTGAGGCAAAAGTAAAGCTAACTGCAGACTCATTTCCTGAATTGATCGGGTTTTGGTCTATGGTTACCGAATAGCCTGTTGGCGCAGCAGTATCCTTGGTTTCTGTATCCGTGGCCGTACTTCCAGTGTTTCCTGCATCATCAGTTAAAGTCACCGAAAGGGAAAGCGTTCCGTCATTTAATCCGCTTAGGTTCAAACCAGTGATTTGATCCGTGGAAGACACTACCGTTCCGGATCCAGTAACATTGGTCCCACCTCCTGAACTAGAGATGCTATAATCATAACCAGCCCCTACTTCGGCTGCTCCAAAAGTGAAGCTAATTGCGGATTCATTGCTAGCATTGATTCCGCTTTGGTCAAAAGTAGCAATGTACCCTGAAGGAGCTGTAGCATCTTTGGTTTTGGTATCTGTTGCAGCAGTACCCGTGTTTCCAAAACTATCTTTTAAGGTTACTGATAAGGTAATGGTTCCATCTGGAAGCCCACTTAAATCAATATTTGAAATTTGATCGGTGGTAGTGCTTATGGTTCCATTCCCCGTTACATCCGTGCCACCACCTGAACTGGAGAAGGTATAATCATAATCAGTACCTACCTCTGCACCAGAAAAAGTAAAACTGGCATCCGATTCATTAAAAGCATTAATTGAACTTTGGTCTATTGATACCGAATACCCGGAAGGTGGTGCCGCATCTTCATCATTAATGGTTAAAGTGACTTGCTGCGTTCCGTCTTCAACAGCATTGGTTGGGGTATCCATATCAATGATCACCGTTTCATCCCCCTCTTCGATACCATCAAAAATAGAAGTGACTCGAATGCTATCCATCGGTTCTCCAGGGGATATGGTAATAGAACTTCCAGTAATTGAATAATCAGTTCCCCCTCCTGTTGCTGTACCAGAAAAAGTTAAAGGAATGGTTACGGTCACACCTGCAATATTATCTATTTTACCTCTAATGTATGCCTGGCCTCCACTTTCATCAGTAATCGGGTTATAAACATTCAGCAATTCCAATGAAGCATTTGGCTGGGGATCATCATCTATAATTGTATAGGTCTCTTGCTGTGTCCCACTTTCTGTACCATTACTAACTGATGAAATATCAATGACAACAGTTTCATTTCCCTCATAGATGGCATCACTAATATTGCTAAGGTTAATTGTTCCGCTAGTACTCCCAGCTGGAACCGTAATAGATGTTCCGCTTAAATTATAATCCACCGAATTGGTCGCCGTACCGCCAAAACTCAAATTCACTGTGGTATTGGCTCCATAGGAATTGGAAAGCGTGGCTGTTACCACATTATTAGAAGTTAAGCTTTCCGATTTGGAACTTGGGCTAAGACTTAAGGTTACTGTGGGAACGGCGGAGACATTCAGGGTAGCTGTGTAATTTCCGGTACTAGTATCCGTCCCATCATTTACCTCAAACTGGAATGAAGTATTGGTGCTTCCATTTTGGATATACTGTAAATTTCCTGCATCCAGATCCGCTTTGCTTACCTGGTCACTGGTGCTTACCTCTTCTCCACCATCATAAACATCATCATTATCCGCATCCACATATAAGGTTCCTGATCCCGGCACAGATTCTATTAACAAATGATCCAAAACGTCTCCATCACCATCGGAATACCCAAAATCTGAAGTGGAAAAAGTATAGGTTAGGTTTTCATACGGGCCATTGGAGGCGGTAAAGCTTGAGGCGGTTGGTGCGGAATTTGAAGCAACAATTTCCCCGGAAAATTCATCAATATTAACTAAAAAAAAATCTGAGGAAGAAATATGAACTTCATCTACAGTTACATTAAAAGTAAGGGATTTAATATCTCCATTAGATACCGTTTGAGGGGAACCTACTGAAGAACTAGAACGATATCCTTGGACTGTAATCACATCACCTCCGTAATTTGCTACATATATTCCAGTAAAATCAAATTCCGCTCCATCAGTCCTTTTTATTCTAAAAGTTTCAATTGCCCCTGTGGAACCATTTGAAAGCAAATCAAGAGATTTAGAATCTCCTACTCCAAAATTGTCCAGAACTTCACCAATTCCACCATCTCCAGCACTTGTAAATTCATAATCAAAACTTACACTTGCCTCATTTGAAGAACTGCTAAAAGGGGTTTTTTTTCCAGTTGTTTCATCTTCAAAATCTTCAGTAAATGTTTGCCCACTAACTTGAAACACCAATAACAATCCCATAATTATTGGGAAAAGCCCTTTCAATAATTTTTTTCCGTAAATTTTTTCCATATTCAATTATTTCCAAACTGTAAAAACTGCCCTATAACCCAAAGTCCAATCCATGGAGAAATCCCAATTTTTGTATCAGTGCCATGAAATAATTTTAGATTTTTATAGGGATAAGGCGGAGTCATTTTGAATTCCCCTGCCCTATCCTTTTAATACAATAAGTTTAAAATAAATTAACCCCTAGGCGGGAAAATCCCCTGCATACAAATGATATAGTTAATTGCCGTATAGGGCTGCACGTTATTTATAGGTTGACTTCCGCCTGTGTTTCCAATGGTTACATTGGCAGATCCATCTGTACCTGTATTTAAGGCAACATTGGGAGCATCACTGTTATAGATATCGATTCCTCTTCCCCCATTGGTACTTGCAGCTAAGGTAGCTGCACCATTAGTTCCGGGAGTTTCCTCGGTACCTTCCTGATTAGAAGCCATAATATTCGCCCTGAATTCATTGACCACAGCGGCATGGTTATGGGCTGGCATATTCAAAATGGTCAGGGTATTGGTTTCTGAACCGCCCTTTGCCCCTTCTCTATAATCACTTAATCCGGGGCCTCTGCCAGGACCAATAGGTACTCTCCCTCTTAAATCCGGCAAAGCAAAAGTCGTCCGGCCATCACCACCATAGGTGGTTCCTAAAATTGAAAACAAGGCGGTATTTTGAGAAATAGACATTAATTGTCCTTCACAAAAAGCCCAACCACGGGGAGCAAAATTCCCGGCAAACAGTTTGATGACTCCAATGAATTCTTCCATTTTTCGTTGATTAAGGTTAGAAAATAATTATTATGGTTATCTATTAATAAAGTTAAACGGAGTGAAACTTGTCGAAATGCTGCTTTAATTGATCCATATCTGTCTGAAGCTTTTGGATCAGGTTTTCATAATTATCCTTCATTTCTGTGGTGGCAGATTGGTCATTTGGGGAGGGATCCAATATTTTTTTCTCTTCCAATTCCCCTTTTTTGTGATCCAATTCGAAAATTCCGGTTCTTGTTTGATCCATATTCAGCAACAGGGACTGAACTTTTTCCTGCTCCAACCAACTGGGATAATTCTTTAATTCATCCTTCCATTTGTACCAGGCCAAGCTATGGGCACAAGCAATATTTTTATCCCTAAATGATTTTGAACAAAAACCTCTTCTGTTAAAAAAAGCATATTTGGTAACCAATGTAGAAATGGTTGTGTTTCCATGAGAATTTTTTACAAATTCCTCATGTTTGAGTTGGCAATTTTTTATTCTATATCCTAAAAATCCACAATTAACCATATTTCAGAAATTAAAAACCTTCTACCATTTTTTGAAGATAGCTACCCAACCCTGGAAATTTTTGAATAATTCTTTTCAAACCAGATAATTGCAGGATTCCCCGCTTCTCAAAACACTTATCACAAAACGGTAAATAATACAATAAGGGAATAAGCTTATAAAATCCAAAAAACATGCTTTAAAACAACTAAAACCTATTATAAAATACCATTCCTTAAAATAAAGGCAATTATAACTTCTAGTTACGGTACCTTTCCCACTATTTAAATTCAATTTAAAACCCTAAAAAATCCATTTTATTTAGGATAACACTGGCTAATATGTCATTTTGCCTTCAACCCCTACAAAGATCGATTTTCTGGTATAAAATGCAAGTTTTATTTTAATTAATAAAAACTTTGCTTTAGGAATGGGAAAATGCAGAGATAATTGGTTCCTAAATCCTTATTTTGGTTATATCTATCATTTCTTCAACATTTTTGAAATAAAAAATCGACCATTCAGGCTACAAGAATTTTTTAAATAATTTTTTCAATCCCATCATTTTTCTGTCAAAAACCTAGAAAGCTCAGCCATTTGTTTCAAACGACCTTCTGTCAGGGCATTTGTATAATTCTTTTTAACCAAAACAAGAACTAAAACCTTGGGATGTTCTTTATTTAAAATTAATCTAATTAATATTTGCCCTTAAAAAATCACCCATTATCTTTGTGAGAAATTAAAATCAATCTAAATAAAAACACGAACACGGACTAATGAAAACTAATTTTCTTCCTTTTTTAGCTCTATTAGGTGCTCTTTTCTCTTGTGTAGAAGACAGCCAGGATGTAGAAAATCAAATGGAAGTTCCTTCCACTTATTCCTTTGAAAGAGATGGAGCTTCATCGGTAAGCTTCCAGGGACAAACGGACCGGTTAAACATGTTATCAGAAATTAAGACTTACTTAAAAGCAGGTGACGGTGGTAGTGAGCTTTCTTCTCAAAAATTATTGGACATGTACGCCAATGCAAATGAGCCATTTGAAAATGCTGAATTAAATGCCTCTACAAAGCAGTTGGAAAATAAAACCAACCCAGCAGAAGTAGATGGTTTCAAACAATTATTGGATCAAGCTGCAAAAGTAAGTGCGGATGTAGCTGTCAATGGGACCATGGCTGAGGACGGTGTAGCAGGAAGAATAAGCAGAGGTGATGACCGCTACATCAATGTCAATGAAAAAGGTTGGGAATTCACCCAATTGGTTGAAAAAGGATTGATGGGAGCAGTTTTCTATCACCAAATCTTCAATGTTTACCTTTCTGATTCTAAAATCGGTGAAGGGGTGGATAATGAAGCCATTGAAGAAGGTAAAAATTATACCACTATGGAACACCACTGGGATGAAGCCTTCGGTTATTGGGGTGTACCTACTGATTTCCCAAATGGAGATCCCGTATTGGATGAAGAGCACAGCAGATTCTGGGCTGGTTACACCTACGGTTTGGAAGAAACCCTTGGTATCAATCAGCCTCTAATGGATGCTTACATCAAAGGTAGAGCTGCCATTGTAGCCGACAATCATGTTGTAAAAAATGAGCAAATTGATATTATCATTGAATTGCATGAATTGGTTGCAGCTGCTAAAGCCGTTCATTATATCAAATCTGCCATCGGAGACCTAAATAATCAGGATACCGGAAACTTATTCCACCACCTATCTGAAGGTCATGGCTTTATCAAAGCTTTTGGCTACAGCCCAAATTCAAATTTATCCCAAGCTGAAATCAATGACATCCTAAATGTTGACCTTGGTGAAGATGGTAATTTCTGGACTGTAACTCCCCAAGGTTTGCAAAATGCAAAAGATAAAATTCTTAATGCATACCCTGAATTAAAAGAAGTTGAAGATGAATTATAATCGCATCACAGCATTTTTTTCATTAACATTGGTAACAGGCATTATTTGCCTGTTACCTTCTTGTGTTGATGACCCTAAGGAAAATTCGGTTGAAATTGACCGACAACCCCTATTAACCAGTTTGGCCGACAATGTCATTATCCCAGGATATGAAAACCTAAATGGGGAGATTACCAGTTTGAATGCTGCTGCTCAGGTATTTGTAGAAACCCCGGAACAGGCTAACCTTAGTACTTTACGAACTGCTTTTACCCAAGCTTACCGCAGCTGGCAGGCTGTTGCTTTTTTTAATTTCGGGCCTGGATTTAACCAAACCCTAAGAGCAGAATTCAACACCTATCCTGCTGATTATTTCAGTATAGAAAACTCCATCGAATCAGGAGAATACAATCTGGATTCCTTTTCCGCTGCGAATCAAAAAGGACTACCTGCCTTGGATTATCTTTTGTATGGTCTTGCGGAAAATGATGTAGACCTTTTGGAATTTTATACCACGGATCAAAATTCCGAAAATAGAAAAACTTATTTAACCAGCCTTACCGAGCGTTTAAAGGAAAAAATAGACCAGGTTTACAATGGGTGGATTGCTACTGAAGGAAATTACAGACAGCAATTTATCAACCAGGACGGAAATGATGCCGGTTCCTCCATTAGCTTGTTGATCAATTCCCTTTCCCAATATTTTGAAGTCTTTACCAGGGATGCTAAAATAGGAATTCCACTAGGTAAACGATCTCAGGGTGACATTATCCCAAAAAATGTTGAAGCCTACTATAATGGTGACTTATCAATTACCCTTGCTGCTGATAATCTAAGAGGGATTAAAAATATTTTTACCGGTTCCAATGGGAACCTGGATGGAGTAGGATTATATAATTATCTAAAAGACCTTAAAGCCCAAAGCAATGGTGACCTTTTGGCTGATGTGGTCATTTCCCAGCTTGACCAGGCCATAGCAGCAGTGGAATCTATCCCTTCTCCACTTTCAAACACCATTGAATCTAACCCTCAGCCCGTTGAAGAAGCCCACGGCAAGCTTCAGCAATTTGTATTTACGATAAAAGCCGAAATCCCATCTGCCACTGGCGTATTGATATCCTATAGCGATAATGATGGAGATTAAACCATGAAAGCAAGAATTGACCAAACCATTAACCGACCCATTTCTATAGCACCCTTGATAAGTTTCAGGGTGCTTTTCGGGTTTATAATGTTGGTCAGCGTTCTAAGGTTTGTTTGGAATGGCTGGATAGAAACCCAATACCTGGCCCCTGAATTCCACTTTACCTATTATGGATTTTCATGGGTACAACCCTTAGGCGTTTGGGGCATGTATGGGCTTTTTGGGATCATGGCTTTCTCTGCCATTGGAATTATGGTGGGCTATCACTTTCGATTAAGTGCGCTGGTTTTTTTTCTCTCTTTCACCTATGTGGAATTGATTGATAAAACCAATTACTTGAACCATTATTATTTTGTAAGCCTAATTGCCTTTATCCTGATATTTTTGCCAGCTAACCGTTTTCTTTCTTTGGATGCCCAAATAAAACCATTAATCCAAACCCCAAAAATACCTTATGGGTTTGTCCTTATCCTGCAATTGATGCTTTCCTTGGTGTATTTTTACGCAGGGTTGGCAAAATTACACCCAGACTGGTTATTTGAGGCACTCCCTCTGCGCATTTGGCTACCTCCTTTAACCCATCTTCCGGTAATGGGAGGTTTGATGGATGAATTATGGGTAGCTTATGCTTTTAGCTGGTTTGGTGCTTTATATGATTTAAGTATTCCATTTTTCCTCTTTTACCGCAAAACACGACCTTTTGCTTTTTTGGCAGTCATTGTTTTTCATATTTCAACCTGGATCCTATTTCCCATAGGGATGTTTCCCTTTATTATGATTTTGTCCACTACCATTTTCTTTGCCCCTGAGACCCATGAAAGGTTTATCTCTAAAATGAAGAATTTGTTGGAAAGATGGGAAATTATTACCCCAAAACCTATAAATAAACCTAGCCACTATTTCCCCAATAAAAAGTATTTATGGGTGTTTTTTGCCCTTTTTCTAACCATCCAGATATTATTACCATGGAGGTTTTTATTATATCCTGGCCATTTGTTCTGGACCGAACAAGGCTACCGCTTTTCCTGGAGGGTCATGTTGATGGAAAAAGCAGGATATGCCATTTTCCATATCAAAGACAAAAATACCGGCAAAGAATGGGAAGCCTATGCCAGCGATTATCTCACGCCCATGCAGGAAAAACAAATGGCCACCCAACCAGATATGATTTTGCAATTTGTCCATTTTCTGGATAGTAAAATGGAGGAACAAGGCTATAAAGATATTGAAATCCGGGCAGAAGTGTATGTTACCTTAAATGGCCGCGGCAACCGGATATTTATTGATCCCATAGTGGATCTCACTCAGGAAAAGGAGAGCTTTCAACATAAATCTTGGATTATACCATATTCAGAATAAATGAAAAAGTATTTACTATTTATTTCAATATTCACACTCATCTCTTTTGGAGCCATGTGCCAGGTAGAAATTACAGGGACGGTAAGCTTCAGTGGTGAAACCCTGCCAGGGGCCAATGTTTACCTGAAAAACACCTCATATCAAGCCTTAACGGATGATAATGGACATTATACCCTCCAAGGCATTCCCAATGGCCATTATACTGTAGTGGTGTTTTCCATGGGGAAAAAGACACTGTCCAAGGAATTGGATTTGCCTGGAAGTAAAACCTCTCTGGTGTTGGACTTTGAAATGGAAGACATCAATGGAGAATTGGAAGACATCACCGTTACCGGGAAAAAGGAAAATACCAATGGCATAAGGAGGCTAAGAACCGTTGAAGGAACGGCTATTTTTGAAGCCAAAAAAAATGAAGTGATTGAATTGGGGGACCTTACTGCCAACCTTGCCACCAACAACAGCCGACAGGTTTATGCGAAAGTTCCTGGATTGAATATTTATGAGAGTGATGGAGCGGGATTGCAATTGGATATTGGGGCCAGAGGCTTGGACCCCAGCAGGACCGCCAATTTCAATGTACGCCAAAACGGATATGATATCAGTGCAGATGCCTTGGGCTACCCTGAGAGCTATTACACCCCTGCCACTGAGGCAGTTGATAGAATTGAAGTGGTCCGTGGTGCCGCCTCTTTGCAATATGGTACTCAGTTTGGTGGCCTATTGAATTTTGTCATGAAAAAAGGCCCTAAAGACCGGAAAGCTGCCGTCACCTTAAGGAATACCATTGGCTCTTTTGGATTCCTAAATACTTTCACCAGTTTGGGCGGGACTAGTGGAAATTGGAATTATTACACCTTTTTCCAATATAAAAAGGGAAATGGATGGAGAGAAAACAGCCAATTTGATGCAAAAATGGCCTACGGCTCCCTGGAATATGAGCCCAATGAAAGATTTAAACTTACTTTTCAATACACCTTTATGGACTACCTGGCCCAGCAACCCGGGGGATTGACTGATGCCCTGTTTGCAGAGGATCCAAGGCAATCCATCCGGAGCAGAAACTGGTTTCAGGTCAACTGGAACCTCATTGGTAACCATATCGACTACAAGTTCAATAATAAGTTAAAACTCAATATCCGAAATTTCGCCCTAATTGGGGGAAGGGATGCCCTGGGTAATTTGGGTAGAATTGACCGGACCGATGACATGCAGGAAAGAAACCTTTTTGTGGATGATTTTAGCAATTTTGGATCAGAGGCAAGGTTAATTTATAACTATAAAATTGGAAAGCAACCCCAAGTAGCCCTGCTTGGGGCAAGATATTACCGGGGGCTGACCGACAGAAAACAAGGGTTAGGGACAGATGGAAGTGATGCGGATTTCAATTTCCTCAATCCAGACAAACTGGAGAATTCCGACTATACCTTTCCCGGAAATAATTTTTCCCTATTTGCAGAAAACGTAATTAATCTAAGTGAAAATTTCAGTGTTACCCCGGGAGTAAGGTTTGAATATATTAGAACAGCTGGTTCTGGGTATTACAATAAAACCATCTTGGTAAAAGACAAAGAAACAGGGTTTGCCAAAGATTCCACTTATCAAGTTCCTGAAGATTTGGATAGGAGAAGATCCTTTATATTTGCTGGATTGGGACTGAGTTATAAGGTAAATGATTATCATGAGGTCTATGCCAATTTTTCTCAAAATTACCGTTCTATCAACTTCAATGATATCAGGGTTAACAACCCAAACCTGGTAGTAGATGAAGACATTCAAGATGAAAGAGGCTATAATTTTGATCTTGGAATCCGGGGAGGTAAAAGTATGAAGTTCAACTATGACCTTAGCTTTTTTTACTTGCGTTATCAGGACCGGATTGGTGCGATCCTAAAAACGGATCCTGAAAACTATAGAATTTATCGGTACAGAACCAATATTGCCGATGCCAGAAGCATGGGATTGGAGGCATTTGGAGAAACAGATATTTTAAGATGGCTTGCCTTTGACAAAAGGTATAAGCTGAACCTTTTCACCAATTTTTCATTGATCAATGCCAAATATATTAACTCTGAGGAATCTCCTGTGGAAGGTAATTATGTGGAATTAGTTCCTCCATTTAGTATCCGGCCAGGGATAACCCTGGGCATTCAGGATTTTAAAATGACTTACCAATACTCCTATGTTCAGGAGCATTACACTGATGCCTCCAATGCAAGGTTTACTCCTTCAGCTGTTGAAGGTATCATTCCCACTTACCAGGTCATGGATCTATCACTTAGTTACAGATACAAGAAAGCCAAATTGGAAGCAAGTGTTAATAACCTAACAGACAATGCTTATTTTACCAGAAGGGCAACAGGCTATCCTGGACCGGGTATCATTCCAGCCTCAGGAAGAAGCTTCTTTTTGTCCTTGGAACTGAATTTTTAAAATGATATGGTCCAAGTCTCCAGACTTGGACCAATTCTCCCCACAGTCTCCAAACTTTGATATTAAATAGCGGACTGAGGCACAAATTAGAATTATAAGAAACCTCTCTAAAAAGGGGGCGGAATTGCAAATTCAGACCCGCTTAGAATCCAGATACTAAAATCTAGCTACTTGATACTTTCAAATTACTCTTCCCAATCCCATTCCTCATTCATTTGGGTAATACCGTGATAAGCCGTCATATCAAAAAGACAGGGAACCACAGACACATAATTATTGGCAATCGCCCATTCATCATTGTCCTCCCCTTTGTCAAAATTCACAAAATTACCTGCCAACCAAAAATATTTCCTACCATTGGGATCATAGCGCTCATCAAATTCCTCCTGCCACTTGGCACGAGCCTGGCGGCACAATTTGATTCCTTTCAGAGATTCGTTTCTCTTGGGAGGGAAATTAACATTTAAAGCTACCCCTTTGGGCATTCCATGGTCCAACACCTGTTTGGCAATCCTTTCTATAAATTCTTCTACATGTGAAAAATCCGCTTTAGAGCTATAATCGCACAAACTAAACCCAATGGATGGATACCCTTCTATGGCACCTTCTATGGCAGCTGACATGGTTCCTGAGTACAAAACACTGATTGAGGTATTGCTGCCATGGTTTATTCCACTGACCACAAGGTCAGGCTTCCTATCTTTAAAAATATAGTGCTTGGCCAGTTTCACACAATCTGCCGGAGTACCGCTTGATTTATAGGCCACAACATCCTCAAAAATTTCCTCTTCATCCAGTCTGATCGTATTACCAATGGTGATAGCATGTCCCATGCCGGATTGTGGGCTATCCGGGGCAACGACCACTACCTCCCCGAGTTTTTGCATGATTCCCACTAGTACCCTGATTCCCCGGGAAGTGATGCCGTCATCATTTGAAACTAAAATAAGTGGTTTAGACATTTATAAAGTTTGGTTAGATTATTAATCGAATTTTAGCAAAATCAAAATTAATCCATTAATAATGGAGTAAAAACTTCGGGCATAAAAAAAGCAAATGATGAATCAAATAAATGGATTCATCATTTGCTTATCAAAATTTATTTAAACTTAATAATTACTCTTTCAATTGGTTATAATACGCCGTGATCCTTAACAAATCCCCTCTTCTATCGTGGGAAAGCCTATTTTTGCGCATATATAGCTTGATTTCCTCGGACCGATCATCCATAAAGTCAAGTAGTTCTTTTTTCTTTTGGTTGTATTTAATAATCTGATCTTCAGATAGAAAATAAAAGTCAAAGGCCAGTTTGGTGGTGTTCATCATAGGGGGGCCATACATTGGGTGCATATACATGCTGTACATTCCCGTATTTCTCGTTTCATTGGTGATATATTCCCGGCAAAGCAGGGTAATATCTTCACCTTCCATCAAAAGTTCAAAGAAAATAGGAACCTTATAGTTTCCATTCATCGCATAAGGCAAACTATAAAAGGTCCGGATACCTCCATAATATTCATCAAAAATCTCAAAATAACGAATGGAAGAACTTCCATAAGTTTGGATGCTTCCATCCCTCATCTGGACAACATTGTTCTCCAGGTTATATTTTAGTTTTCCTTCCAGCACATCCCCATTTTCCAAATACAATTTCCCTTCATGCCAAATTTGGGACGGAAAATCCTGCGCTTGAGATATTTGCAATCCCAGGAAAACAAAAAACAATAAATAAAACAGTCTTTTCATGATGCTCTCCTCTTATGTTACTATACAATAGTAACGTATTAATTGTAGTTTTAGTTAACCCTTTACAAAATTCCCAGGTAATCATTTTTAGTCCAAATAGAAATAAAATGAGGGATTATTTTGCATTTCGATAACCCTAAAACAAGTTTTTAAATTCCCATTGGTAACAAAAGTCCATGTTAAGGCATAAAGCCGAACCAAGCTATACCAACAAACTAAATTCCAAGCCAAGGCTTCCACCTTACCTCAAAAAAACTATAAATATTTTACGGAAAAAATAATGTTCACCTGGAGCCAGGAAGCCAACGCTTCCAAAAAGTATCAAAAAAAGCCCCGAGTTTTCGGGGCTTTTTTTATTTCAATTTGTTAATTTCCTCTTTTAGAATTTGATGCCCCATCTTATCCCTTTTTGTGGTAAGGTATTTTTCATTGTGAGTGTTGGGGGAAATTTCCAGCGCCACGGTATCTACAATCTCCAATCCATAGCCTAACAACCCTGCTCTTTTGGTGGGATTATTTGTCAGGAGTTTGATTTTGGAAACCCCAAGATCCCGGAGGATTTGGGCTCCTACTCCATAATCTCTTTTATCCATCGGGAAACCAAGGGCCAAATTGGCCTGGACGGTATCCATTCCCTCCTCCTGGAGTTTGTAGGCCTTCAATTTATTGATCAGCCCGATTCCCCGGCCTTCCTGATTCATGTATAGGACCACACCTTTACCTTCCTTTTCCACCATTTCCATAGCCCTGTGCAACTGAGGCCCACAATCACATCGGCAGGAGCCAAAAATATCTCCCGTAATGCAGGAAGAGTGAACCCTTACCATAACTGGCTCTCCTTCTTTCCAATCTCCTTTTACCAAGGCCATGTGGACTTCCTCGGTATTGGTCTGTCTGAAGGCTATTAGGTTAAAATCCCCCCATAAGGTAGGCATATCCACACCAATTTCCCTTTTGATCAGGGATTCATTTTTTAATCGGTAAGCAATCAGGTCCTTAATGCTCACCAGTTTGAGGTCAAATCTCTTGGCCACCTCAACTAAATCGGGAAGCCTTGCCATCGTACCATCCTCATTCATGATTTCCACAAGCACTCCTGCAGGATAAAGGCCGGCCAATCTGGCCAAATCTATGGAAGCTTCGGTATGACCTGCACGCCTAAGCACACCACCTCTTTTGGCTTTTAATGGGAATATATGCCCTGGCTTACCCAGTTCATCAGGGTGAATATCATCATCTATTAAGGCCTGAATGGTTTTGGCACGATCACTGGCAGAAATCCCAGTGGTACAGCCATGCCCAATCAGGTCAACTGAAACGGTAAATGGGGTTTCATATGTAGCTGTATTTCGACCGACCATCAACTCTAAACCTAACTGCTCACATCGATCTTCAATGATGGGAGCACAGATCAAGCCTCTTCCGTGGGTAGCCATAAAGTTGATAATTTCGGGGGTGACTTTTTCTGCTGCACAGACAAAGTCCCCTTCATTTTCGCGGTCCTCATCATCTACTACGATGACCACTTCTCCATCTTTTATCGCTTCTATCGCCTCCTCAATGGTGTCCAATTTTATTTCTTCAGCCATAGTGTTTTATTGAATGGTCAATTAGGTTGCAAAAATACATCCTTTATTCTCTAAAACCGAATACAAGCAGTTTTAGTTTGATTTATGTAGAGATCACCGTCCCCAATTGTCTGTCTATCTGAACCTGAAATTGTTTCAGTTCCATATAAACCTGCTGTAACTCTGGAATTTCCTCCTCTCCAGCAGATTTCATTTTTTGTATTGTTTCATCCAACATTTTTTTCAAAACCCTCCGCTTCAACCTCAAAATACCTGCATATAAAGTCTTGGGAAGATCATCTGTTTCCCTTTGCGTATAAATTTGATGTCTTTCCTCCCAATTTACCGACATTTCATGTTTTGGGGCAATCATATCAATTACCACCTTTTTTATTTCAGAGTCTTCTAATTTCAAAAAATAGCCAGGCTCCGGCAATACCCCTTGCTTCAAAGCCTTCTTGTATAACTTTAATATCTTCTGGTTAACTGGGGTTTCAAATTTCAATTCATTGGTCTCCTGAAACAGGTACTCACAGACATGCAATTCATCAGAAACTTTTTCAAACCCATAATTGACCAATAACCTCAGCATCTCCCGTTCCTGCAATGCCAATGCTTGTTTGGCGCCCCCCTCTTTTTTCCCCTCAGGCAATAGGTTTTCTACAGGTGTTGGGGAATCCACATTTTCCTGCTCTTTCTTTTTGAAATAAGCATCCTTTTGGGTTTTCAAAAGCAGCTTATTCAGCTCTGTCATGACAATCCCCTCTTCCACCTCAAGGAGTCTTGCAGATTCCTTGACATATTCGGTCCTGATCAGGGGATCGGGAATTTTGGAAATGCTCTGAACCACCTGCCTCACAATTTCCGCCCTTTTGATGGGGTCACCCGACGCATCTTTGGCAAAAAGATCAATTTTAAAGGCTATAAAATCCCTTGCATGTTGACTAAGGTATTGCTGAAATTCCTTAGCCCCTACCTTCCTGCTATAACTGTCCGGATCCTCCCCTTCAGGAAAAACCACCGCTTTAACATTCAGTCCACCTTCCAGTAGCATGTCAATCCCCCTTAGGGAGGCTTTAATCCCTGCTGCATCCCCATCATAAAGGACCGTTACATTGTCTGTAAACCGCTTGATCAGCTTGATTTGATTTTCAGTCAATGAAGTACCAGAAGAGGCCACCACATTTTCAATGCCCGAAAGGTGCATGGATATCACATCGGTATATCCTTCCACCAGATAGCAGTTATCCTCATTTCGGATAGCTTGTTTGGCCTGATAAATTCCATAGAGGACATCACTCTTGTGGTAAACCGCAGTTTCTGGGGAATTGATGTATTTAGGCTGTTTTTTATCCTGGGTCAGGATTCTTGCCCCAAAAGCAATTGGTTTGCCCGCCAGGTTGTGGATAGTAAATACCACCCTACCTCGGAACCGGTCATATTTCCTGGAGGATTCTCCCTCTTTTTGCAGAATCAATCCCCCTTTTAACAAAATCTCCTCGGAATGCCCAGCTGATTTTGCAGATTTAATCAAATGATCCCAACTGTCCAGGGCATAGCCAAGATCAAATTTTTCAATGATGTGCTGGTTGAAACCCCGCTCTTTAAAATAGCTTAGGCCAATTGATTTTCCTTCGTCTGACTGAAGGTTTTTTACAAATAGATCCCTTGCAAAAGCTTGGGCGATATAAAGACTTTCTTTTTCATTATAGGCTTGAATTTCCTCTGGAGTGGCAGCTTTTTCTTCCTCTATCTCAATACCGTATTTCTGGGCCAACTGTTTGATAGCCTCATTAAACCCAATTCCTTCCACATCCATCACAAACTGAATGGAATCTCCAGACGCCCCACAGCCAAAGCATTTGTAAATCTGCTTGGCAGGTGAAACGGAAAAAGATGGGGTCTTTTCATTATGAAAAGGGCAACAGGCCCAAAGATTCTGTCCCTTTTTCTTTAAAGGCACATAATCATTCACTACCTCCTCAATATCAGCCCTTTCCCTGACCTTTTCTGTTGTGATTTTATTTAAAGCCATGTATGGATTTTGAAACGGTTTCAAAGATAAAAAATTATGGGTGGCAATTTAGATTGGAACAGAACTATTTGCCATATCCAAAAGTTATATGGTCAAACAAAAATTTCCTATTATCTTTCATCAATTGCCAAATTGCTTTTCACTTGGAAAAGAAAAGGAGGCAGATATTAGAGACAAGAGTTTTAAAAAGCATTAAATAAAGCTAAATTGCGCAAAAATTACATTTTGTAATGATCATAACCAAAGAAAAGGTACTAAAGGCCCTATCTACTGTCGAAGACCCAGACCTGAAAAAAGACTTGGTCAGTCTTGGAATGATCCAAGATATGGTAGTGGAAGGCAATAAATTAAGTTTTAAGGTGGTATTGACTACCCCTGCCTGTCCCCTTAAAGAGCTGCTTAGGAGTCAATGTACAGAAGCCCTGGAAAAGGAACTTGGAGATGAGGTAGAATTGGACATTAACATGACCTCCAATGTCACCACCGTGAGGGATGATTCCCCATTACTTCCTAAAGTAAAAAACATCATTGCCATAGCTTCCGGAAAGGGTGGCGTGGGTAAGTCCACTTGTGCATCCAACCTTGCAGTAGCACTTGCTGAATCCGGAGCTAAAGTTGGTTTGGTGGATGCGGATATTTCCGGACCATCCATTCCCACTATGTTTAATGTGGAATCCGAACAGCCAGCAGTAAAACAGGAAGGTGGAAAAAATATCATTATCCCAATCGAACAATATGGAGTAAAATTGATGTCTATTGGCTTCCTGACCCCTGCAGACAGTGCTGTGGTTTGGAGAGGCCCTATGGCAAGTTCTGCCCTAAAACAGTTTATCGGGGATGTGGAATGGGGGGAATTGGATTATCTTTTGATCGACCTTCCTCCTGGCACTTCTGATATCCATTTGACTATGGTACAGACCGTCCCTGTGACCGGAGCCATCATTGTAACTACTCCCCAAAAAGTAGCCATGGCCGATGCCACCAAAGGTTTGACCATGTTCCAACAGCCCCAAATAAACGTGCCCGTTTTAGGTGTTGTGGAAAATATGGCTTATTTTACACCTGAAGAGTTGCCGGACAACAAATACTATTTGTTTGGAAAAGACGGAGGGAAAACACTTTCAAAGAAATTTGATGTTCCCTTTTTAGGGGAAATCCCTATAGTGCAATCCATCCGCGAAAGCGGAGACAGTGGATATCCGGCATTTTATAAGAAAGGGGTTACCGAAAAAGCCTTTCACCATTTGGCAGAGGAACTGGCCAGACAGGTCGCCATCAGAAATGCCGAAAAAAATAAAACAAAAATAGTACAGGTAAATTCCTAAAAAATGGAAATTGAATTGATTGAAAAAATAGAAAATGCATTGGACTCTATCAGGCCTTATTTGGAGGCCGATGGTGGCAATGTGAAAATTGTAGGCCTAAATGATGATATGGTCCTTCAATTGGAATTGACTGGTACCTGCAGCTCTTGCCCAATGTCCACCATGACCTTGAAAGCAGGAGTTGAAGAAGCGGTAAAAAAGGCAAT
This sequence comes from Echinicola jeungdonensis, assembly GCF_030409905.1. Classification (NCBI taxonomy): domain Bacteria; kingdom Pseudomonadati; phylum Bacteroidota; class Cytophagia; order Cytophagales; family Cyclobacteriaceae; genus Echinicola; species Echinicola jeungdonensis. The sequence continues at coordinate 963,775 of NZ_JAUFQT010000002.1, forward strand.
TCCTGAAATTAAGAAGGTAGAAGCCATCAATATCACCTTGGCCGAATAAGTTGAACTGGTTTTTAATTAATTATCAATGAAAAGGATAATGCTGATTTTAAGGATAAAGTTAGTTTTATCCTTTTTATTTCTTTTTTTCAACTTCCCTCACCCCAGTCCTGCACAAACTTCCAGGATCTCACATTTTGAGCCTTTTCAAAACTCCATTCAAAATAATGGGGAAAAGTGTGCTATCCATTACATGGAAGAGAAGCAGGAAAAGGAATTGGGCATTTTGGGATCAAGGGAATATTTTGAAGCCTGGATGGAGGACCAGGTAGCCCTCAGAAAAGCCCGCCCTGAACTAAGGAAAGCAGCTACAGAGCCCAGAATAATCCCTGTTGTGGTCCACATCATCCACAATGGTACGGCCATTGGAGATGGAGCCAATATTCCTACGGGACAAATAGAAGCTCAAATTGAAATCCTAAATGAGGATTTTAGAAGGCTCAATGAAGATGCCACTAATACCCCTGAAGAATTTTTACCGGTAGCAGCAGATGCCATGGTCCAGTTTGTTTTGGCTAAACAGGACCCAAGAGGTTTGCCCACCAATGGAATTAACCGTATAAAGGGCCCTCAGTCTACTTATGTACCTAGTGATGGTGAAACCATTAGTCAAATGGCCTACTGGCCCGGAGAAGAGTATTTAAATATTTGGGTGGTTCCACTTGAAAATCCCTACATTGGCTTTGCTTCTTTTCCGACTTCAGATTTGCCAGGGTTAAACTTTTCCCCCAGTACCAGGGAAACTGATGGGGTAACCATCGATTACAGGTACTTTGGTGCAGGAGGAAATGCTGCCTCCGCATCAAAAGGAAGAACCACTACCCATGAGGTAGGCCACTTTTTTGGCCTTCGCCATATTTGGGGTGACGGAGGTTGTGATGTGGATGACTTTGTGGAAGACACCCCTACTCAAAACCAATCCAACAACAGCTGCAGGACCACACCAAGGATCAGTTGTGATACCCGGGATATGGTTGAGAATTTTATGGATTACACCCCAGACCAATGCATGAATTTATTTACCGAGGGACAGGTGGTTCGGATGGATGTGGTTTTGACGGAAAGCCCAAGAAGAGCCTCCCTGGTAAATGGAAGAGCCACCCAGGAGCCGGATATTTCTGATTTTGACCTTGGTTTGGAGAAAATCCTGGTGCCACAGGATTTTATCTGTTCTCCCAATGTCACCCCACAAATTATTGTCTTCAATGCGGGAAAAAATCATTTAAGTTCCACAACCCTTAAAATCCAGCTAGATGGTCAAGTTTTAGAAGAAAAAACTTTTGAGGTTGATTTGGAATTAGGTGAATTGGACACCTTGACTTTTGCCCCTATTAATTTAGATCCTGTGGATAATGATTTTGATGTCCAAGTTCTGGAAATCAATGGAATTCAGGACAACAATACCGATAATAATAGCTTAAGCTCTGCCCCCTTTATCCAGCCCACCATTACAGCTCCATACGAGTACGGGCCTTCTGACTTTGAAGAGCTATGGACCCTCAAAAACGAGGATGATGCCACCACCTGGACCACTTCAGAAACTATTTTGGGTGGCAGCTCACAACAGTTGATCAGCATCAACAACTTCAATTATGAAAGCCAGGGCCAATTGGATTATTTTATCAGCCCACAAATTAACTTATCCGGAACACCGGAAGCACAATTGGTTTTTGACATGGCACATGCCCAATATCCCGGTGAAGATTTTAATGACAGGTTGGTTGTGGCCATTTCCACTGATTGTGGAAATACCTTTGATATATTAACTGCTCCATACGATAAAAAGGGAGACGAATTAAGCACTGTACCCAGCTCCTCGGATGAGTTTATACCCAATACATCTTCCCAGTTTAGGACAGAGGTGGTAAATCTGGCACCCTATTCCGAATTGGGTAATATCCGCATAGCCTTTATCAGCATCAATGGTTACGGTAATAATATTTTCCTTAAGGATATTTCTTTGAGGGCTTCTGAAGAATTTAGGTATGACCTGGAATTGGAAAGGGTAGTCAGCCCCTCACCAATCACCGACGGCAGCCAGCAGAGTGAAAGGTTGTTATTGACCAATACGGGGAATTTGACGATAAACTCCTTTCTGATGGACCGTAAGGTAAATAACCGGGCAAAAGAAACTTTAATTTCTACCGGAGAACAGATCGCCCCAGGTGAATCCGTCATTATTGACTTGGAAAATGCCCTGGAAAATGGCACCAATGAAATGGAATACCGGGTATTTTCCCCCAATTTTGACCAAAACGGTGAAAAGGGAAATACCCTCCAAAGATACTTTATCCAAGATGATCAAGATCTTCAAATCCCCTGGAGGCAAGACTTTGACCATTCCTTTTCCTTAGAACCATGGCATACCATCAATCCGGAAAATGGAAATATCTCCTGGGAATTGATAGCCAAAGACAATGGTGAAATAGGTGATAACATTGCCAACCTCCGCAATCAAATGAAAGATAATAGTTATTGGATTGGTAGCCCTGTGATGGATTGGAGTGGAATAAGTAAAGCCAGCATCTTCTTTGATCTGGCAGCAAGTGGGGTTGAAGAAGTTACCAGGTTAAAAATAATGTTAAGCCTGGACGGTGGTGTAACCTTTGATCAGGAAGTTGCAGTTTTCCAAGGGGTGGAACTCAATACAATTTCGGGCAGCACCCCTGTTGATCCCAATGTACCTGAATCTTTCCGCAGGGAATTTGTGGACCTTTCTGAATATGCCAATGGTGAAAGTAAAAAAGTCCGCTTGGCATTTGTGGTAGAACAAGGCAGCCAGGCAGAAAACCCTGTTTATTTGGATAATATTGAATTCTTCCTGGGCAATAATCCCGATCCAGTTTACCCAGGTGCTGGTCAAGCCTCCCTCTACCCCAACCCAGCAACGGATTTGTTTCATATTGCATTTAATCTCGGGTCTTTTGAGGATGTTCAAATCCAAATTGCCAGTTTGACCGGCCAGGTAGTCCACGATGTCACCTACCCCAATACTCTAAATCAAACTTATAGTTTTCATACTTCCCTGTATTCCCCAGGAGTATTTGTAATTAAAATCAACAGTGAAACTATCAGTTCGACCCAAAGGTTAATCATTCAGTAAAATAATTATAGTCCAACCATGGAATATTGAAGTTCGTATCAATAATTGGCACACTTCTTATGGACTATAATTTTAATTGGAAAATAAGATTCCCGGAAGTAAAATTTTACAATTAACTTTGCGGGAGCGTAATGTAAATTATAAGGCAGTAAATGAGTAATTTCAAAACAGATATAAAAAGAATACTAACCCATATTCTGATCATTTTAGGACTATTGTTTGCCCTTTTGTTTTTATTTTTTGAGATTTTTCTTCCCAGCTATACCCATCACGGGGAAACGGTAACAGTTCCGGATTTGGAGAACTTCCACTATGATGAATTGGAGGAATATCTCGAGGAGAGGAAATTGAGTTATGTTATCACCCCGGACAGCGGATTTGTAAAAGAAGCACCACCCTTAACGGTACTAAAGCAAAATCCCCGTCCCGGTGCCAAGGTAAAGGAGGACAGAAAAATCTATATTACCCTCAATGCAGAAAATGCCCCATTGGTGAAAATGCCAAACTTGAAAAACAGCCCCCTCAAAAACGCCCAGGAGGTGCTTGCCAATTACGGCCTTGTCCGCGGAGAGATTATTTATGTCCCCGATATTGGGATTAATGTGGTATTGGATCAAAAATACAGAGGGAGGTCCATAAAAGAGGGTTTTGAAATTGCCAAAGGCTCAAAAATAGATTTGGTGGTTGGAGATGGTTTGGGCAAACAAACTCTGGCTATCCCCAATCTGATTGGAATGGATGAATCTGAGGCAGAGTTTTTAATTGTTGGCTCTGGATTGAGAATTGGCAAAATTTCCTATGTCACCACAGATTCAGTTCCCAAAGGAACTATTGTCAAACAACTTCCCCCTTCAGGAATTGAAGCAAAAACTGGAGAATTGGTGGATGTTTGGATTTCTGAACTGGAAAAAGAGTCTAATTTATAATGCGATCATACCGGTTGTTGAAAGCAATTATTGCTCTTTGCCTTGGGCTGATTGGTTCCATGGAAAGTGTAAAAGCCCAGTTGGTGCAATTACCCATCAACAGGACATCCAATATTGAGCAAAAATCAAATATTCTTCATGGCCGGATCAAAGAGGACGCTATTTCTTTGCCCTTCTGGGATGATTTTCACAAAGGAAAATTAGACACTACGCTTTGGCTTGGGCAAGGAGCCCATGCTTCCCGGTCGGCAGCAGTGAATGCCCCTTCCTTAGGAGCAGTAATAATGGATGGTTCCAATGAAAAAGGAAAACCTTACAGCAACAGCATCCGGGAACAGGGAATTGGGGACCAATTGACCAGCAGGCCTATCTACCTGGACTCCATCCCAGATGAAGAAAAAGCAAGCATCTATTTGAGTTTTTTTTGGGAAGCAGGAGGAAAAGCCGAATTGCCGGATGAAACAGACCGTTTAGAACTTTATTTTCTTGATAGCCTTGACCAATGGAACAAAGTATGGGAGGTATCAGGCGGAGATCTTTCCAGGGATCAATTTAGCCAGGAAATTATTGGCCTTGGATCGATTTATCTTCATGATCATTTCCAATTCAGGTTTCAAAATGCGGGTAGATTGTCCGGCCCATTTGACACTTGGTTGATCGATTATATTTACCTCAATAAAAATAGGTCTGAACAGGATACCCAATACCTGGATAGGGCCCTTACCCAGCCAAGCACTCATTTTTTAGGGATTTATGGAGCCATGCCGCTTTTTGAATTCAACCAGGACCCCAATGCCCATGCAAAGGCCCTGACCAATCAATTTTACAATCTCAACAATCGTTTCAGGGCAATGGAATATAGTGTTGAAATCCGGGATAAGGCCAACAAAGAACTGATTATACAAATCAATGATAATACCCCTTTTAACCCTGTACCTCTGGCCAATGAAAGAAGGGACTTTTCCAGTGCAAGTCCCGGGCCTTTCCCAGAAAGAGCATGGACGGATCCCTTTGATATGGAAAGTAGCATTTATCTTACCACGGGGGATTTCTTTTTGATAGATTCAATTGCCGGAGAAGATACTACCTACCATACGCATATTGACTTTAGGATCAACGATACCATCCGACAAACCATCCCAATAAGAGATTATTTTGCCTATGACAATGGTCAGGTGGATTATGCAGCAGGTATCAACCAAAGGTCCGGTATGTTGGCAGTAGCTTATGAACTGAGCCAACCGGCTTATATTAATGCCCTAAGTATTAATTTTACAAACTCCAGACAAGTGGGAACGGCCATTGACTTAATGGTTTGGCAAGATTTGGATGACACTCCCCTTTTTACCAAAGAAGTCACCATTCAGCCCAAAGACAGCATCAATGGTTTTATACATTATCCACTCGATACAGGGATCAGGGTTCAAGATACATTTCATGTGGGCTTTGCCCAGTTTACCAATGATTTTGTACATGTAGGCCTTGACATATCCAATGATTCAGGAGATAAGATATTTTACAATATTGCAGGCATTTGGGAACAAAACGAGGAAGTAAGCGGTTCTTTGATGCTAAGACCCCACCTCAGTTTAGCCCCTCCGGTTTCGGGTGGAAATGGCCAGGAAGAAGGGATTAGTGCTTATCCCAATCCGGTTATTGACCAATTGTACCTGGAAGGAAATATTAATGAGGTTAAGATATTTGATTCATTTGGAAGAGAAATTAATACAAGCATCAATTCCTTTGAAAAAGGCAAAATCATTAGTTTTGCAAAAAATCATCGGGGAGTATATATTGTGAAGGCTTTGGTTAATGGCCAGCCACAAACCATTAGAATTCTAGTAAAATAATTATGGAAGACATTACAGTAGAAGAATTAAAAGAAAAATTAGACAAAAAAGAGCAGTTTCCATTTATCGATGTTCGTGAAGAATGGGAATATGAAGAAGATAACTTAGGAGCTCTTAATATTCCATTGGGACAACTTCCCCATTCCCTTGAGGAAATCGAAAAATACAAAGACCAGGAAATTGTGGTTCATTGCCGTTCAGGTGCAAGAAGCGGAAATGCTAAAAAATTCCTGGAAGAAAAAGGATATTCGAAAGTAAGAAATGTCCTGGGTGGCATTTTGGCTTTCAGAGAACTGGAAGAAGAAGAGTAGGGAGACCCTACTCTTCTTTTTTTTGATCGGTAATCAAACGTGGAGGTTCTTAGCTATTAAATGATTATAACTATGTTTTAACCTTTTCTTTTCAGCAATTTTAGGATTCCTCAACTAACAGTACTACATGTACATGGCTGGGAATCGTTATTAGCTCCCATTCTGCTATATTATCCAAAGATTAACAAGTTAACCAGCTATTACAGCACAAATATTTTTTCCTGCTTTTCAAGGCCTCCGAATCTTTGCTCTTTATTCTTCTAACCTATTGATATAGAACAAGCTTTTGCTCTGTTAACATTCAATTTCGCCCCCCCTTATGATACTTGAAATGGCTGTGGGGTAAAGCAAAGGATAAAAATAATGATAGCTAACCAGGCAATTACTTTTCTGGGAAGGTTGATTTCCCTGCCATCTTTTACCTTGGGATGTTCGATGCCTATCACCCTACCCAAAATAAAAGCAAACAGCAACCAACCTGAATACCCTTGAACATCTGGAAAGATAAAAAGCAGTACATATTGTAAAGCCACAATGGATAAAGTAATGGTCCATTTGGTGGAATTGGATATACTTACCCTTCTAAAACAGATATAAATAAATCCTACATATAAAGGCAGTGCCAACAATAAATATTCTGTTCCCTCATAAGGGTTGACCATTCCCAATCCGGCAAAGAACAAAAAGGCAATATAAAAACTTAGCGATATGACCCGGTGGTGATTGGGAAACAGCCCAAAAATAACATGCCCCCCATCCAACTGCCCAATCGGCAATAAATTCAGAGCAGTAAAAAACAAGGCCAAATACCCCGCAAAAAGGTAGGGATAATGAATGACCTCCATCATATTGGGCATACGGTCAGGAGTAGCCAATACCTTTTCCATCCCCCAGAAAAGTAAGTTATAGCCCAATTCCAAATTCAGGTTTTCACTTTCATCCGGGGAATAGTTTGGATCCTGATATTCTGGATGGACCTGATATATATAATCCGCCTCAGGCAGGTTTTGAAAACCATAGACCAATACCCCAAAAGCAATGACAAACCCTGCAATTGGACCCGCTACTCCAATATCAAAGAACTTTTTCCTGCTGCTCACCAAAGTCTTCATCCTTATTATGGCACCCATAGTTCCAATAGAGGGCATGCCTAAGAATCCCAACCATAAAGGAATAAAATAAGGCAAGGAAGATTTGACCCGGTGGTAAATGGAGGTGAACAAATGGCCCATTTCATGGATCAACAGAATCCCAATAAATGGCAGGGAAAACTGCATTGATTCCAGGAAGTAAGCCCAGGTAAGCGGCTTTTCACTGGAGAGAATGCTACGCCCAAAAAGCCACTCTCCTCCTGCCAGGGTGGTACAAAGGAAAGTAATGATAAAAAGGAGTATATGTCTAATGTATTCTTTATTGCTGTACATCTGAAAAATATTCCATCAATGCATTGGGGTGGTTAATATGGCAAGTTTGAAGTCCGACTTTTTGTGCTCCAATGAGGTTGGGTTCAGTATCATCAAAAAACATTCCCTTTTCGGCAGGTTTTTCTACCAAATCCAATACCTTCTCATATATTATCGCATCAGGTTTTCTACAGCCCATATGGTGACTTACAAAGACATGGTCAAAAAGTTCATCAAAGCTTTCCACACCAGTATCTTTTAGGAGAATCTCCAGGACTTTTGAATAATGGATCCCATTGGTATTGCTCAACATATAAATAGGATGGGTTTTCCTGAGTTCCCTGAGTAGTTCGATTTTTTCCATAGGAATTCCACCCAACATGGCATTCCAGATATCATCTACCTCCTGATCGGTCCAATCCTGCTGAAAAGCTTTCTTAACTTCCACCCTAAAAGTTTGATCATCGATTTCCCCTTTTTCATAGGAATGCTGAATCGGGTTCATCATAAAATTTTTCGCCAAGGCTTTTCCATCTCCATTTAGGTTTCCCCCTAACCTATTGAGAGTAAAAGGGATATTAAGATCAACGATGACCCCACCCAGATCAAAGACAAAAAAATCAATGTTTTTATCAATTTTCATACTGGTATTTGTTGTTGTTTTGGGATCAAATATGTAACATTGCATTCCCAAAAGCAAGGAAAAATGGTCTAAGCTTTTTCCTTTACTTTCGAAGTAAATTTATTTTATTAAATTAAAAAGAAAGAAAGCTTTTTCGGGCCTATAGCTCAGCTGGTTAGAGCACTTGACTCATAATCAAGGGGTCCCTGGTTCGAGCCCAGGTGGGCCCACATAAGGTCGGATTAATTCCGACCTTTTTTTATTCTACGTAAACTCACTTTTATGATTTCCTTTGTTTACATCCTTTTTTCTGAAAAAATGAATAGATTTTACACAGGTATTACCACATTAAGCATCAAGGAAAGACTGGAAAACCACATTAAAAAAAAATACAGCAGACTCAATTTTACCCACAAAGCAGAGGATTGGAAATTAGTTTGGGAATTGGAGTGTATTTCTTATTCTCAAGCAAGGAAAATTGAAATCCATATCAAAAAGATGAAATCTAAAGTTTATATCCAAAACCTCTTGAAGTATCCTGAAATGAAAAGAAAGCTCCAATCTCAATTTCACGAATAATTCTTTTTTGATTGGAAATGGTTGAGCACTTGACTCCCCCGAAAGCTTTCGGGGCAAGGGGTCCCTGGTTCGAGCCCAGGTGGGCCCACAAATAAGCCTCCCATGATAAATACGGGTTTTTTATTGATATCAATGGTAAAAATCGCTTACTGGTTCTAATTTAAAATCCTCATTTACTTCATAAATTAAAACCTTAAATACGATAGAGGGTGTAGTCTCTTTCTCAATTTACTTCTTTAAGGGTTTTCAGTTCTTCCCCGGCACATCAATTTCTCCGCGATTTATTGGAAATAAAATTATTGTTAACCCAATAAGAATTCTATTGGTTTCTTTCCCATGATCGTGTATATTATGAAATAACTTAAATAATTTTAGTAATAAGATCAATGGAGTATTTTCCAATTGATTTTCTTTAATATATTATTAATTTAAAGGAGATGATTTTTTATTTCATAAAAATGAGAACAATTTATGTCTTAAATCAATAATTAAATTTGACCATGAACTGGATAAAAAATTTAAAGACCCTCGCATTATTAGTTTTTGCTTTTGGCTTTTTGTTTTCTGCAACTTTAAGTTCCTGCGGAAATAAAAAGAATGAAAAAGAAACAACAGAAAAACCTGCGGAAACAAATACTTCGGAATCTGAACATCCTGAAGGAAATGGTAGTCACGAACATTCCGAAACTACAGAAGGTGAAAATGAGCACCCGGAATAATATGGCACCAAGGAATTGATTATTCAAATAACTCCTCTCTTTTTAAAAAATAGAGGGATTAACATTTAGGCCAAGAATAAACTCTAAAGTTCTGGTTAAATAAATCTTACAACCGGGAAAACCCGGTATTTTTTTACTCCAATTTTTATCTAATCGGATTTTCGATTGAAAGAAAAAAATGTTTGAGTAGAAGCAGATTTTCCTCCAATTTCCAAAACGGGATAGGCATGGAAATTTATCGGTCCGGAAACAGGCCCGGGTTCCACTTCAAGATCCCTACCCCTACTCAATTCAATGCGGTTGGCAGGGTGCCTCCCAAAATAATAGGTTGCTAATGCGGTATACTTATTGCCTTCGCTGATATCAACCGGCCACCATTTTTCTTCCGCATAAAATTCCGCCCAACAGTGATAACCATCAATTCCTCCTTCATTTCTTTCCGAAGGTATGGAGGCCCCAATGGAAAAACGTGCAGGAATACCAATAGATCTTGCTAAGGAAATAAAGAATGAATGAAATTCAGTACAGTTTCCTGTCCTGGTATCACAAGCGTAATTAGCATCACCATTTCCGTAATTGCCAAATTTCATATAACGCATGTGATCTATCACATAATCATATAAAGCCCTTGCCTGAACAAGTTTGCTATCCCTTTCCCTAATTGCCAAATTGGCGATTTTTTGAAAACGCCCCCCAACTGGAACAAGAAGGTTTGAGGACAGGTATTTATCTGGAATGTTTTTCTCTGCTTTATAAGGTTCTTTTTCCTTTCGTATTACCTGGTAAAGAATGTCCACCGTATCTCCACTGTGTTCAGGGTTTAATTTTAGGTAAAGCATGGTATTTCCAAAATCCTTTTCCTTTATCATCCTCTTTTTACCTGGAGCTATTAGAGAAAGTATTTCAACATTCTGGAAGCGGTTACTTTTTGCAATTGGAACCCACATTTCCCCTTCGGATATAATCTCGGGTAATATGGCTTGATAACGAAATTCGAATGCATCCTCTCCCTCAATAACTCCTAATAATTCGGAAGATGCGTTTTCAACTGGAACCTTAAACCATGTTTTGTCTTTTCTTTGTTTCCAGGTATAAAATGGTTTCCCATTAAGTTTATGCACCGATGTTTCGGTTACATCCATTTCACCAGGCTTACCCTCCAGAAAAAAGTCCACGTCATACACATCACCGCTCACATCGGCCAAATCCACGCAGGCAAAATGGGAGTTAGGTCCTAAATTGGATATGTATTCTGTATGCACACGGACCAATTTAAGCTGAAGATCATTTTCCCTATAGTTGATAAGAAAAAAACCATTCCCTTGTAAAGTCTTTTCTCGAATATGGGATTTGATTCCCTCTTCGATATCGCTTACCCTAATTTTTGTTTCCTTTAAATCAGAATGGACTACTTCTTTTACCCCATTTCTATTTTCTTCTGAATTACAGGAGGCCAAAACCAATATTATTCCCCAACTTATATTCCTAAGATTTTTCAACTCCATATCACATTTAAAGTTTATTGTGAAAAAATAGTGGCAAAAACACTCAACTTCCTTCCTATTAAAGTTAATACTTTGGATAATAAAATTACAGAGAGTCCTAAATTTTGACCCGCCCTTTTTGTTAGAACCCCTAAAACATCCATAATGTGAAATGGTATCGGTAAACATCTGGATTCCAGTAAATTTTTCTTAATTGGCTGTTAGGAAAAAAATAAACCTGGCACTTAACAATTGCACAATTTTGATTTTATTACTTAGGAAACAGGGAAAAGTGCCATAAAAAAGCCTTTTACGTTTGTAAATAATTTTCTATTGGTTTATGAACCTTTTATAGTGACCAAATAAATTTTACCAGATTTTGAACCCTATTCTTATCTTTAAAATTAATTCTAAAACCCCCAGGGAAATGTTTCTGGAACCTGGTGACCATCTGGTTTTATATGCAAGGGGTTAAGAGCTTGTGTATGGTCCAAATAAATAAATACATCATATCTTCTTGGGATAACGCTTGGGACATAATTTCCGAGTTGCTCTCTTTCAGGATGATAGACCACACCAATGGCCCGGTGCCCAATAGGTGTATCGAAAACCGGTTCATTTCTAAATTGATCTAGAAATAAGAGTTTATTTTCTTTTCCAGCTTTATGCAGCAAATATTCCCAAGATCCCTCAATACCTTGGGGAACATTCATTTTCCGCATCACATCTCCCCAATTTCGATCTGCAATAACTGCTCCTTTGTAAGAACCAAATCCTAATTTAACCACTCCTTTATTTTCATGTTGGCTGGTTACCATTTCCCCAACATTCACCATTCCATGTTTGGTCATATCCGTGGCTCTGGCATCCCCAATATGGGTATTATGTGCCCAAACAATGGCTTTTGCACCATTTTCATGGAAATCCAATAACCGGTTTAATGTATCAACCATATGCCTGTCTCTTATATTCCAGGAAAAGGGACCTCCTTTGATCATTTTCCTGTAATATTTTTCGGCATTCTTGGCCACTAAGGCATTTTGTTCAGTGCTGAATCCCGTTTCAGGGTCTGTGTTATAGCGGCTTATGTTGTTACGGATTTCCTTTAGTAAATCCACAACTTCATTTTCACAAGATTTGGGTACCATCTGTGAATCCCGTGTATAGTCAATACCCTCATAACCATAAGGCTCAAAACATGCAGCCGCTTTTTGGGCAGTCAGAAAAGCCTCAGCATTCGTTTTTTTAAGATATTTTAAAATGACCTCAATTGACTCTCCAAGGCTATAAACATCAAGTCCATAGAAACCTACTTTATTTTCCCGGGGAAGAGGATCATTATGTTGCTTTAACCATTCAACCAAGGCCACCATTTCCCAATTGGCCCACATCCAGGTAGGCCACCTTCTAAAATAATGCAAAACTTCATGGGCACTTTCCCCAGCTTTCGGGTACCCTTTGACATACCTATTGAGCCGGTAACAATCGGGCCAATCTCCCTCCACCCCAATGAAAGAAAATCCTTTTTCGGTAATCAGACGTTTGGTGATCGCTGCCCTCCAGGTATAATATTCATGGGTGCCATGAGATGCTTCCCCTAACAGGACAAATTGAGCATCCCCAATCTTTTCAATCAATGGGTCCAAAGAAAGGGGCGTTTCCGATGAAATAGAATAGGCTTTTATCTTTGAGATAATATGTTTTTCTATTTCATCTGTAGATTGATTTTTGGAGAAAGGGCTTTTCATAGCTTTTCAATTTTAATTTGCTCCTCCAATATTTCGAAATGAATCCCAAAGGTAATTCTCCAATAAAAATACCAAAGTCACCGATGAATTTTAATGATCAAAATCAATTGTTACCACCTATTAATATTATTCTTTGGAATATGGTTTTATTTTAACTTCAATACAGGTTTATTTCAATCCTATTGAACCTTGTGGTATAAAAAGTAATCTACTGATCATGAAACACATTCATAACTTAGAAGATTTGTTCTTTGAGCAACTTAAGGAACAATATCATGCAACCAGGCAACAAATGGAAACCTTTCCAAAACTAAGAGAGAAAACATCCAATAATACATTGAAGGAATCCATTGATCATCATATCGGTCAAAACAAAGATCAATTGGATCGAATTGGAAAGGTGTTTGCAGCCCTAGACCGAAACCGGCATGGGGAGGTGAATGAAGCTGCAGAAGGGCTAATTCGGGAAGCTATTAAATTAAGTGAACGCTGCTCAGATGCTGCTGCCCGGGACGCTGGAATTATCACTTCCATTCAGCATTTTAATCACTATAACATTGCGAGTTTTGGTACGCTGCGAACTTATGCCAAGGAGCTGGGGTTTGAGGAGCCGAAAAATTTACTCGGTAAATGTCTGGAAGAAGAAAAATCGATAGATAAGGAGCTTACTGCACTTGCTGAAAAAGTTATAAACCTTAGTGCAATCCACTAATAAAAATCACAAAGTTTATATTAATCGATGAGGTCAATGTGTCTTGACGGGATTTTGGATTTTCCTAACATTAATGCTGATCAATTAATTTGTGATTATAATGTATTATAATTTGTTTAAAATGCATTTTATCAGTTTTTGTAAAAAAACAGCACCTTACTTCCTATTTCTCAGGGCAAGGTGCTGAATTATTAATATACCAAATATCTTTATTTTCCTTTTACCTTCTCCAAGGTACTTTTTGGGAGCGCTTTGTTTCCTGTCGCAATGGAAAATCCAGCATCAATATACTCCCCTCCACTATGCTGTTTACAATGGATTGCAATGACATTTGTTCCATTGGATATCAATGCCTTCCTTGCTTCCTGGGATATTTTTACATTAACATAACTAGAAGTAAAGCCATCCAATTCTGCTGCTTTTATCCCATTGAAATAGACCACACTTTCATCATCATGATGAATCTTTAACCTTAAATTATCCAAATTTATTTTGGACAAATTGCCCAATTCAAAATCTCTTCTTAGCCATATTTCAGGACTGGTCCAACTTGTACCATTAATTGCACCTGGAGTACCCGGAGACCCGGAACCAGCTTTTCCAGAATCCCAGGAATCTGTTTCCATCCATCCAGGAGAAGGTTTTTCTATAGTGTAATGCCATATTTTATCTGCATTTTTCGCAAAAGGTACAATATCATAACTATACCAAATTTCATGGATCACTTGATGATTGGCCTTGGCAATTTGTTCCGCAACCACCTTCATTACCCTGTCATATGTCATAATACCATTCAACTCAATTTCCACATCCGTAATTTCTGTATAAACCGCTGCACTTAGCCCCTGGTTGGTTTTAAATTCGGTCAGCATATCAGTAAACTTACTGTACATGCCTAGGTATTCTTTTTCATTATTTATGGTCACATACTGCATAAGATCCTCCGGATTCCAAATATGTCCATCAAGCTGGTAGCCAATCCCTCCATATTCTCCACAAGCAAAAGCCTGATAAGGACTACTAGGATATGCTCGAGGAGGATAATTATGGACATCGGCTACGTCACCTGCACCCCTATTGGAACAACCACTAGCCTCATTTACAAGCCTGGACGAATCCATTCCTTTTACTAAAGCAGCATATTCTTAGGTATCATGTTGAGCCTGACCTTCATTGAAAATCACCCACATCACAATACCTGGGGAATTCCAATTAGTTTCCACCATTCGCATCATTTCATTAGTAAATGCTTCCTTATTGGGCTCCGGGTTGTTAGCGGTGTAACTGTTTGGGGAAGGCATATCCAGCCAAACCATTAAGCCCAACTTATCACACCAATAGTACCAACGGTAAGTCTCCACTTTGATATATTTTCGGGTCATGTTAAAGTCCAATTTCTTGGTCATCTCAAGGTCATATCGCAGGGCTTCATCAGTCGGTGCTGTGTACATCCATCTTGCCAGTAACCCTGATCTAAAGGCCCCATTTGGAAGACAAATTCATTATTGAGGAACAATCGTTGAAATTTTCCGTCTTGCTCCACAGATATCTTACGCATTCCAAAACAGGTATCAACTTATCGACAATTTCCTCCCCTTCTTTCAGGGCATACAAAAATGGATTATCAGGTGACCAAAGCTTTTGATTGGGTATTTTTATAGCATTTGGTGCCATGAGCTTGCCATCTACTTTGGCGACCACCTTATCCCCTTCCATCACTTCGGCTGTATAAGTCAGAAATCTGCTTCCCGCGGTTTCTTCAGAAAGGTTGAGCATAGACTTGTCGATATCCGAAACCATTCTAAAGTCCACAATTCTTTTTTCAGGAACAGGCTCCAGCCAAACAGTTTGCCAAATGCCGGTTACTGAAGTGTACATGATCCCAGCTGGATTTAAGACTGCTTACCCCGCAAAAATCCTTCACGGCCAGTGGGGTCCCAAACATTTACGGTAACAGTTTGTGATCCCTGGCTCAAATAATCTGTAACATCAAAAGAAAAGGGATCAAAACCTCCCTGGTGTTTTCCAACCGATTGATCATTGATAAATACTTCGCATTGGTAATCTACGGCACCAAAATGCAAAAGCACCCTTTTTCCCGTCCAATTTTTCGGCACAGTAAATTCAAGGCGGTACCATAAACGCTCATGAGACTCCATTACTCCGGAAAGGGCGGATTCCACGGCAAAGGGTACTAAAATTTCTCTGGAAAGATTCCCTTTGGGGTAAGGTTCATTTTCCCAGGTTCCAAGCTGGAATTGCCATAACCAATTGAGGTTTTTCCATTCCTCTCTCACCATTTGCAGCCGGGGGTATTCTGGCAGCACATTTCCTGGATCAACATCATTTGCATATTTGGTCATCAAAGGAGCCTGTTTTGGAGTCCATTCCTGGGCATTTGCCCCAAGCGTAAACAAACACAAAGTCAATACTCCTAATAGGCTTAGTTTATTCATTTTTATAGGTTTAATTTTAGGATAGGTCAAAATTAGGTAAGAAATCAGTAGACCTGATATTACTAATCCTTCAAAAAAATAAGACAAATCCATCTTTTAAATTCAAAATCATCAAAAATGAATGCTTTTCGTTTTGATTTTTTAATAAATTGTCATTGAACCTTTTGAGGAAATAAGTCCCTCCGAATTCATTTATCCTCTCCAGCAACTTTACATATTTTAAAAATAACGGTAAATTAAAAAGTATGATTATTTTGAAATCAACTTTCATCCCTATCTAAATATGAAAATAAAAGCCATAATCACCGGATCCACTGGTATGGTAGGTAAAGCGGTCCTTTTGGAATGCCTGGACCATCCTGAAGTGGAAAAAGTCCTGGTCATCAACAGGAGTTCCGTCGACATTACTCACCCCAAACTTCAGGAAATTATCCATAAGGATTTCCTGAACTTAAGTCCAATTGAGGAGTCACTTTCTGGTTATAATGCCTGTTTTTATTGTATGGGAATTTCTGCAATGGGGCTAAAGGAGGAAGAATACTATAAAATCACTTACTTAATGACCAAAACTTTTGCGGACACTTTACTTAACTTTAATCCTGATTTGATTTTTAATTATGTTTCTGGTGCTGGTACCGACAGCAGTGAAAAAGGCAGGATGATGTGGGCCAGGGTAAAGGGCAAAACCGAAAATATGATTTTAAAACATGGATTTAAAGATGCTTACTGTTTTCGGCCTGGGATAATTTTACCAGAAAAAGGCATTCAATCCAAAACCAATTGGTATAACACATTCAATTTAACCCGTCCTATTTTTCCATTATTGAAAAAAATATCCTTAGTGACAACCACCACCAAAGTTGGCAAAGCCATGATTAACGCCGTTCTTTTTCCATCAAGCCAAAAAATATTGAATAATAAAAATATCAACCTTTTGGCAGGAAGGTAATATTATGCCTCACTGAAAAATTTTAATAGCTTAAAGTTTAACTCAGTTTCTCATCTTCTCTTAAATGAGCTATTCAATTTATCTCAACTAAAACAATAATTGATTTTTCTGGGATATTTTACCCTTTTTATTGATTTTCACATTTCCAAACGAAAATTTTAGTATTAGTTAATTTTTTACAAATGAAAAGAAATTACCGTCTCTATTTGGGATTGACCATTTTGGCATTACTTATATTGGCATCATTTTTCAACCTTTTTTATGAAGGGGCTCAATCTTTTGAAAAAAAAGTGTTAGAAAATTTATTGGCCGGTACTCTTCTAGTACAGGAAATTGAAGACCTGACAATCCCTTTGGTAGAAAGCATTCCCTTTTTGAAAGGATGGGGACAAGCATTTGAAGGAAATTTCGAAAAACTCCATAACTATTTGGATCTGGCCTCTATATTAACTCTCTTGCAGCTTTCCCTATTAAAAATTAGCCATTGGATTGTTTTTAAGTGGACCATGATCCTATTGTTCCTGGGCTTGTTTTTAACAAAATATAAACCCTTTTGTTTAAAATTATTAATTCTTTTTTTAATGATTTCTCCGGGGCTAAATATTTATTCTAGCCTTATAAGAACAATTGTCCACCAGACCCAAATGGAGTTGGGCGATGAACTAAAAACTCATTTAGAAGCCACTAAGGACTCTGTCAACCACCAAAAACAGCAGCACCAAAAGAAACTGAAAAGATTGCAAATGGCTCAAAAAGAAAACCATGGAGGGAAACTGGGTTTAGTGGACCGTGTGGAAGACAAGGTACTCAAGGCCACTTATAGCGTTGAAGAAGAAACCAGTAAAATCGGCAAAGAACTTTTAGCCTATTTGAGATTTTCCTCACACCATGCCATCAAATTGTCACTCACCATACTGGCCAATTTTCTGATAATTTTTGGTTTACTTCCTCTTTTATTTTGGTATTTATTTATCCAATTGATTAATCATATTTTAAACGACTGTTTATTTCCAAAAATCAACAAACCTTCCCATCATGAGAAAACATAACCTCTATTGGCTGACTTTATTATTGTGTTCGATTCTTTTTTCCTGTGGGAACACAAAAAATGATAACGCCCAAAATTCCAAGTCGGAAATAGAAAACACCCTACTGTCCCACCCTATTTTGGGAATTGATGTATCCCATTTTCAGGGAACCATCGATTGGCAGAAAATCAAAGCAGCCAATATTGATTTTGCTTATGACAAAGCCAGTCAGGGTCAAGGATACCAGGATCCGGAATATTCTCATAATCGACAAGGGGCAAAAAATGTTGGATTAATCCATGGTGCTTACCATTTCTATGTGGCAGGGGAAAATCCAGAAAAACAGGCCTCCAATTATTTGGAAGCGGCAGAATATACCCCTGGAGATATGCCACCAGTCCTTGACCTGGAACCTGGAGGAATGAAAAATACGGTAGATAAAAAAAGCTTCCAACAAAATGTATTGAAATGGTTAACCTTGGTAGAAGAAAAATTAAAGGTAAAGCCTATTATATACACCGATCCCCAATTTGGAAATGAATACCTGGACCTTCCGGAATTTTCAAAATATCCTCTTTGGATTGCAGAATACGGCGTTAAAAATCCCAAAACCCCTATTGCGTGGAAAAAAAATGGTTGGTTAATTTGGCAACGGACCGACAAGGGGAAAATTCAAGGGGCCATAGGAAATGTAGATCATGACCTTTACAACCCTGAAAAGAATTTTTTTAAATAATTCTCAATAAATAAATAAAAGGTCTGGTTTTAATAAACCAGACCTTTTTTATAAAAAAGTCCCTCAGCATTTTAGAAAGCCAAAAGAAGAAAAGAATGAATCCTACCATTTTTTTCTTCTTTAATTTTAATGCAAACGTTATCTTTTTCTTTTTTTCATCTAGTTTTTATACTCAAAATCATTATTTTAAAGGTACTAAAAAGCATTTCTTAAAGGGAGAGGCTTCTTATAACAAATCAAATTTTACTTTTAATGATTAATCTAACTAACATGATCAACGAAACCACTAAACAACAGGTCGTCAAGCAGGGCATGTCACTTGAAAAAGTGGAAGAGCAAATCAAATATTTTGAAGAAGGATTTCCCTTTTTACCGATTACAGAGGCCGCAAGAATTGGGCATGGAATAAAACTTATCTCTCCGGAAGAACTGGAGAATTACCAAAAAACCTATCCAGATAAAGCTGCACAAAAAGATATAGTCAAATTTGTACCTGCTAGTGGCGCCGCCACAAGAATGTTCAAGGACCTTTATGCGTATTTGAATGCTGAGAACAAGGACATAGATAAACACCCTTTTGTAAAGAATTTTATTAGCAATATTAAGTCTTTTGCTTTCTACAGGGATTTGGTGAATGTGATGAAGGAAAAAGACCTGGATTTAGAGGAAGCCCTGGAAAAAGGTGCCTATCCAATCATCATTTGCCACTTATTAAATGAAGAAGGACTGGGATATGGTAACCTACCAAAAGGGTTAATAAAATTCCATCACTATAATGATGGAAGCAGAACACCGGTTTATGAGCATTTTATTGAAGGAGTCCAATATGGGATCGGAAAAAACAAAACCGTAAAACTACATTTTACTGTCTCCCCTGAACACCAGGAAAAATTTGAAGAAAAAATTAATTTCCTGAAAGAATCCCTGGAAAAAAAACATAAAGTGAAGTTTGAAGTTAGTTATTCCCAACAAAAGAAATCCACTGACACCATAGCGGTCAACATGGACAATACCCCCTTTATCGAAAAGAATGGAGAAATCCTTTTCCGGCCAGCTGGCCATGGAGCCCTCCTGGAAAACCTAAATGATATTGATGCTGATTTAATTTTCATAAAAAATATTGATAACGTGGTCCCTGACCGCTTAAAAGAAACTACCAAAAAGTATAAAATTGCTATCGCCAGCATTTTGTTGGAAATCCAACAGGAGGTTTTCCAACTCCTTCATGATTTGGATGAAGAAATTACAGAAGAAAGATTAGATCAAGGAATAAAATTGTTGGAAGGTAAATTGGGTTTTATGATCACCCCCAATTACCCCACATTTACTCTTGGAGAAAAGGCCAAATACATCAAGAAAAAATTGAATAGGCCTATCAGGGTTTGTGGCATGGTAGAAAATACAGGAGAGCCGGGTGGTGGACCATTTTGGGTGAGGGAAAAAGATGGTTCCCAATCATTACAAATTGGAGAAACTGCCCAACTTAATCTGGAAGACCCACAACATCAATCCATCTTGAAGAACTCCTCCCATTTTAACCCAACGGATTTGGTATGTGGGGTAAGGGATTATGAAGGAAATAAATTTGACCTGTTAAAATTCCGGGATCCAAATACCGGGTTCATCTCCAAAAAGTCAAAGGACGGTAAAGACCTCAAAGCTTTGGAGTTACCAGGATTATGGAATGGATCAATGGCAAATTGGAATACCATATTTGTGGAAGTTCCACTCATTACTTTTAATCCCGTAAAAACCATTAATGACTTGTTAAGAGAGCAACATCAGTAATTTTAGTTGATAATTTTTCACTTCAAAAAGGCCCACACTCAATAATAAAAATTGATTGTGGGCTTTTTTATTCTATTCTTCTTTGAATGGAATTTCCATCATGGAAATAATAATTCCTTATTACGATCGACAGTTTTGGTTATGGGATCCCCTAATAAAGAATTTGACCCTTTCAATCCTCCAAATTAAATCATCCCCACATTTCTAAATATAATATTGATTACTCGGTTGGTCTATAAAAAAAGCAGACACCACAAAGCAAAATTTCTAATTTTCCCGACCGGCCAAAAAACAAAAAGCAGAGAAAAATTCCCTGCCCTTTATTTGAAAACTAAACCAACTATTATTTAACTACCACAGTACAACAAAAATAGTACTTTTTACTAGTTTTCAAAATATTTTGCTTGAAAAGACAACTAAAAATTATTTTTTATTATTTACTTTATAAAGTATTCCCAATGATAACCCTTGACTATACTGGATGCCTGAATCTTGGTCAATATCATATAAATTGATATTGGTAAAAGTAACATTGATCAACTTGGAAATTTTAGCGGTTAATGTAATATCAAGCCGATGATCAATTGAATCAAAAGCCAGGGTTTCATAATTGGCAAACATCTGATACCTGGATTTCAGGTTAAAATTTTCATTAAAATCTTTATCCCAAGTTGCAAAAAGCTGAAAAGCGAACCACTCTGCCCTGACCGTTTCCCCAGGGGTAACACCATAGTTTTCGGGTACATTGTCTGCTATTGTCCCATCGGTCACAAAAGTAAACCTAGGCGACAAAGGCCCAATCCTAAGGTTAAACTCCTGGTTGGGTTTATATTCGAACCCTAAGGATGCTGTCAAGAACCCAGGTGACATCCACCCGGAAATCAAAGTTCGGTTTCCATCCTCATCATAGTTATAACCTTTTGTAAATTGTGAAAGGAAGTTTCCCGAAAAATAAGATCCCCAGTTTTTTGAAATTTTATATCCAACTTTGGAATCCAAAAATATTCGGTCATTGGATTTCCTTACAGTTTGGCCTTCATTTTTCACCACTCCATAGAGAAGTTCTATTTCATTGTCCCATGACCATTTTCCTTTTGCATAATTAGCCTTTCCGGCAATCACAGATCCCAAGGCAACAGAATTCACTCCTCCAGATTTCCAATTACTGCTAAATGCAGCCTGATTAAAATTCAACCCTGCCTTAAAATTGTTGACCCAATAGGTTGTATCCTTTTTAGATGGCGCTAAAATAGAATCAGCTTCAGTATCTTGGGCAAAGGACTGAAGAATAACACATTGGAAAATAAAGATAATAGATAAAATTTTTTTTTGATAAAAAAGCATTTTTAATAGATTTAATAAGAGAATATTCAAAACCATAAAGCTCAAAATTATGGAAAAAGAATCTGAAAACGAATTGATCGTTAGGGATTATTTGGCCCGTCAAAGAACGAAATTGGCAAATGACCGAACCTTATTAAGCTATATAAGGACTAGCCTATATTTCCTGGTAAGTGGCACAGCCCTGGTCAAAGTAGAGGATTTGGCAAATATCAAAGAGTTTGGTTACCTTTCCTTTGGGATAAGTTTTGTTTTTTTTGTGATGGGCATTACAAATTTCTTTACCATAAGAAGGAAAATCAAAAAAGGTCATTACGCAAGGATGTAGATAAGGATTTATGACACTGGATATCATCATTGTTTTTATCATCATTGGTTTAGCAATATTTCTGTTTTTTTCAGAAAAACTATCCATTGATACCATTTCTATTTTAGTAATGGTACTTTTTATGCTTACGGGAGTTTTAAACTTTGAAGAGGCAGTTTCTGGGTTTAGCAATTCAGCTACCATCACCGTGGGGGCCATGTTTGTCATAAGTGCTGCCGTTTTTAAAACTGGATCCCTCAACAGCATTAACCTTATTTTTTTGAGGATGAGCCGAAAAAACGAGTTCCTTTTTTTACTGACCCTTATGACAATTTCTGGGCTTTTGTCTGCATTCATTAATGATACCGCCGTTGTTGCTTTGTTAATGCCTACCTTATTAAGAATTTCAAAAGACACCAACATCCCTCCTTCCAAATTACTTATGCCTCTTTCATTTGGGGCTTTGATGGGTGGAGTTTGTACCTTGATCGGTACCAGTACTAATATCCTGGTAAGTGGTATTGCTGAAAACAATGGTTTGAAGCCTTTTTCCATTTTTGAAATGAGCGGGATGGGAATAATCTTTTTAATTTCAGGGGTGGCTTATATGCTAACTATAGGGCGTTTGTTGGTTCCCTCCAGACAACCCTCGAGGGACCTTTCAGAAACCTTTGACCTTGGTGATTATATTACCGAAATTTTTGTTGGGGAAAAATTCGAAGACATTGGCACCTCTATTATTACTTCCAAACTTTTCAATGATTATAATGTGGAAGCCATTCAAATCATCCGGGAAAATGGAGAGGTGATCAATGCTTACAAATATACCGTCATCAGGAAAAACGATACCATCCGGATTAGTTGTGATAAAGAAACGCTAAACCATATCAAAAACACCCCCGGCATTGAGTTAAAAGTAGATCTTAAGTTCAAGGATGAAGATTTTAAATCCCAAGGCTACAAATTATATGAGATGGTTGTGCCCCCCAACTCAATTCTGGTCAACAACACAATCAAATCCATTAATTTCAGGGCAACTTATCCGGGCATGACCGTGCTTGGCATTCGGCACAGAAATGATATTCTAAAGAAAAAACTTAAGCACACCAAGTTATCCGCTGGAGATGTATTATTGGTCCGTGGTGATGAGGAAGTTATCAACAGGATAAAAGGAAGCGAAAACTTGCTGATTATATCTGAAAATTCCACCCAGAAAGTGAATTGGATAAAAATTATTCAGACCATGGCCATTGTCATTGGGGTGGTGAGTACTGCAGCCTTTAATATTTTTCCTATTTCCATCACAGCAATTGCAGGGGTTATTCTCCTGGTTATAATTAAATCAATAAATACTGAGGAAGCTTATAGGTCGGTTGATTGGAAAGTCATATTTATGTTGGCAGGAATTCTTTCTATGGGCACCGCTTTGGAAAAAACGGGGGGGGCTACCTTATTGGCAGATTTCATCGTTAACCAAATAGGGAATTATGGGCCCCAATTGGTTATGAGTATGGTATTTGGCATCACTTTTTTAACGACCAATGTGATGTCCAATAATGCCACCGCTGCCCTGTTGGCACCTATTGCCATTTCCATAGCCCAAGCTATGGAAGTTAGCGACAGGCCATTTCTAATGGCTGTTACTTTTGGAGCTTCCCTCAGCTTTATGACTCCCATGGGTTACCAGACAAATACCATGATCTTTACTCCAGGCAATTATAAATTCATCGATTACCTTAAAGTTGGCACCCCCTTAAATTTGTTATACTGGATTTTAGCCACCATTTGTATTCCTATATTTTTCCCATTTTAATATTTTTTGGTCCACCATTAAGTGGTAACATTTAATATTTAATATTTTTGCCCAAAATTCAGGGACATTGGAATATTTGCAAAAAGAGGGGTTCACCATAATCGGGTTTATCATCATCATATTAAGTTTGCTTTTGGCAGACCTTTTCCTTTTTAACAGAAAAGCCCATAAGGTTCAGGTAAAAGAAGCTTTATTCTGGTCTGCAGTTTGGATAGGCTTTGGACTATTGTTTGGGGTATATATCTATTTGGATTTAGGGTCGGAAAAAGCCTCCCAATATTACACTGCATTTTTGATCGAAAAAGCCTTAAGTGTGGACAATCTTTTTGTGTTTATCATGGTGTTTCGCTTCTTTAAAGTGCCCGATATTTATCAGCACAAAGTCCTTTTTTATGGTATACTAGGGGCAATTTTCATGAGGGCAATTTTTATCTTTTTTGGGGTAACCCTTATAGAATACAGTTACCTTCCAGCTTTTGAATTTGCAGGACAAAGGATTCATATTAATCTTGTCATGACCTTATTTGGGGCTTTTTTGGTTTATGCAGGCTGGAAGTCCTGGCAGGAAGAGGATGAAGAACAAAAGGATTATTCCAATTCCATAGGCACCAAAATCATCCATAGATTGTTTAGGGTGAGTCCCGAATTCCATAAAGACCGTTTCTTTGTAAAAATCCACGGAAAACGGTGGGCTACCCAATTGCTTGTAGTGGTTGCGGTAATTGAATTCACCGATTTGCTTTTTGCAGTGGACTCCATTCCCGCTATTTTTGCTGTTTCCAATGACCCCATTATCCTTTATACTTCCAATATCTTTGCCATCTTGGGATTAAGGGCTCTTTACTTTTTATTGGCCAATGCTTTCGATATGTTCCAATACCTAAAATATGGATTAGCCATTATTCTTGTATTTATTGGGGCTAAAATGGTTTTATCCTCCTTTCTCCATATTTCCTCACTTTACTCTTTATCAGTTGTAATTGGGATTCTTTTTTGCAGTATGATGCTATCCATAAATAAATACAGATTGCAAAAAGCCAGTGAAAACTAAAAAACCCCATAAAATATGGTAAGTTTTTTGTAGTTTGAATTTCCAATCAATTCATTAGACCATGAAAATATTAGGAGTTGTTTTAATAGTTTTAGGGATCATCATGTTCATCATAACCGGGGTTTCTTACACTACCGAAGAAAAGATTATTGATGCAGGTCCCATTCAATTAAGTACTGAAAAAGAAAAAGACATCAACTGGCCACCTTACGCCGGTGGGATTTCAATTGCCGCAGGCATCATTGTTTTGGCCTTATCGCGCAAAAAATAAATTGATGGGGTGAAATTCCCCTCTTTTTATTTTACATTTATAACCTTAAAAACCTCGTTAATCATTGGGCACAAAAACATGCAAGCCCATGAAATTTTATATCGGGGAAAAGTTTAAACGTAACTAAGAAAGAGACCTTTGAAATTAGCAGCTGTAGACATTGGATCCAATGCCATTAGATTGCAAATCACTCACGTCACCCATTACAATGGCAATATCAATTTTAAAAAATTAGAATATGTAAGGTTTCCCCTGAGGCTGGGGATGGATGTCTTTCATGACAAAAGAATCAGCGACCCAAATAGGAGAAAGTTTGTTAAGCTTATGAAGGCTTTTAAGCTTTTGATTGACCTGTATGAAGTGGATGATTATATGGTTTGTGCCACTTCGGCAATGAGGGAATCTGAAAATGGCCGGGATATCGCTGAGGAAGTCAAACAGGACATAGGCCTTAAAATTCAAATCATTGACGGGAACAAGGAGGCCGACCTGATCAATATTGCCCTATGGAATTATATTGATAACAAATCTTATCTCCATGTGGATGTAGGTGGTGGTAGCACCGAGCTAAACATTTACACCAACCAGAAAAAAATTGCCAGCAAATCATTTAAAATAGGGTCAGTTCGAACCTTGGATGAGGATGTTTCTCCTAAAGTATGGAAAAGCATGAGGGATTTTATTCATGAAAACATTGACCTGAAACACAAAATCACCTGCATTGGCACAGGGGGAAATATCAACAAGGTTTTTGAACTTACCAAACCCCGGAAAAACAAACGCTACTTAGACATTGCCAAAATCCAGGAAATAAAATCCTATCTGGAAGGTTTTAGCTATGAGGAAAGGGTCAATGTACTCAACCTCAATCCCGACCGGGCAGATGTCATCATCCCTGCTTCGAATATTTACCTGGCAGCTATGGAAGCTGCCAAAGCCAGTAAAATGATCGTCCCGGATGTGGGCTTAAAAGATGGGGTAATGAATGTTTTATTTGAAAGAAATCAAGTAAAAAAGCCCATTATTTAATGGGCTTTTTTGGTTTCTTCTGTCTCCTCGGCTTCCTCAATAGATTTCACCTCAGATTCAATTAACTGAACCTTATCTATTATTTCCTGGGTCACATGAAAAAACTCATGGTGAATATTAAATTCCTCCTCCCCTTCTTTTGGTTCTTTGGCCACATAAGTCCCATCCTCTAACATCCTGTAGGAATTGATATTATCTTTTAGATTGTAAGCAAGGATATTCATCAGTTGCTTTTCAAGGTTTTCATCCTGGACCCTAAACAAGGATTCCAAACGCTTTTCAAAGCTCCTTACCATCATATCCGCACTTCCGACATAAGTCCTGGTGTCTCCATTATTATGAAAATGGTATATCCTGGAATGTTCCAGAAAATCCCCGACGATAGAATACACTTCAATATTATCACTCAGGCCCTTCCTTCCAGGACGAAGACAGCAAATCCCACGGACAATTAACTTAATGGGAACTCCCGATTGGGAAGCCCGGTATAAGGCATAAATGATCTCACTGTCCTCTAAACTGTTTACCTTGATAAAAATACCACAAGGCAAGCCCTTTCTAGCATGTTCAGCTTCATCTTCTATAAATTTGATTAACTGACTCCGCATTCCCATAGGAGCCGTAATCAGATTTTTGTAAGTAGAAGGCATGGAATGGCCGGTGATTACATTAAAGAATTCTGACACGTCATTGGCCAGGACTTCATTTGTGGTCAATAGCCCCAAATCCGTATAAAGCCTTGACGTATCCTCATTATAATTTCCGGAACCAAGGTGGACATAACGGGTTACTTTGTTTTCATCTTTCCTGACAACCAGAAGCAATTTAGTATGGGTTTTGAAATTACTGACCCCGTAAATCACAAAACACCCCGCCTTTTGGAGTTTTTTAGCCTCCTGAATATTATTTTCCTCATCGAATCTTGCCTTTACCTCGAAAAGAACAGAAACGTGTTTTCCATTTTCCACTGCTTTTAGCAAAGCATGGGTAACACTGGAATGTTTGGCAAGACGGTAAATGGTCATTTTAATAGCCATCACATTAGGATCCTCAGCTGCCTTTTCCAGCAAATTCAAGATGGGGCTTATACTGTTGTAAGGATGGTGAAGTAATACATCCTTTTGTTTTAACACTTGGAAAATATCCTGGGACCCCGCCTCCGGATAGGATACCGGAGGAACCGGATAAGGCATTTGGGGAATTTTATCCTTGAACCGTTTATGCCCAATAATCTGCCAAAAGCTGGTAAAATCAAGCATACTCCTCCGGTCCACCATAAAGATCCCGTCATCCATGATGTTCCAACGATCTTTCAGAAGATTGATCATCCAGCGGCTATAGCCTTCCTCAATTTCAATCCGAACCACCCGGCCGGTTTTCCGCTCATTTAATTTTCTTTTTACCTCCTCCAAAAAATTGGAATCCATATCCTCACTTTCCTCCAAGGTAAAATCCCCGTTTCGGGTTATCCTAAAAAGGTTAATGGACTCTATAATGACATTTCTAAATAGAGAAACGATGTGCTCTCTTATGACTTCCTCAATAGGAACAAAAATCACCGAATCTCCTCTTTCAATCTCAAAGAACCGGGGGATATTAGAAGGGATTTGAACAAAAGAAAGCTTTCTATTGTCCTTTTTATCCCCTGGATTGATCGTCACTACTCCAAAAATAAGGAGCTTGTTCATCAAGATGGGAAAGGTATGGTAGCCATCAAAAACCATGGGAGTGAGCATGGGGTATACTGCTTTATGGAAATATTCCTTTATGTACTCCTGCTCCTCTATTTTCAGGTTTTTGACATTGCTTAGGATAAACCCTTCGGCTTTGGTTTTAGGTAGAATTTCTCCCATAAAATGGGAGTGCTGCTTTTTATGAAATTCTTGGGAATCCTCCATCAACTTGGCCTTGAAAGGTTCTTCCCTTAACCCAGAGTAATCTATTCTTTCTTTATCATAATCAAGGTAATTATACAAAGACCCTACCCGGATCATAAAAAATTCATCTAGGTTAGAGGCAGTGATGGCCATAAATTTGAGTTTTTCGAAAATCGATCTACTCTCTTTTTTAGACTGATCCAGTACCCGGTCATTAAATTTTAACCAACTCAAATCCCGACTTATCAGGTCACTGCTATCTATTTTGCCTTCAAATCTATTTTTTTGAATTAATTCCATTTCCTTAAACACCTTTCTGTACGGTTTTTAAATAATAAAAAATGTTCCAAAATTACCGGAAAGTAAAACGAAAAAGGGGCTAATCGCCCCTTGAGTTTCTTATACGTCCTTGACCATCAAGTGTCGATTTTTGCGTATTTGGCATTCTTCTCTATAAAATCCCTCCTTGGGGCCACTTCATCACCCATCAACATACTAAACAGGTGGTCGGCCTCTGCAGCAGAATCTATTGTAACTTGTTTCAATGCCCTTGAATTAGGATCCATTGTCGTGGTCCACAATTGTTCCGGGTTCATTTCCCCAAGCCCTTTGTAGCGCTGAATGCCCACACTGTCAACTTTTCCATCTTTGGCCATCTCTTTGGTCAAAGCTACCCTTTCGTCCTCCGTCCAGCAGTACCTTTCGTCCTTTCCTTTTCTTAGTAAATACAATGGAGGAAGGGCAATGTACACATAACCATTTTCAATTAAGGACCTCATGTACCGGAAGAACAAGGTCAATATCAGTGTTCGAATATGGGAACCATCAATATCAGCATCGGTCATGATAATGATCTTATGGTACCTAAGATTTGTTTGGTCCAGCTCCTTTTCATCCTCAGCTGTACCAAACTTAACACCTAGTGCGGTAAGAATGTTCTTTATCTCATCATTATCATAAATTTTATGCTCATGGGCTTTTTCCACATTAAGGATTTTTCCTTTTAATGGCAATATGGCTTGGAAATCCCTATCCCTGCCT
Organism: Echinicola jeungdonensis; assembly: GCF_030409905.1. NCBI lineage: Bacteria > Pseudomonadati > Bacteroidota > Cytophagia > Cytophagales > Cyclobacteriaceae > Echinicola > Echinicola jeungdonensis. The sequence goes on from NZ_JAUFQT010000002.1 coordinate 992,967, forward strand.
TGTTTGGCGGAACCACCTGCTGAGTCCCCTTCCACCAAGTACAGTTCACAAATTTTGGGGTCCGTATTGGCACAGTCAGCCAGCTTTCCTGGAAGCCCTCCCCCACCAAGGACATTTTTTCGTTGAACCATTTCACGGGCTTTACGCGCAGCATGTCTTGCCTGTGCAGCCAAAACTACTTTGCCTACAATCACCTTGGCCTCCTTGGGATGCTCTTCCAACCAGTATTGCAATACTTCAGAAACTGAGCTATCCACGGCGCTTACAACCTCGGAATTTCCCAGTTTCGTTTTAGTCTGGCCTTCAAACTGTGGCTCGGCAACCTTCACGGAAATAACTGCGGTCAGACCTTCCCGGAAATCATCACCCGAAACCTCCACTTTCAGTTTATCCAGCATCCCGGATTTATCCGCGTACCCTTTCAAAGTCCTGGTCAAAGCCCTTCTGAAACCTGAGACATGGGTTCCGCCTTCATAAGTATTAATGGTGTTCACATAGGAAACAACATTTTCTGAAAATGAGGAATTATAGCTCATAGCCACTTGAACCGGAACTCCATTTTTCTCCCCTTCAATATAAATGGGGGCTTCAATTATTTTTTCCCTGGTTTCATCCAGATATTCCACAAATTCAACCAAACCACCTTCTGAGAAAAATTCATCTGATTTGGGATTTCCATCCTCATCCAAGTCCCTAAGGTCTTGGAGAAAAATCCTAATACCAGCATTCAAAAAGGCCATTTCCCTCAACCGGGTTGCAATGGTTTCATATTTGTAATCAATTACTGAAAAAATCTCTTCATCCGGTCTAAAATGGATGGTGGTACCTCGATCTTCAGTAGTCCCGACTTCCTTCACATCGGTTTGCGGTACCCCTCTGGAGTACTCCTGTTCAAAAATTTTCCCATTACGATGCACTGTGGCTTTAAGATGCGCAGAAAGGGCATTTACACAGGAAACCCCCACACCATGGAGCCCTCCAGAAACCTTATAAGTGTCCTTATCAAATTTCCCCCCCGCATGAAGGACGGTCATTACCACCTCCAAAGCTGATTTGTTTTCCTTTTTGTGAATATCGGTAGGAATCCCACGGCCATTATCCTGAACCAAAATGGAATTATCCTCTAATATTGTTACACGGATCGTGTCACAATGTCCCGCCAATGCTTCATCTATAGAGTTATCCACCACTTCCCAAATCAGGTGGTGGAGCCCTTTAATACCTATATCGCCAATGTACATGGCGGGTCTTTTCCTTACTGCTTCTAATCCTTCTAATATTTGAATATTCCCTGCAGAATATTCCCCCTTTTTCAACTCTTGTTCTTTACTCATAATTGGATTTATAAACGAATAAAGAGGATAAAATCCTCTACCTTCAATTGCACTTTCAACCTCTAATAATACGACATTTTTGACATAAAACCGCTAAAAATCCTCAAAAATTGACCTTTCTAAAGATGCCTTTTTCCTTAAAATTGATCTGTGCTTAACATGACCATGGTACAGGCATTTTTCACCTCTATATTTTCTTTTCTTGCCTTTTCGGCAAAAGCTTGGTTTTCTGCTCCAGGATTAAAAATAATCCGTTTGGGCTTCAGAGAAATCAGGTAATCCTCCCATTCTTTTTGATGTTCAGGGTTGATATATAGTGTGACGGTATGTACATTCGAGATCTCTGGCTTTTCCCTGAGGTTTTTAATTTTTTTCCCAAAGACTTCCCCTTTATTTATTCCAATGGGAACAAATGGGACTTTATGCTCTTGGAGCATTTCAGTGGCAGAATAAGCATAGCGGGAAGTATTCTGACTTACTCCTACTATTAGGGTCTTTTTTTTGGTCAAATCATTTTCCATATTTTTCCATTATTTTTTCAGCACAACGCTCCCCATCCATGGCCGCAGAAACAATGCCACCTGCATAACCGGCCCCTTCACCACATGGATACAATCTTTTGATTTGGGGGTGTTCAAAAGAATCCTTTTCTCTTGGGATTCTGACCGGGGAACTGGTTCTGCTTTCCACACCAATTATTTGCGCTTCATTGCAAAGATAACCCTTCATTTTTTTTCCAAATGCAATAAATGCATCCCTTAGCCTAACGGCAATAAATGGGGGTAATACTTCATTCATATTGGAAGTTTGTAACCCGGGTTGGTAAGAGGTTTCCAGCAAATTTTGACTTTCTTTATTCTCAACAAAATCCAACAAACGCTGTGCAGGTGCAACTTGTGTTTTCCCTCCTGCTTTCCAGGCGGTTTTTTCCACTTTTGCTTGAAATTCCATAGCAGCCAATGGCCCAAATTGGGCAAATTCCGGGATATCTTCAAGTTCAACAGCAGCCACCAACCCTGAGTTGGCAAACTTTCCATCCCTCCTGCTGGGACTCATCCCATTGACAACCAATTCTCCTGGGGAAGTAGCTGCAGGAACAATAAAACCACCCGGACACATGCAAAAAGAAAACACCCCTCTTTGCTTTCCTTCAAAATAGGTTTGCTGTACCAGAGAATAAGAAGAAGCAGGCAAATAAGGTCCTCGGTCCCCTGCACAATGATATTGAATACTGTCAATCAGGGATTGATTATGTTCCACCCGCACTCCTAAGGCAAATGGTTTGGCTTCTAACAGTATTTTCTTTTGGTAAAGCAAATGGTAAATATCCCTTGCAGAATGGCCTGTTGCCAGTATTACTCCCAATCCCTTAATAGTTTCACCTTCCTGCGTCTTCACGCCAATTACTTCATTACCATTTAATATAATGTTATCTACACGGGTATCAAAATGGATCTCTCCCCCTGCATCCAGCACCTGTTGCCTCAAAGCTTTCACCAACCCTGGTAATTTGTTGGTACCGATATGGGGATGGGCATCTACCAAAATTTGCTCAGTTGCACCAAATTTCACCATGATTTCCAGTACCCTTCTGATATCCCCTCTTTTTTTTGAGCGAGTATAAAGTTTTCCATCCGAATAAGTTCCGGCGCCCCCCTCCCCAAAACAATAATTGGATTCTGGATTGACCAAATGTTCTTTATTGATGGCGGCTAAATCCCTTCTTCGGCTCCTAACATCCTTCCCCCTCTCCAGGATGATGGGTTTTCCTCCCAACTCAATAACCCGCAAAGCAGCAAAAAGCCCGGCAGGCCCGGAGCCGACAATGATGACGGACGAGGCATTTTCTATATTTTTATACCGGTATTCCCCTATTACCCTGCTACTGGGTTCTTCATTGATAAAAGTTTCTACGGAAACATTGACTTTTACCTGACGTCCCCTGGCATCGATGGATCTTTTTGTTTGGCGAATTTGAATATTATCCTGCCCTTTATGGAGACCTAGTTCACTGAGGACCTTTTTCTCAAAAACCTTTTCATCAAAGGCTTCTCTGGGGCTGAGCCGAAATTGGATTTCTTTTTTCATCAGGTAAGGTATTTATCCTTAAAATTGAACAATGTTATTCTTTCAGGAAAAGAAGTCACTTCATCTCGGATATAGCTAATTTTATTCTTCCTTGCCAAAAACTTCCCGTACAACCCAGCCTTTACCCCATTCCTCTATCTCCTGGTCAGACCAAAGTTCAGGATAAAAAATCACCTTTTGAAAACGGGGGGGCAAATATTTTTGCCAGTTGGTACCTCCTGTGGCAGCGATATCCCCAGGGTCCCGCTGCAGGTACCTTACGGCTGATTTATAATGTGCCAAGGGCCAAAAAATATTGGCCTTCATATCATAGGTCCGCATCATCCCCGTCAGCTTTTCATCCTTGTCCGGACATTTTAGATAGGTTTTCCAGATATTCTTTTTCCTATAAGCCATGATCAGCTCTTTGAGCTTTTTGCCATATTTCTGCTCAAAAGTTTTCAGAGTAAGGGTCTTTTCCCCGGTAGCGAGTTCTTTGGCCCCGAATTGCCAATATAAAATATCAAACAAACTGTCCACACTGGTCAAGTTGATATCCCGGTATTCTTCCCTTTCCTTTAAATTGACCAAATGCTGGATTTCTGTGGACATGATCTCAATCATCCGGTATTGTGCACTCTGAAAGCCACTGGAAGGCAAAAGGGACATGCGGAATTTTAAAAATTGGTCTTTTTCCATCCCCTTCCACATTACCGAAAAAGAGGAAATCAACTGATCAAAATACATGATCACCCGATCCAATCTTTCTTTCATAAAAGCAGCCTTAATTTCTTCCTGTCCAGCAATCTGTTCCAGTTCCCAAATGATCAGCTTAAAATAAAGTTCTGTGATCTGGTGATAAATGATAAAGATTTTTTCGTCCTTGAAGGAAGTTTTAGGCTGCTGAAGGGTCAATAAGGTATCAAGGTTAATATAATCCCAATAGGTCAGGTAATCAGCATATAATAAACCTTCCAGATAGGAAGACAAATCCTGTCCAGAAGCTTTGAATTTTTCGTGAAGCTGGTGAATCTTTTCAATGATCTCTTTAGGAGGCTGCTCCCTATTCATGGATGATTTTTTTACGCTTTTGTTATGGCTTTTTATCAAACTTCTTACTTTATTGATATAAGCTAGAAGTTAACAAATTCATAAGATAGAAAGTGCAAAAATCTATTTAAAAACCCAATAAACCAAAATTCCATGGCGGCAATTCAATCCAAACAATCTTCTTCACACCAGGACCTTTTTGAAGGAGTAGACTTTTACCTGGTCGATGAACTTTTTACTGAAGAGCAAATATTAATCCGGAATTCCATTAGGGATTTTGTTAAAAAAGAGGTTTCCCCTTATATCGAATCCTGGGCACAGGATGCTCATTTTCCTCCAGAAATTGTCCCAAAGTTTGGAGAAGTAGGCGCTTTCGGACCGCAAATCCCAACAGCATATGGGGGAGGTGGATTGGATTACATATCTTATGGCCTGATCATGCAGGAAATCGAACGGGGTGATTCCGGAATGCGGTCCACTGCTTCTGTCCAGGGATCTTTGGTGATGTATCCCATTTATAAAATGGGTTCAGAAGCCCAAAAAAAGAAATATTTACCCCCATTAGCTGCCGGAAAAATGCTGGGCTGCTTTGGCCTGACCGAACCCGACCATGGCTCCAACCCTGCTGGAATGAAAACCCATTTCAAAGACATGGGAGATCATTATCTGCTCAATGGCTCCAAAATGTGGATTTCAAATGCTCCCCATGCGGACATTGCAGTAATATGGGCAAAAAATGAAGAAGGAAGGGTCCACGGACTGATCGTGGAAAGAGGCATGGAGGGATTTTCCACTCCCGAAACCCATGGAAAATGGTCTTTGAGAGCTTCTTCTACTGGTGAATTGGTATTCGACAATGTAAAAGTGCCAAAAGAAAATTTATTACCTGGAAAATCCGGCCTGGGAGCCCCGTTGATGTGCCTGGATTCAGCCCGATATGGAATTGCCTGGGGCAGTTTGGGTGCGGCCATGGATTGTTTTGATGCCGCCAGACGGTATGCTAAAGAACGGATTCAATTCGGCAAACCCATTGGATCTTTTCAATTAGTCCAAAAGAAATTAGCAGAAATGCTTACAGAAATTACCAAAGCCCAATTATTGGTTTGGAGATTGGGCAAGTTGATGAATGAAGATAAAGCCACAAGCACCCAGATTTCCCTGGCCAAAAGAAATAATGTAGCCATGGCATTGGACATCGCACGGGAAGCCCGCCAAATCCATGGAGCAATGGGCATTACAGGAGATTACTCCCTGATGCGCCACATGATGAACCTTGAATCAGTCATCACCTACGAAGGAACTCATGATATTCACCTGTTGATTTTAGGGCAGGAGATTACGGGAATACAGGCATTTAAGTAATTTTTCTGGCACGAATTTTCTCAACGATTTCGTAGAAGGATAGCAGTTTAAAGATTCTAAATTTGGTCTCCAATGGTACCAGGTACAAAGTACGATGTACACAAGGACCGGTAAATAAGGTAATTGTAGTATTTGGTATATGGGAAACTTATTTTTTATTCCAATCCTTTAAATCATCGATTTATTTTTTTCATGAATTTTTTGAATGGAACTGGTGATTGACTTGGTGAAGATATTATGATCAGGTCATAGGCAATTTATACCCGGCAATGCATGATTAATCTGAACCCTAACATTCTAATCTTAAAACATTAATAACTTTCCAACCTTAAACCACCTAGTCGATCCTGCTTTTGATCACGATAGTCCTTGTCGGGTTTAAGGGATCATTACTGAAAATTGCCACTGTCTTATGGTCAATTCCTAACCTTCCCTTAGGATCAAATGTTATCAGCAAATCCATATCCTCCCCAGGCAATAGGTCCATTGTCTTCAGTTCATAATCAACACAATCACAGTTGGTCACTATTTTTCGGATATTGACTGGTTTTTCACCAATATTGGTCAGTTTTATGGACTTTGACACTACCCTATTGCTGGAAATTTTTCCCAGATCCACTTCCACTTCAGAAATCGCCAGTTTGGGAATATTATCCACTTCACTTTTAGGCACCGGATCAAAGTATTCATGAACGGTAGTCAAAAGCCGTAGCTCGATTTCCTGATCACCATTAGCCTCAATGTGGAATGGAACAATTTCATCAAAAAAGCCCAAATCATTTTTAATTGCTCCATCATATTGTATGGCCAGCAAGCCCCTGGATTTTGCAGGCACAATCGCTGGAATCATATTAATTTTTAAATGCTCAGGCAAGTGGTTTCTTTGCTCATCGAGGGTGATGGGCATATCTTTAAAGTTATAAAAATCCACATATTTGATTTTAGGCTTATTGGTAAACACCTCTCCCATATTGATAGAGCTAAAACGGAAACCAAGATCTCCTACCCGGGAATTGTAATATTGGGCAACTTTTTCAGGATGAGGAATTTCATATCCTTCCAGGTAAAGGGTGTCTCCTTTTGGGTTCAGGTTATTCCGGACAATGATTTCCTTTTTGAACCTTCCACCCGTGCCCTGAGGATCATAGGCAATTTTTACCCGGCCAATTTTGTCCTGATACAAAGTATCGGTTGTATAGTCAGCAGTGGTGCAACCACAATCTGTCGCAACTTCCTTGAGAACCACTGGTTTTAGGCCGTTATTCAAAACATAAAATTCTGCGGTTACCTCTCCGTATTCCTCAAGGACCGACCCCAATTCAATTTGGGACCTTTCCCAAATCAAAGGATACTTCTCAAGTCCCTGACCTTTAACGGAAAAGCCAAATAATAACATTGATACAAAAACGAAGGATACAAGGCAAATCTGTTTCATATGCACAAATAACGGGAAAATTAAGGCGATTTGTGTGTATATTTATTTAATTTGCGTCAAAAATTTAACTGATGGCAAGAGTACTTACTGGCATTCAAAGTTCTGGAAGGCCTCATTTGGGAAATATCCTTGGGGCCATTATTCCTGCAGTTGAACTGACCAAAAAGGAGAAAAACGAATCCTACATTTTTATAGCAGATTTCCATTCTCTCACCACCATCAAAGATGGGGCTCAAAGGAAACAAAACGTCCATGCAGTAGCAGCTGCCTGGCTGGCTTTTGGGCTGGACATTTCCAAAACAGTCTTTTACAGGCAATCCCGTATTCCCGAAATTGCAGAGTTGACCTGGTACCTCAGTTGCTTCACTCCCTATCCCATGCTGGCCAATGCCCATAGCTTTAAGGACAAATCGGATAGACTTGCTGATGTCAATGCAGGCTTATTTACTTATCCAGTATTGATGGCTGCTGATATTCTGATATTTGGTGCGGACCTGGTCCCTGTGGGTAAAGATCAGCAACAACATTTGGAAATGACCCGGGACATTGCCAATACCATTAATCACTTGATGGAAGAGGAAATTTTTGTCCTGCCCGAGGCCCAAATTAAGCAGGAACTGATGACCATTCCAGGTACTGATGGTCAAAAAATGAGCAAATCCTACAATAACTATATCGACATTTTTTTACCGGCCAAACAACTGAAGAAAAATGTGTACAGCATTGTTACCGATAGCACTCCTTTGGAGGACCCTAAAGACCCAGACACTTGCAATGTATTTAAAATCTTCAGCTTAATTTCCAATCCGGACCAAACCGAGGAATTGAGGCAAAAATATCAGGGAGGAAACTTTGGATATGGTCATGCCAAGAAGGAATTGCTGGACCTGATATTGAAAAAATTTGCAGAAGAACGAAAAATCTTCGATTACTATATGAATAACCTGGATGAACTGGAAAGTAAGTTGGAACAGGGGGAAGCAAAAGCCAGGGAACAAGCCCAAAATATGCTGGCTAAAGTAAGGGGAAAGTTGGGGTATTAATTATTAATTGTTGGGTGGGTCCGTTACTTTGTCCTTAATAAATCTAGGGCCTATTTGGAATAACTCAAATATTTTTACGGGTCCCCAGTTAATGGTTAATTGGTTAACCATTTAACTGAATCCCCATCTGCAAGTTTTAATTACAATCAAAAAATCGAAATCAAGGTTTGGAAGCAGATAACTCAAGAATCAATTAATTCAATAATAAAATCGTAGTTCCTACTTTTCTAAGAATAAGAATATGATTGAGGCACAAAAAAACCGGAAACTTTTAGGCTTCCGGTTTTTTCTATTTTGCCTTTATCTGGACCTCCAAAGATCCTTCAAAGAAACACCATTGATCTGCATCACAAATCGAGTTGGATTGGGAATCAGAACGATTCTTACATCCTGGCCATCAAATTGTTCGGATTCGATAGGCACCCCTTCTTTTCCTTTTACTTCATAAGAAATAATTCCATGGGCATCAGGTTGCATGGGGGTGTATTTATTGGCCAAATAAGCCGAAGGGAGCAATATATCTGTATCTGAATCTAGCTTATCGTATATTTTTTCTAATTCTCCTTCCAATTGATCGCCAAACTCTTCATTGAAATCATCTTCCAAATCATGCACTTCCTCCTCAATATCATCATATTCAGGGTCAGCATAAGTCTTTTTGCTTAACTCAATCCTCTTCTCTACAATAGCGGTTAGGTCTGTGTCTAACTTATTCAAATCCATATATCAACTTTGATTTTGTAATTTTTATATGAAGGTAGATAATACCCAAAAAGTTTCCAAAAAAGGCTTAAGACTTCTTTAAACAATTTAACGGATCATCTGAACGGTTTTGTTTGGCAATGTGGATCAATTTTGCTTTACTTGCTTGGCCCTCAATAATTTTCTTTTTATCAATTCTTTATTATTAATAAGGATAAAGCATTTCCCCATCATTGATAGTTATTCCTTTATCAAGCGAATCCAGCCTCAATCAATAAAAATCCAGGAATTCAAAAAACAATCTCATTAGCCGGATTAATTTTTTATATTTATTTTAACTATAAGCTTATTCATTAAACCCAAATAAACACCAAGATGGAACATGACTTTCTCCCCATAATAGGCACTGACCATATCGAACTTTATGTAGGCAATGCTAAGCAGTCTGCACTTTATTACCAATATGCATTTGGTTACCGGCTGGTAGCCTATGCAGGTCCAGAAACGGGCATCCGTGACAGGGCTTCCTATGTTTTGGAACAAGGAAAAATAAGGTTGGTGCTTACCAGCCCTCTTTTTGATGTCCACCCTATTTCCACCCACATAAAAAAACACGGTGATGGAGTCAAAGTCATTGCCTTGGAGGTGAGTGATGCGGAAAAATCCTGGGAAGAAACCACTTCCCGCGGGGCTTCTTCCTACCAGGAACCCCGAACACTCGAGGACGAATTCGGAACAGTGACCATTTCTTCTATTCATACATATGGAGAAGTCATTCACACCTTTGTGGACAGAAAAAACTATAATGGCCCCTTTCTCCCTCAATTCATGGAAAGAAAAAGCCAATATTCCAGCCAACCGGTTGGGTTTAAATTTATTGATCACTGTGTAGGAAATGTGGGGTGGGGTGAAATGAACAAATGGGTGAATTTTTATGAAAAAGTAATGGGATTCAGCTTGTTGGTCACCTTTGATGACAAAGACATTTCCACTGAATATTCAGCCTTAATGTCCAAGGTGGTAGCCAATGGCAATGGGTATATTAAGTTTCCAATCAATGAGCCTGCCAAAGGAAAGAAAAAATCCCAGATTGAAGAATATTTAGACTATTACAACAGCCCTGGGGTACAGCATATTGCGATTGCTACTGATGATATCATCTTTACAGTTGAAGAATTAAGAAAAAGAGGGGTGGAATTTTTAGAAGTCCCTCCCACTTATTATGATGACTTGCATAACAGGGTTGGGGAAATCGATGAAAATATTAAATCGCTACAGAACCTTAATATACTGGTGGACAGGGACAAAGAAGGTTACCTTTTACAAATCTTCACCAAACCTGTTCAGGACAGGCCCACCTTATTTTATGAAATCATCCAGCGTAAAGGTGCCAGATCATTTGGAAAAGGCAATTTCAAAGCTTTGTTTGAGGCCATTGAAAGGGAACAGGAACTGAGAGGGAATCTATAAACACTAGATAAAAAGGATTTTGGAAAATTATGAACTCTACTTTGTCATTTTATCTTAAAGGTTAAAACCTGCCAGGTTTCACCCGCTAAAGGTTTGATTTTCGCCAATTTGCACATCTAAACCTGGCAGGTTTACAAAACCATTTCAAAATTAACAATGTAGGTTGAATAGAAAACCCGCTTATTTTTTTGTTTCTCTTTCCCCTGAAAGTGGCAAAAATGGGTTTTATACGTAAATTAGAATTTCATTTTAAGTTTTTTAAAAATTATGACAGACACATCCATAATCACCAAAGCCAAAACCTGGCTAAAGAGTAATATTGATCAAAAAGCAAAAGACCAAATTAAAGCCCTGATGGAGGCAGAAGACCAGTCAGAGTTGGTTGATGCCTTTTATAAAGACCTTGAATTCGGAACCGGTGGGCTTCGTGGCCTGATGGGAGTAGGCTCCAATCGAATGAACGTCTATACGGTAGGCATGGCCACTCAGGGACTGGCCAATTACCTGTTGAAATCATTCCCCAATCAAGAGATCAAAGTAGCCATTACCCATGATTCCAGGATCAACAATACCCTTTTTGCTGAAACAACCGCTAATGTCTTTACAGCAAATGGGATCAAAGTCATGTATTTTAAAGAAATGAGGCCTACCCCCGTCCTATCTTATGCTATCCGTTATTATGGCTGCCAAAGCGGGGTTATGGTAACCGCCTCCCACAACCCTAAGGAGTACAATGGATACAAAGTATATTGGGATGATGGAGGACAAGTAGTAGCTCCTCATGACAAAAACATCATCCAGGAAGTACAAAAAATCAGATCCATAGATGATGTAAAATGGGATAAGAATGAAGAATTGTTCGAATATATCGGTAAAGGACTGGACCTCAGCTACCTGGATGACATCAAGAAACTGAGCTTATCACCAAAAGCCATCTTGACCCAAAAAGACATGCCCATTGTCTTTTCTCCTATCCACGGGGCTTCAGGAAAAATGGTTCCAGCCGCTTTGAAGGTTTTTGGTTTCGAAAACATCCATGTGGTCAAGGAACAAGCTGAACCGGATGGCAATTTTCCAACAGTGATCTATCCCAATCCGGAGGAAGCAGAAGCACTTAACTTATCTTTGAAGCTTGGAAAAGAAGTCAAAGCAGAACTTATCCTGGCCTGTGACCCAGATGGAGACCGTTATGCTGCTGCCATTCCTAATGAAAAAGGTGAATTTGAGCTGCTCAATGGAAACCAAACCGGTTCTATTCTTACCTATTATTTACTTGAGCTTTGGAGAAAAAGAGGCAAGTTTACCGGTGATCAATTTATGGTAAACACCATCGTTACTACCGAATTGATCGATGAGATTTGCAAGGGTTATGATGTACCTTGTTATTCTGTATTGACTGGTTTTAAGAATATTGCCAACCTGATCCGGAAATACGAAGGCAAAAAACAGTTTATCGGAGGCGGTGAGGAAAGCTATGGTTACCTTGTGGGTGACAAAGTAAGGGATAAAGATGGCGTTTCTGCCTGCGCTATGCTTGCAGAGGTGGTTGCCTATTACAAGGAAAGAGGGATGACTCTTTTTGATGTTTTAGCAGAAATTTACCAGGAATATGGTTTCTATAAGGAATCCCTCATCTCTGTCACCAAAAAAGGCAAAGATGGAGCCGAACAGATCCAGGAATTAATGCGCGGCTTCCGGAATAACCGGCCGGAAACCATCAATGGTGTGAAAGTCACCAAAGTTGTTGATGTGCAGGAAAGCAAAGTGTATGATATGGTCAATGGCAAAGAAGAACCCTTGAACATGGACAAATCTAATGTTATCCAGTTTTACCTGGAGGATGGCAGCAAAATCTCTGCAAGGCCTTCTGGTACTGAGCCCAAGATCAAATACTATATTTCCGTCAATGAGCACTTACCCAACCGCGGTGCCTACCGCGCAGTAGAGACTCATCTAGCAAAGAGAATTGATGAATTGAAAAAGTTTTTTGGGTAAATTATTTATGGAAATGAACAATAAAGACAAGGGGTAGATGAAACCTCTTGTCTTTTTTTTGCCTTAGATGAATGGTAAAAAGATTTTGAACCAATCTTCAACCGGTTCGAACAATTTTTACTTTTTTTAAAAATTCTTTTTTGTAGCGGGCCCCAATCAGAATAGGTTTTTCATTGACCCACACATAATTATTGTCAAATTTAGAAAGATGTCTAAGGTTAATAATACAAGATTTATTAATCCTTTGGAGGGACGGAAAGGGAAATTGCTTTTGAAATTTCTTCAAGCATAAGGAAGCCGTAAATGGCCCCAAACCTGATTTCAAATGGATATAAATTATATCCCCATCTGACACTACTTTTTCCAGATCATCAAGGATTATCTTGTGGTAAACCCCTTTTTCCCTGATGAAAAAGCTGTCATTACCCGGATAGGACTTTCCCCCATTCAAATCATAAGGTAATGGGTTATTGGGGCTGACCATTCCGCACTGTAATATTCTCTCAATTGTTACCGATAATTGAGCAGCATCAATGGGTTTTAATAAATGGGCACTAGGACTACTATTGTATATTTCCCTCCTGACTTCAGAACATATCCATTCCGACAATAAGATAAATGGAATTTCAAAATCATCATTTAACAAATGGCTCAAAATTATTAACTCCTTCATTACATCTTTCTGAATGCCCTCCAGGTTAATAATTGCCAAATCAATTTTATTACGTTTTAAATATTTGACAGCCATTTCCCCCATTTCCATCCTTTTTATGGAATAATCAGGAGGAAATTCAGCCTCTTCATAAAAAATATTTAATGGAGGATTCCAATTGGGCTGGATCAGCAAAAGTTCCTTAGCTTTCATAGGTTAAAAATTTCAGGATAACCTCACAAATTAATCGACACCATTAAGGTACAGGTATGAACCTTAAAATTTAAACCCAATTTATTATCTGTAAATATTCCCTTATTTTCTGTGACTCTTAAACTTAAACCTGACCTCTTCCTTTAAAAAAAATAGGTCTTATGCATGGCAAAAGACCTATTTTCAATTTTAGGACCTAAAAATTATTTATTTTTCTAAAACAAACTCCGTTGTAACATTTCCCTCTTTAAAATTGGTATTCGAATGGTCGAAGACAAAACGGTTCACATTGAGCACCCCCACTTCCAGTTCTACATTTCCATTGAGCATAATCACATTGCCGGAATTAGTCAGCACCCATGTCCCGGATTGGGGTAATTCAGGGATTCCCGGAGTATTAAAATTGAATGTTCCCCCTTTATTGAATTTGATAGAAAATCCGTTAGAATTAATGCCCATTCCATTCGAGGTAACAGAAACCAGGTTCCAGTCCCTTACAATTAATTCTTCATCTGTGGGATCGGTTTGCTGAGGGTTTCCATTACCGTCTTTCCCGCAAGACGATAAGGAAAATAAAATCAGCAAAACCAATCCTATTAATCTATTTTTATTACTACTAACCATATCTCCTATTTTTTAATTAGTCTCAATCTCTCAAATAAGCCATAACCTTCAACCTGAATGGTATAGATTCCGGAAGTGTATCCACTTAAGTCAACAAAGAAACTATTAGATGGACCAAATGGATTTTCAATATCCCTTATTAGAATACCATTTGCATTATAAACCCGTATCCTCTCAAGAAGCGTTTCCCTTCCAAATTCAATCTGAACGACGTCCTCTACAGGATTAGGATAAAGTTTGATATCCAAATCGGATATTTCCGGGGAGGAAGTAATGGCCACAGGTTCTGAGATGGAAGTACATCCAGAAGATCCGGTCACTCTAACCTGATAACTTCCTGCTTCTGTAACATCTAGGGTTTGACCGGTTGCTCCTGGAATTTCTTCCCCATCTTTTAACCATTGGTTATTTTGGGCACTGCTGGATTCTAAGAACAACTCAGCAGAAATTTCATCCATACCTTCTATTCCAATGGTTGGGATAGCAGGGGCTTCCCCTTGGGCACTGATATTAACCGCAACTGCAGCGGAACATCCATTAGCATCTTTTACGGTAACTGTATAATCACCCTCCTGAAGGTTTTCAAAGGAGTTAGCTTCCTGATTGCCTCCCTGCCCGGATAGGCTATAGTTATATGGTGCCGTTCCTCCAGTTGTGCTTATGGTAAAGTTTCCTGAAGCCTCATTGGGACAATTTGGGTGGCTAATACTTCCAACTTCCGCCATTAATTTGGCAGGCCTTGTAATGGTAAAGTTTGGTTCAATAACATAGGCAGGCTCTCCAACTTCCCTAATGTATCCAGTGTAATTTCCTGCAGCTAAATCCCCAAATGTATTTTCACTTGTATAGTTTTGGCCATCTAAGCTATATTCCAGCTCTCCTTTTTCAACAGTAGCATTAATGGTTGCTGAACCATCATTGGACTCAAAACAGGACAAAGCTTCAGTCTCAATATTTTCCAAAGTAATTGGTCCTATTTCTAGGGATTCGGAAATAGCTGTACAGCCTGTGGAATTGGTAACCATCACTTGATAAGCTCCTTCTTCAAGGACTTCATAGGTTTGTCCGGTAGCTTCTGGAATGATTTCTCCATCTTTAAACCATTGATTATTTCCGGAGTTACTGGATTGTAAGGTAATGGTAGATCCTTCCAAAACCTCAATAGTTGGAACAGAAGGACGTTCACCAAGAGGAGAAATATCAACTTCAATAATTTGATCACAACCATTAGCATCCCGCACATTCACCGTATATGACCCCTCTCCCAGGTTACCAAAACTATTTTCAGATTTGAATTTCTCCTGAGAGGACAATTTATATTCATAAGGCGCTGTTCCTCCTGAAACGGCAATATTAAATCCACCGGTCTCATCCCCTGGGCAATTAGGTTGGTTCAATCCCTGCACTGTTAACTCAAGCAAGGCAGGTGAAGTAATGAAGAAACTTTCCTCTACCACATTTTCAGCATTGTTGGCTTCTCTAATATAGGCCGTGTAATCTCCTGCTGAGAGATTTTCGAAGGTGGAATTGGAAACATAGTTTTCACCGTCCAAACTATATTCCAAGTCTTTTCCTGCAAGAGTAGCATTGATGGTTGCATTTCCATCATTAGCCTCAAAACAAGTCAAATCAACGGTTTCTATGCTTTCAATGGTGATTTGGGCTACCTCGGAATAAACGAAGCTAATGGTATACCTAAAACTGCTTTGGCCTTTTTCATTGACCGCTGTCAATAGCATCTTATAGGTTTTTCCCTCTTCCAAACCTTCCGAATTGGCCATAAAATCGTTTTGATCCAATACCACCTCGGTGGAAGGTTCAAAATCCTCAAACACATAGGATTCACTGGTAAAGTCTTCCCCAACGAAGCGATAATGAAGGGCAACTATTTTGGCCAATTCACCATCCTCAACATAGAAAACACTTTTGTTAAGCTGGGACCATTGCCCCAAATTGTTTTTGGCCCGGATATACAAAAGGTGGATTCCCGGAGACAGTCCATCCAATTCGATCAGGTAATCCCCACTCCCTTCTTCAAGAGCAAGCGTATTCCCTTTTCCAAAATCCACATAATCATCGATAAAATATTCCGCTTCCACCATTTTCAGGTTTTGAGGGGCCTGGTATTTATAAAATGTACTTTGGGTGGTCAGGGACCATAAACCATTTTCATTTTTTACCCGGGTATATATCTTATTGATCCCAGCAGGAAGACTGCTGATATCAACATCCAAATTGGCCTCCTGGTCATTTAAACTAAAGGAAGTACCTTCCCCAAAATCAACGTAGTGATTGAAAAAATATTCACCCTGACTGATTTGTTGGGAAAATGCCGAACAGCCGATGACCATGGCCAATACAAAAATCAAGTAAATCTTGAACCTCATATCCCCTCCTATTTATTTGGCCCTAACTTTGATTTGAACAGGCAATTGGTCTTCAGGTGTACCAAATCCGGAAGTGCTAAAGTCATAAACGACAGGCAAATCAGGGACTCCTGATAATTTATAAGGTTTCACCCCACCAAAAGGGCCCAAATCTTCTCCATCCTTTCCGGTTCCATCTGCAGGCCCACCTTCCCTGACCATATATTGGCTATCTGAGGTTGTTTCTCCTAAAATGAAAATATCTTGAGCAGTCACATTTGATTGATTGCCATTTTCATTACCAAACTGTCCAGCAACGGAAATATTATAGCTAACATTACTTCCTCCTCCATCTGGGAATACCGCTTCGGATTCATCCTCTCCTAAAAGAATATTATTATGGATTTGGACAGTAGAATTGAGGCCAACATTAAAAGTGCTTTCTCCAATAACATTATTTACAATGGTTCCTGAATTATTATCCTTAATTAAAAAACCTTTTTGAAAAATATTATTTGATATTAAGTAATTTTGAGGAGGAGCTATATTAAACCCAAATGAAAATGGAAAATCTGTGAAAAAACAACCGTGAATTACAATGTCATTCAAATTACTAACAGAAAATAAAATGGTACTTCCAGGAAAATAACAACCAAATATTCCAATATTATCAACATTAATGTTTAACCGGGGAGAAAACCCAGCAGAAACACTTAAACCAAAAACTTTTGCCCCAGAGGATCCATTACTAAAATTAATTCTATTCACTTGGGCATTTTGTTTATGAAAGGTTTCTCCCTCGTTTTCTGACAAAAAATACCCTGGACCAATCAAAACTATTTTTTTCTCTATAGTTAAACTTCCATAACTGATATTGGAACCTTCTATATATAAGGTATCTCCAGATACAGCATAACTATAAGCTTCCTCCAAACTTGCAAAGGTATTTTGTTCAGGATTAGAAGTTTCCTGGTTATTCACCCTTAATACTTTAGCAAAAACGCTAACCGATATCGATAAAATAAAGACAAATGTTAGATAAAATCGTACCATAGCAAACGGATTTAAAGTGAAATAAATAAAATGGTTTACCTATAAGTTACCTCATCCCCAGGCAGTCTGGAACTGGATTTCCATCAACACCTTCTTTTTTCCGATATTTGATATCATTTTTCCGTTATAGGAAATTGTCCACAAATAATTCTTTTTGGATTTTCATGAGCCTGTTTACCTGTTGAAACATACACGGCTAAATAAAGGAGGCAAAACAAAACCGGGCCCTTTAATGAAAGACCCGGCATTATAATTTTAATCCTTATAATCTCTAACGCTTATTTTCGCTGAAAAGAAATTTGATTGGTGTCTTGGTTGATCAGATAAACGCTATCATCGCCGGAGTTCACCTCGATGGTATAATTACCGGAATCTTTCAGCCCTTTTGTTGAAAGATTGTAAACCCAATGATCATCCTCGTACCGGAAATCATAACCTGTATCGATTCCGCCCGTGCTTAACAGGTCGGATTCAATCGCTGTTGTGCCACTACCGGATGCTTCTGGATTAAACCAAACGCTTATGGTCGGCGCCGCGCCTTCCGGCAGGTTCTGATCCGTCAGCTCAACACCGTTTTCATCAAACATTGTGAACTTCACCGGAATAGCCCGGTGGCTGCGCTTTTTAACCGCCAGAATTTCAATGTCCGGCGTGCTCGGATCATCGGTAATCAGCGGCTTTTCAAAACCGGCGATACTGGCCGGCGCCGCATTATTCCCGGCATCAATGTTCACGGATTTAATGGTGATATTGTTGCCTTCATTACTTTCAAAAATTACACCATTCGAATCAACATTCGCGGCAATACCCGTCGTGCCGTTATCGCTATCCGGCGTCCATGTAAATGACACGGTCACGCTTTCGCCCGGATTAATCACCGTGCCGTCATCAATGGTCTTGGTATCGTTGGTTGCATCGGCATCGGTTGCAATATTAGCGCCATTGCCTTTTAACCGCACGGCGACAGGATCATCGGCCGTGTTTACCGCCGCATCGCCGTAATTGGTGACATCAACAGAAACCGTAACCGGCGTACCGTCTGCCGGCGCCGCGCTTAAGGTGATATCACTTTCATCCATCCCGGCCGGATTTTGCCACGGGGAGAGATCCGGCCTCGCTACACTGGCCTGGGCCATATAAATATTATTCTTCTCGGCATCATTGGCCGGCGTGATATCGTCAATATCATCCATACACGCGGTAAGACAACCGACTACTATCGTGACTATTAACAAGAATATATTATTCAACTTTATTTGTTTTTCCATAATTAAGACTATTAATTATATATTTTAATACAAATTACACAATGCTTATATAAACTTATTTGACACCCCTATCACTATGAAAATATGATAACCGAAAGACAATATAAAACCATACTATACAGCCCTTCCCCACAACAAAACGATAGGATTAATTCACCCATCAAAAGTTGTCAAATAGAACTAATTCAGCAATGGGATAGGCTAAGTTTTTCTTTTTTTTAATGAGAATTAATGACTTATAATTTACCCGGTTTTTCTTCTTTAAAGAAAAGGATTCCAATAAACCCAGAGATTTTTCCGATAACCTCCATTTTCTTTCCGGTAAATATATTTCCCCTCATTGAACCAACATATAAAAATAAACCACCAATAATCATTGAATCAGATGGTTTTTGAATTTAATAGGACAGCTATGACGGCTTTTCTTTTATAGAAAAAAAGATTTAGAAAAAATCAATTCTGATTATAATCAATTGCAAGATCAAAGTCTCCCTTGGTGACTTCCACTTGTTTACCGTTTGGATTACCGCTGGTATCTATCCCGATATCCGTTAACTCAAAAGTGCCTTTTACCCTGGAATTAGAGAGTTCTGTAATGGTGACTGTACCGCTTCCTTCCCCTTTTTCCTCATGAACAGCATAAATTTCCTCCTCATTATCTGTTCCAAATTGACCATCGGTGAGGCTATAAGTTCCCTCCCCTGGGTTTTCCAAATTTAATGATTTGGAAAACCCCGGATTTGCATTACCAAATAAACCTAAAATGGAAAGTCGGGGTGCATCTATATCCAAATAAATGGCTGTCCCAATTGGGGTACAAAAATCATTTCCATTTACCCTTGCCTCCATGATATTTCCCGTTACCCCTTTAAAGCCTAATTTATTCAAATCATTCAATTTGTCAGGTACCGAATCCTCACCGATTCCACAGTTTGTAAAAATACAGGCAAAAGACAAGAGTAACACAAGAAACCAACCGGTTTTTCTGCCATAATTAATTTGTAAATTTTCCATACCTATATTATCCATAACATATATTTCATACCTTATTTAAGGTATAATACAGTTACAAAAACCTAAATTACTTTCCGATATACAATATTTATTTTTAGATAAACCCTATTATTATTCACATAAAAAAATCAGCCTTTATTAAGTTTTACCAAAAGTCCGGACTTCCTCCTTGAAGAAACCTCCACGCTAGAGCCATCTAATAACTCAAGGTATCCACCTTTTCCTTTAAAATAACTTTTAATAAAATCCAAATTCACCAAATGAGAGTTATGCACCCTATAAAACTGATAATCTTTCAAAAGTAATTCAAACTCTTTCAAACTTTTAGACACCATCATTTTTTCTCCACTTTCCAAAAATATATAGGTGTAGTTTACATCTGATTGACATCGGATAATATCTGAAATATTTAGAATCACCAAACCATTCATTGTTGGAACGGCTATTTTTTTATTTGATTTTTTCTCCTCACAAAGGGACTTAAAAAGTATTTCAAACTTTTCAGATTGCTGGTTTTTCTTCATTTCCCCTTGTAGTCGCACAATAGCATCAGCTAATTCCGAAGGATCGATGGGTTTTAATAAATAGTCTATTGCATTAAACTTAAATGCTTTAATGGCATACTCTTCAAAGGCAGTGGTAAATATCACATGGATATTTACCTTTCCTATTTCATTTAAAAGATCAAAACCGCTTTGACTTTTTAACTGAATGTCCAAAAATATTAAATCAGGATTCAGAATTTCTATGGCCTTTTTCCCTCCTGAAACAGTTTTATAAGTCCCCACCAATTGAATGGACATAGAAAAATGGTTGAGTAGAATTTTTTTTAATCGCTCTATACAATGTATTTCATCGTCTATTATTATTGCTTTTATCATACTCCTTAGAAGTTTAATTCCAAGGGAAGCTCCAGTTCTATCCTAAGTCCATTATTTAAGTCAATAAAATTAACTTTTCCCTTTCTATTATTCATTTTATTGATGGTTTCAATCCTTGTCTTAGTAAATTGGACTCCCTTGGTTGCCTTTGTAAAATTGTTTTTTATATAAGTAGGGATAAAGGAATTATTGATATCCCTCCCTTTGTCATCTATAATACAGCAAAGCATTTTTTTGTCATTTTTAATGTGGATGACAATTTTTCCTTTTTTGTCATTTCCGGCATATCCGTTCCAAATACTATTTTCAATAAATGGTTGCAAAATCATTGGAGGCACCAATGTGTTGGTTTGATCTATTTCCGGATCTATCTTAACTTCACATTCAAAAGCATGATTTAATCTTTCAGATTCAAGCTCCAAATACAGATTTAAGGTCTCCATTTCATCCGCTAAGATAATTTCTGTTTGCCCTGAGTTTTCTAAAACTTTCCTCATCAATTTGGAAAACCGCAACAAAAACTGGTCAGCTTTTTCAGAGTCGTTTACAGCAATAAAATAACTTATTGAATTGAGTGAATTAAAAATAAAATGGGGATTCAACTGGGATCCCATAACTTTTAATTCAGATTGATGGAGTTGATATTTTAAAATGGCCAACCTTTTTTTTTCCTGAACGTCCCTTCTTCTTTTATACATTAAGAAACCAATCAACGAAATAGTCGAAAAAAGTAAAATGGCAGCCCATAATCTATATTGATTTTCCACCTGATTATCAGCTACATTTCCTTTCCGGTATAGCAACTGAAGGAAAATGTTAGGCGTCTCGTTAAGAAAGCTTTTAGGTACCTCACAAGCTGGGCTGGATTGGAAATGACTCCATAATGTTGGATGTAATTTCCACGACAAACTTGAAAGGGCGTCAAAAATATAGAAAACAAAAATGAAGGCTAAAATTTTCATCATGTTGATTATTAAAATTGAACAACCCATTTTTGATGATCAACAGTACAAATGCCGTAATTTTACAGGTATTATTCCACTAAAATATTTTGTAAAAAACCATTAACTACATTAATATACTTACAAAAAGCTTTTTATACTAGTTTAAATACAAAAACAATTTTCCAAATATTAGATTTTAAAAAATGTGAATTCGGAGCAAAAATCATCCCAAAAAAATGACAGCTTCCATCATTTTTGATTTCGACCGCCCATTAATCTTTAAAAAAGGAATTTCCTCATTGAAATGATTTTTATGTTTGATGTTATTTACAGCCTGATGGCCAACCCCAAGTTCAAATAAGCAATTCCAAATCCTATTTCTCCTAAGGCTGCCATATTTTCCTGAAAATAATACCTTCCTCCCAAGAAAGTTTCAAACAACACGCCTCCAGGGGTCCTTGTGGTAATTGTTCCGAAATTGTTGCTTGAAATATTGGCACCCAAAAATACCCCAATGTAAGTATCAAAGTCTTCCACAAACTGGTAATGGAAGGCTCCTCTAGGCCCAATAATAAAATTACTGATTCTATAGTCAGAAATAAATCCATTGTTGTATCTGTACTTATAGGAAGCATATCCTAAATATCCTCCAACACCGATACTACCATTTTCATCAAATACGTCTTCCATTATCCCTATTTCATAGGATACCGCCAAAGGTGGAACAGCTACCGAATACCAGGAACCATACCCACCATATAGGGCATTTCCCAATCCAACAGTCATATTTAAAACCCCAACGCCATCCTTCATTAATAGTTCGGATTTCTCCTCCTTTTCCTGGGCATTAAGTTTGCCCATCCCTAACACCAAAGCCATTACTATTAAACTCCATAAATACTTTTTCATAACTCCAGATTTTAAAATGATTATTACAGGTAATTTTTTTCAAATGGTTATTGAAATTCATATATAATTTACCCAACCATATATTAATCTACCACCTGGAATTAATTTTACGCTTTCAGGAGTTATTATTTGCGAATGGTTTGCTGATAATTGAAAAATTGATAATGAAAAATAAGCCCTAATTTTTCCTCGTACGATAGGCCAGGGAAATCGCTTTTAACTTAAAAGTAATATTTAATATATAAAGTACTGCTGTCATGCTGATCCGCCACGGACAGGCGTTAGGAACTTGCCCGTGGTGGCGGGCATCTTTTCAAAATCGTATCGCTAAGATGGTTTTAGTTTTCAATATCGTTATTGAGTCCGTCAAGATCCCTCCCTTGTCGGGATGACAAAACGCTTTCAGAATGCAGGGGCCCTTTGAGTAAGAAACTTCATATCTAAAGGCGATTTCCCTGTACGAAATGCCCACTACATGAAAAGTTTGAGTTTTATGTTATAACCTGAATTCGACTTAAATGGATTGAAATTTGGCCTTAATCATCATTGAGTAGCCCTTTTTTGTCAAGGGAAAGGAAGGAAAAAAGGACGTGGCAAACTGTTAAATGCGAGACTCCCATGGCTTTTTCCCCCAATCCCACGCCAAGCCTACGGAGTGACGTTTTTTAATTCAAACTGAGGTTTATAGCTAACCCTTCCATTTATGGAAAAAGAAATACTGTTTTGGTTTTGAATATCTAATTATAGCTAAAAAATGCAGCGGGAAAGGTGAAAATTTCAAAACACCACCTGCTGCAATACCAATCCATTGGCAGGGGCCTTTCTACTCAATGGGCTTATTTCATTACTGTTGAGGGCGGCCTTTAGGTCATCTAGTTGGAGCTTCCCCATTCCTACCTCAAACAAGGCTCCCATCATGATCCTCACCTGGTTTCTTAGGAACCCTTTACCCCTTACCCGCAACTCATATCTTGGCCCGGAATGAAACCATAAATCTCCCTCTTCATTGGGAACAATCTCGCAATGGGCCACTTCTCTTCTAAATTGGGTTTCCGAATTGGGTTTCAAGCAAAATCTACGGAAGTCATGTTCTCCTGTAAAGATATTTGCCCCTTCTTTCATCATTTCTATATCCAGGGACTTGGGCATTACCACTAAAAATGGAGAACCAAACGGATGGGGTTTGGTACCAGAGGCAAAATGGTACCGATATTCCTTTTCCTTAACATCCTGGATAATATTAAAACTAGAATCTACCTCTTGTGCGGATAAAATCCTGATATCGTCCGGCAATATTAAATTGATCTGCTTTATAAGACCATTCAATTCCAGGCGACTTACAGAAAAAAGTTCGAATGCACCACCCAAACAAGACACGCCTGAATCTGTCCTTCCTGCTCCTAAAATATTAAAATCCAAATGCCCTAAAAGGACTTTAAAACTCCTTTCCAACATCCCCTGGATAGTTTTCACACCAGGTTGCTTTTGCCAGCCATGGTACCGGTGCCCCAAATATTGGACCCGAAAAAAATAGGTAAATGGTTTGCTTTTCATTTATACTGCCCTCCAGATTAAGATTTGACTGCAAAAATAATAAAAATCAACGCTTTACCGGAGTTTCCTTGCAACACTTCCTTTCACATCCATATAACTAGTTTTTTTCCTCTCCCTAAATGGGGTGGCATTTGAAAAGCCCACCTTAATATATATCACCTTTCATTGTTTCCTCCATAGGCTGTCAGCAAAAAATTCCTGGTCGTCCAAAAAATTCTTTACTATTTCAAATCCATGTCCCTGAGCCAAAGCCATTACTTCCTCTAAGTCAAATTTTTTGGAAATTTCAGTATGAATGGATTCGGCCTTTTTGAAATATATAGTTTTTTTTATTCCTTCTATATGAACAGTTTGGTTTTTCATTGCTACTAAATAGCTTTTGCATTCGCCTGTCATTGGATTATACACAGGCCAATGCTTAAATTGGTCAAGCTTGAAATCCCCTCCCAATTCCATGTTTATCCTTTCCAAAACATTTAAATTAAAAGTTTTGGTCACCCCTTGCTTATCATGGTAAGCCTTTAATATCAGTTCTGGATCTTTTTTTAAATCTATTCCCATCAAAACCTGATCACCTGCTTGCAAGGCTCCTGAAATCAATTGAACCATATTGTCCACCCCTTCTGGATTAAAATTTCCCATATTGGCCCCCAAAAAAAGCAATAAGCTAGGGCTGCCATTATTCCAGTTTTTCATCTTAAGGGCTTCGCCATAAGAATTTTCAATGGGCTGAACCCCAAGACCTGGAAATTCCTTTTTCAGGGCTTTGGAAAGTTCTTCCAGAGCATTGCCGGAAATATCTATTGGGAAATACTTGAATTTGATTTTTTCCTGAATTAAAAAGTCAATAAGAATTTTTGTTTTCAAACCATCTCCTGCTCCCAATTCCACCAAATTGAATTCTTTTTCTTGTTGAATAATTGGCGCTAAAATCCGGTCTTTGAATTTATCCAGAATTTCAAATTCCTTTTTTGTAAGATAGTATTCAGGCAAATGCATTATTTGCTGAAACAAGCGATCCCCTTTTTTATCATAAAAATATTTGGATGGAATAAATTTTTCCTTGGCGCTTAAGCCCTCCAATACATCTTTGGCAAAATGGGAAAGGTATGAGGTAGTCGTAGGCATTTTTTGGAATGATTATTTTTTTGCAAGGCGGATACCTGTAAACTGCCATCTTTGATGAGGATAAAAAAAGTTGCGATAGGTCTTTCTCGAGTGACCTTCAGCAGTGGCCACAGAACCTCCCCTTAAAACCATCTGGTTGATCATAAATTTCCCGTTATATTCCCCTATGGCCCCAGGGGCTTTCTCAAAATGAGGATAAGGTAAATATGCAGAATTGGTCCATTCCCAGCGGAGTCCCCATTCCAATTTTTCTGCCGCTACTTCCCATTCAAATTCAGTAGGAAGCCTACATCCTGCCCATTCAGCATATGCTGCTGCCTCATAAAAGGAAATATGGGCTACGGGAGCCTGAGGATCAAGATCCTTCACCCCGTCCAAAGTATAATATTGAAACTGATTATGGGTCCGGTTGATCCAATACAAAGGCTGATTGATTTTATTAGCTTGCACCCAATCCCAACCATCAGCATGCCACCATTCAGGTTGCTGATAACCACCCTGAAGAATAAATTTCAAATAGTCCCCATTGGTAACCAACCGGGAGGAAATAGCAAAATCTTCAATATATACCTGATGCTTTTTTCTTTCATTATCATAGGAAAACCCAGCCCCATCAAAACCAATTTCATGAAGCCCCCCTGAAATATCTTCCCAGGATTCTTCTGGCTGTGGACCGTATTCTTTGATATTGATCACCGCAGGTGAAAGCGGGTTCAGCCATAGATTATATTTCAAATCGGTAAGTAAAAGCTCCTGATGCTGTTGCTCATGATTAAGTCCCAGGTAAATCAACTCATTAATATCATTGGATGGTGAATTAGCCAGTAATCTTCTCATTTGTTCATTTACAAAACCCCTATAATCAAAAACCTCTTCTACACTGGGCCGGGTCATTAATCCCCTTTGATTTTTTTGAGTACGCTGACCTACTGCATTGTAATAGCTATTGAAAAAATAACCGAAATCAGGATGAAACTCGCGGTAATCAGGAAGGTGATTTTTGAGAACAAAAGTTTCAAAAAACCAAGTGGTATGGGCTAGATGCCATTTTGCCGGACTTACATGCTCTGCTGCCTGAATAATAAAATCCTCCGTTTCCAGGTTTTCACAAAGGTACTCAGTCCGGTTCCTAATTTTTAAAAATTCATCCTCAGTCATCTTGCAGGAAATTTATTATAAAACTCAATCCGAATGATTTAAGTTATTAATTTTTTTCAAAAAGCCCGCAACTTATCCTTTACCTATATGAAAAAGAGCATCTCCTGCATTAACCACCGGAGAGTTGTTTAGCCCTATTACATATCCATTGGAAGTACATTTTACTGCCACCTTCACCTGTCCATAAGGGTCAGAAAGTTTGGCCAAAACCTGACCTCTTTTAACCTCCTCTCCGAGCGATATCGAGGGTGTGAAAATTCCGGATATTTTTGCCCTTAACCATGAACTTTCCTTCATTACCAGCGAAGAATAATTTTCCTCTTTATCCTCCACCATGCCCAAATGGCTTAATAATCTTCGGGTTCCTGCAATTGCTTCCCTAACGACCAAGTCATCCAAACGCATGGATTCCCCTCCTTCATATACCAAAATATGCTTATCCTTTTTGAAGGCTTCTTTTCTAAATGATTTATCGATATGGGAAGAATTGATGATAAATCGTGCCCCAAATGCTTTGGCCAGATCGAGGCCTATTTTGTCCTTAAAATCCACCCTTATCTGAGGATAATTGGAAAGCATCCTTCCCCCGGTATGGATATCAATTCCATAATCGATATGAGGAATAATCTGTGTTGTCAATATATAGGCAATCTGGGATGCCAAAGACCCCTTATTATTACCGGGAAAGCTTCTATTTAGATCCCTGCCATCTGGAAAAGTCCGGCTATTACTTAAAAACCCATAAATATTAACCAAAGGGATAAAAATCAAGGTGCCTTTTACCGGTTTAAATAATTTTTCCTCTAACATTTTTTTTACCGCTACGATTCCGTTGATTTCATCTCCATGAACCCCTCCACTAATCAAAACCACAGGCCCTTCTTGTTTTGACCTATCAATAAATACAGGAAGGTCAATTAATGTATGGGTTGGAAGTCTTGCAATGGCAATTTCTATATTTAAGGATTGGCCGGGACGAATCCTGATCCCATTGATCACCATTTCTTTCATATTTTTTTAATTTTTGTTTGAAACAAGAATGCTTATTTTCTTATTGCCTAAAAACTTATTTAATTCGCACTAAAATGGTTGCTTGTAATCACATTAAAGCAATCATTTTATAAAATTAGGCTTAAACTCAAAATTTCTTAGAATTACACCCAAATTGGGACAGGGACTTAGCCTTACAATTAACCCGACCATGAATATACAAGAAAACATTTCTCTAAAAGCATACAATACTTTTGGTATAGACAAAAAAGCCCGATTTTTCACCAGGGTACATTCCAATGAAGAAGTAATAAAAGCATTAAAAACAGCAAAGGATAAATATGTCCCAGCTTATATTTTGGGAGGAGGAAGCAATATTCTATTGACCAAAGACTTGTTTGCCCTGGTGGTCAAAATTGACATCAAAGGCGTTCAGGTGTTAAAAGAAGATGGAGAAAATATTTGGGTAAAAGTAGGTGCAGGAGAAATCTGGCATGACTTTGTACTTAAAGCCATAGCCCATAAATGGGCAGGAATAGAAAACCTTTCTTTGATCCCCGGAACTGTTGGGGCTTCTCCCATGCAAAACATAGGAGCTTATGGTGTAGAGATCAAAGAAGTTTTTGAAGAACTGGAAGCCGTAAACCGGGAGACCTTGTCCGTGGAAAAATTTAACCATAGCCAATGTCAATTTGGATACCGGGAAAGCATTTTCAAAAACAAAGCCAAAGACAAATATGTCATTACCCATGTTACTTTTAAACTTTCCAAAAAACCCCATTTTAATATCAGCTATGGGTCCATTTCAAATACTCTAAAGAAAATGGGGTATAACCAACATGACCTTACCATTGAGGCTATCAGCAAGGCCGTCATTCATATACGGCAGGAAAAACTTCCCGACCCCCAGGAAATTGGGAATGCAGGCAGCTTTTTTAAAAACCCTACCATCCCCGAAAAACATTTCCAGACCTTAAAAGAAGAATACCCCGACATTCCAGGATTTCCACTGGAAAAGGGTGTAAAAATACCTGCTGCTTGGCTGATAGACAAGGCGGGTTGGAAGGGGAAAACTTTTGGAGAAATAGGTGTCCATAAAAATCAACCGCTAGTTTTGGTCAATTATGGGAAGGGCGAAGGGGAAGCCATCAAAGCACTTTCAGAAAAAATCCAAAAGGATATACAAGCAAAGTTCGGAATTTCTCTCCAACCTGAAGTCAATTTCGTTTAGCGGTAATCATGGTTAAAAGGAAGTAGCAAGTATTAACTGTCGAATCTGGTAATGCGGAATGTTAAAGGCTGAAAGCGAAATTGTGAATAAAAAAACGCAATTGATCTCCAGAAGAAAGGGGCTGTAAAGGATTTTTTCTAGAACCTAAAATCTTGATACTTAATACTTCCAATTGGCGGCACAATTTCTTCCAAACTTTTTCGCCACAACGTACCAGGTAAAATCATATTAAGGTGTCCTCATAGGTGATTTTCTGCTCGTACTTTTCCACCTGAACCCCAAACTTTTCCAAGAATTCCAATCCCTCATCATAAGGAAGACCTTTATACTCTGCATAAGAATACATAAAGACCACCTTGGAGATTCCCATCGAAAAAATTATCCTGGCACAAGCCAAACATGGAGCTAAAGTCACGTAAAGGGTCGACCCTTCAACCGAAGCATTATTTTTAACCGCATACAAAATGGCATTTTGTTCTGCGTGGAGGGCAAGAGAACAACTTCCCTTGCTGTCCCTGCTGCATCCAGTATCCGGAAACTCCTCATCGCAATTATGGGTACCCGGAGGCGGGCCATTATATCCAATGGAAATGATCCTGGTTTCTTTAGTCAAAACTGCCCCCACATGTTTTTTAATACAGTGAGACCTTTTGGCCAGATTTACAGCCAATTCCATAAAGATATCATCAAAG
Source organism: Echinicola jeungdonensis (assembly GCF_030409905.1). NCBI lineage: Bacteria > Pseudomonadati > Bacteroidota > Cytophagia > Cytophagales > Cyclobacteriaceae > Echinicola > Echinicola jeungdonensis. The sequence goes on from NZ_JAUFQT010000002.1 coordinate 1,022,102, forward strand.
TCAGGTCGTGCCATTTTGAATTTTTTTACTTTGCAAAAATAAAGAAGAATTGAAAAGTCCACACTATCTTTCCAAAAATCTCTTGAAAGAAGCCACAAGTAAAAAATCCATTCTTAATTCATATCCACTAACCATTATCACCAATCACATTAAACTAATTACTTTTTAATGTATTTCAATAGCATTTTTTACGATTTAAAATGTATATATGAAAATATTTTTTTAAATTTCTAATGATTAACTGACTCATTTACAGGGCCAGTACAGGGGAATACCTACTAAATAACCAATAAAATTATGAAACATTTTAATCGAGTAACCATCCCGTTTTTTTTGATGGCCATTATCTCAAGCTGTATTTCCAATAAACGGGTAATGTATATGCAGGACCTCGAAGAAAAAGAGCCTGTCATTATTAATGAGGGGAATCTAGTACCCTACGAAACAGAAGATTACCATTTACAATACAACGATATTGTGGATGTAACTATTAAAACAACAAGCCCAGAAATCAATGATATTTTCACCTTCTCCGCAGTTTCTGAACAAATGCGGATGATGAGCGGAAGTTTGGCCAATTCGGGCGATGTATTTTTCCTCAATGGTTATACCATTGACAATCAAGGAAATATTGAATTACCCATGATTGGGGAAATCAAATTGGTAGGCCTGACCACCAAAGAAGCCAAGGAATTGATAGGGGCTAAAGTAAAAGATTATGTCAAGGAGGATGAAGCCTTTGTCAGGGTTAGGCTGGGGGGAATCCGATACAGTGCCTTAGGAGAATTTAATAGACCTGGTCGGTATACTATGATGCAAAACAGGGTTACCATATATGAAGCCATTGCCAATGCAGGTGATCTAACCACTTTGGCCAAAAGAAATAGTGTGAATATCATCAGGCAATACCCTGATGGATCTAAAACCCACAAGATTAATCTCAACCATAAAGGTTTGATGGCCTCAGAGTTTTATTTCCTGAAGCCCAATGATTTGATATATGCCGAACCAATGAAAGTTCGGGAGTTGGGTACAGGTGTCACTTTCCTGCAAACCTTCCAATTGGCAATCACCTCCTTAACCGCTGTATTACTTGTTATTAATGCCACCCAATAAAAAGGATATAATATTAGATTTAATGAAAGGGAGTAAACTTACCATTTTGAAATAATTGAATAAAATACAGGTGAGACACTTAACTATTTTGCTTTCCATAAAGCCCATTGGAAATGGGAACCAGATAGAAAAAAGATACCTTTCAGAAATCTTCCTTCGCTTTTCTTCTACCCTATTCTATTTAGTTCTCTGGGGATTTTTCCTACCATCAAATGAGTAAACAGATAGCATTTTCCTTCAAGGATCTTCAATAGAACATTAACAAATCATAGTCATACCCCAACCAAACAAGGGGGTTTAACAAACTTTTTTATGTATTTATAATTCATTTTATTCTATTTAAAACTAGATTTTTTCCTAAATAAAATATATATTTAATACAAACACTGCAAGGTAAATTAAGCTAGTGACCAAAGATTTGCCGGCCTAGCCCCAAGGATCCAATTATCACCAATTAATGGAGCCCTTTAGTTGAAGTTGGTGAATAACGTTCCTTCCCCTTGTTTGTATAAAACGGCGCAGAACGAATCTTTAAGTTCAAAAGCAGATATTGGTACAGGATCTTTGTTTAGAAACTGTCAATTTATTTACACCCGAAAGATGCATTAGAAATTTTCTATCCAAAAGGAAAAGCATTACGACATGAAATTGCATAATTATCAAAAAACTCAAGCCGTATTGGGTTTCATAAGCCATCTAGGCTGGTTTTCCAGTCTTCAAACAGCTTTGTAATTGCTTTTTCTAGTCCCATAAAAATTTCCAATGCATGCTCCGGCATAAGGTCCAATAATTATTTAAATCCAAGTTTACCACCCATCAAGGAGACGGAAATAATGAAATGGAGAAGATCCATTTCGCCCCAGGTTTGGTAATTATTCATTTTACAGCATTCGGTTTTTATTCACCACATAGCATTTTCAATCCATTTCTCCTAAAGGAACTTAAATACCAAACTAGGGTATCAACAATCATTTGGTTTTTCACCATAATAAAACAGGCATGAAACTTATCCCAAAAAATAATTCTGAGGATTACCTTGAGGAATCGAGCTCAATGTCCTTCAATTTGAAGGATCTTTTTCTTCGGTACTTAAAGTACTGGCCTTATTTTTTACTTTCTATGGTATTGGCATTGGGAGCAGCCTATATGGCAAACAAATTTGTTCACCCTCAATACAAGGTAGACAGCAAATTCCTTATCAAAGAAGAAGCCAGTAATATGGACATCCTTGACCTTACTGGCTTGGCAGAAGGTAACTTTAGATCCTATAACAGGACATCGAATGAGGCTATCATGTTCAAAGCCAAACCTATGGCAGAGGATGCATTAAGGAGGCTTGATTTTGATGTGGAGTATTATGAAAACGGGCCATTTATCCCGACGGAAATTTATAATAAAAGCCCTATAAAAGTGGAAGTTGATTGGAAACATCCCCAAATGACCGGTGGGTTTATTTCTATTTCATGGAACTCCCTCAATTCCTATACCCTAAAGTTCAATGACGATTCATACACCCTTCATGATCCAACTGGAAGTAATTTGCTAATTGAAAATCCCAATTTGATTGGGAGGAAATTTCCCTTTGACAAATGGATCGAAACCGAACAATGCCGGATTAAGGTAGTATTGTTAAACAGCAATCAACAGAATGGCGATTACTCCATAAAAATCCGGCCAATGTCCAGTCTGGTAGGGCAGTTTACCGGAGAAAACCTTCAAGTTTGGCCCATCAATCCCGCAGGATCCGTATTGGGGATATCATTAGTATGCAAAAACCCACAAAAAGGTATTGACTACCTTAACAAATTAATGGATGTATTCCTGGAACAAGAGCTCAAGGAAAAAAACCGTTTGGCCAGCAATACGGTCGATTTTATTGACAGCCAAATCTCAGGAGTGGCCGACTCCCTTGTATTTATTGAAAACAGACTTCAGAATTTCAGGAGCAGAAACAAGACCTATAATATCGGAACCGAAGGAAGCACCATGTTTTCCCACCTTTCAGAGTTGGAAACAGCTTTGTCCCAGGAAAAATTCAAGAAGGAATACTACCAAAACCTAAAAGAGTACCTGGTCAGGGAGGACTATAATGAAATTGTAATGCCATCTGGTTTGGGGATTGAAGACCCAATCCTCAATTCCCTGATCGAAAATCTTATTACCATGCAAACTGAAAAATCAAGACTTCTTTCCACACAAACTGAAGCTTCTCCTGCTGTAAGGGAGGTTAACCGAAAAATCAGAGACCTCAATGGGTCAGTAAAAGAAGTCCTGATTAATGTGGATAAAAATGCCGACCTGGTAATAAGAAATCTGGAAAATAGAATTGCCAAGATAGAGGAAGAGTTTAGCAGGTTGCCCTTAACCGAGCAAAATTTACTGAGGATCCAGAGGCAATTTGCCATCAATGAAAGCATCTATACTTTCCTTCTCCAAAGGAGGGCAGAATCAGCCATAGCTATGGCTTCCAATACTACTTCCAACAAAGTGGTAGAATACGCCGGACCAGGTGCCATTCCCATTACCCTACCTTACATGACCAATTTTGTAATGGGCGGCTTTGCTGGGTTTGCCATTCCCTTTGTGATCATCACTTTATTCTACGCTTTTAATCAAAAAATTAAAAATATAAATGATACGGAGAAGAAATTAGCTGCACCCCTACTCTCCCAGATTGGCCACAATCGGTTTAAATCTAACCTTGTTGTCCTAAAAGAACCCAGTTCAGGAATTACAGAGGCTTTCCGGGCATTGAAGACCAATATTCATTTTATAAGCCCAAAAGAAAAACAGGTGACCATTGCTATCACTTCAAGTATCAGTGGTGAAGGGAAAACATTTTGTGCCATCAACCTGGCTTCCACCTTTTCTCTAAATAATAAGAAAACAATATTGATAGGCTGTGACATGCGTAAGCCTAAGATCTTTGGTGATTTTAACATCAAAAATAACATTGGGTTAAGCAGCTATCTCAGCCAACAAAACGAAAACTTGTCTGAGATCATCCAACCATCCAAATATAAAAACCTGGATTTATTATTAGCAGGGCCCACCCCACCCAATCCAGCAGAACTATTGGTTAATAAGCATTTTGAAAAACTGATCCAAAAATTGGAATTGGAATATGATGTAGTGATTCTAGATACACCTCCCATTGGATTGGTAAGTGAGACCCTGGAAATTTTGCATCTGGTAGATCTTACAGTATTTATTCTTAGGCATAATTTCAGTAAAAAATCCTTTGTGAATGAGGTCAATAACCTGAAAAACAAAATGGGTATAAAAAATATCTATACAGTCCTCAATGATATTGCCCGAAAGGATATGAACTATGGAGGGTATGGATATGGGTATTACAAAGAAGACCGAAACCGAAAAAGCCTGTTTAACAGGATAATTGGCAATAGTCACAGAAATGTAGGGATTTAGAATCAACCCTAAACACCTGAAAACCTTTTAATTAGGATCCACTTTTGATCCAATACTTATTAAAACACCTTTTTGCCCCATTAAAAATGGGACTTACAAGGCGAAGCTTTACTTAAACCGGACACTTGGCTTACCAAATAATTTTAATCATCTCCCACGTTTTACCAAGAGTCCATTCCCTTTATTATTAAATAAAACCACATATATGGGTAAAATAACTTCCCAAAAAAGGCAAAAAGAAAACCTTAAACAGTACGGTTATCTCAACTCTTTGACGGCCATGATTGACCACGTTGGAGTTCAAATAACCGGTTTTATCATCAATCCTTTTATTGTACATGGGTTGGGAAGTACTTTTTATGGAGTTTGGCAAATGTTGACTCAGATGACCGGTTACGCCAATATGGCTGATACCAGGGCAACCCAGGTGCTTAAATGGTCTGTTTCCAAAAAAAGAGATATTGCCACCGATGAAGAACTCCGGAGTGAAGTAATGACCGCATTGGTCATTACTGCCTTTATCATTCCCATTGTCCTGATAATAGGAGCCGTAATCGTATGGTATGCACCCTTCCTTACCAATATCGATGAGCAATATTATAATATAATAAGGATCACCTGTTCCCTGTTAATTCTCAGCCTGGTAGTCCACAAGGTTTTTGATTTATTTGAATCTGTCCTGAGAGGCATGAACCTTGGATTTAAGCGGATGGGCTTTCGTGCCGGCATCATTGCTGTAGGTGGCGGCCTAAAGGTCCTTGCCATCACTCAAGGGTATGGGTTGATAGGACTAGCAATAGTCCAGGTATTGATCGCCCTCTCATTAGGGTTTACCTTTTATTATATCGTCAACAAAACGGTAGGCTGGTTTGGATTTGGAAAAACTAACAAGGAAAAAATAAAAGCCTACGGCAAATTAAGCGGTTGGTTTATGGCATTTATGGTAACAAAGATGATGTTGATGAACAGTGATAAAATTCTATTGGGATATTTGATCGGCCCCGATTATGTTACAAAATATACACTTACCCTTTTTACTGCTTTTGCCATTAAAAAAATTATTGCGGCCGTTACCGATGGCATTATCCCAGGGATTGGAGGGAAATTTGGAAAAGGAGATTATGGTACAGTAAAAAAAGCAAGGAATATCCTTATTACCCTCAACTGGATCATGGTCACTTCTTTTGGGGTCACCATTTTATTGTTAAACGAATCATTTATTAGCCTATGGGTGGGGAAGGAACATTATGCAGGGACCTTTGAAAACCTTTTGATCATGATCATCGCCATCCAATACATCTTTTTTCAAATGGATAGCAACATCATAAATGTAACCCTTCGACTTCAAATCAAGGTATTGCTTTCCTTCCTGGCATCCACTGCAACAATAATAGCAGCATTTTTACTTGTAAAACACTTTGAGATTTTCGGGCTATGTATAAGCGTTATCCTTGGAAGACTAATTTTGAGCATAGGGTATCCACTAGTATTAAAGAAACGGTTGAAAGACAACTCTGACGCATGGAAATTAAGTACCTGGCAGCCTATGCTCATGACAGTAATTTTACTGGTATTAGCTACCTACGGAAGTCAATGGATGGTCATCACCAATTGGTTAAATCTCCTCATGATTGCCTTGGTGGTATTTCCTTTAAGCGGATTGTTAATATGGTGGGTAGGAATTAATTCCCCAGATCGGCAAGCTGTGGTTGCTGTAATTTCGGAAATCAAGTTCTTTAAAAGTCATTAAAATTACAATAAGGTGGAGAAATTCAATCCGACGAAACAATCTACCTTCCTTTTAGAGGCATTACTAAGGGCCAGTGTGAGATTTGCCCATTGGAAAGGCAATAGCCATTTGCCCCAATCCTTGGAGGGACAAACAGATATAGAGCTGTTGATTGACCCCGATCACAGGGAAAAATTTGAGGAGATAATGAAAAGCCTTCATTTCAAAAAGGCCATAAGTCCAAAATGGGGACGTTTTCCGAAGGTAGAAGACTGGTTAGGGTTGGACCCGGAAACAGGAAAGATCCTTCACCTCCACACACATTATGCACTGGTGACGGGCATTAAATATGTCAAGCATTTATATCTGCCTTGGCTAACTGAATTTTTCAACCAGTTAAGAATAGATAAAAAAAGCGGTTGGCCAATTCCTCAAGCAGAAATGGAGATTATTATCCTTTTAATTAGAATATGGGCCAAATTACCTCCAAATCAAAGGTTAAAAAGGAAACCTGAAATACCCACCAACAGGGTTCAGGAATTAAAACAACTATTGGAAGAATTTTCCCCGGATAAAATGATCTTAACTTGCAGGACCTTGAAATTAAAAATCCCTGACAATTTTATCCTTGGATTGGAAAAAGTAAAAGAAGAAAACGAAACAGATGAAATAATCAGGTTATCCAAATATTTCTACCATCAGGTTAAAAAATATTACCGAAAACCCTGGTTAAAATCACTGGTCAAATCTTATTATTACAAATATCAATTAAAAACAATTTCTTTTTTTTTTAGGTATTTACCTCCTGTAAGCTTAAGAAAGAAATTAGTAGGTGGTGGGTTAATTGTTGCCCTTGTCGGAAGTGATGGGTCTGGAAAAAGCACCCTAAGCAGGGATCTGGTGGAATGGCTGACATTCAAGATTGATACACATTATTTCTATTTTGGTAAAAACCCACATATTCTTTCCTATCGCAAAAAGCTTTTTTCCCTGAGCCAAATTTTACATCAGGATAATAAAATCATCAAGAAGATAAAAAAAGGTATGGGCGAGCTTTACCACCTTTTTTTACCATGGAAAAAAATAAAAATGATAAAACTTGCCCATAAAATGAAGCGAAATGGCAGTATCATCATTTGCGACCGTTTTCCCCAAAATCAAATCAATGGCATGCATGATGGTCCTAAACTTCAAAATGGCAAACATCTATTTTCTAAAAAGGAAGCCTTGCTTTTCAAACAGTTTAATCAATGGGAACCCGACCTGGTCTTTAAGTTAAATGTAAATCCAGAGGTAGCTGCCCTGAGAAAACCCGAACATAGCAAAAGTATGATAGAAGAAAAGTGTAAAAACTTTGATCATATAAAATTTCACAATGCAAAGGTCATTGAAATAGATGCGAACCAACCCTATTCAGATGTCCTGCTTACTATAAAAACAGAATTGTGGAAAAACTTAACCTTGAAAACATAAAAGCCGAAAAAACCCAAACTATCGAATTTATTGGGGCTCCAGGTGTAGGAAAATCCACCCTTTACAAAAAACTGCGGGGAATAAAACCTCCCCTACAGAAATGGACTTATATAGATGCTGTTTTAAAACCAGCCCCTCCTTTTTTCAAGTTTTTAGATTGGTCCAACTACCAATTAAGAAAATTGTTAAAAAAAAAGCACCACCAATCCGTAAACTCGATAAAAGGGATTAAATACATCCAGAAACATAAGGAACTTGCCCAATTCATTTGGGAGCACCTTTCGGACTCCAGTTTTCCGGCTAACCAAATTCTCGGGCAAAGATACCGGTCCGCATTTTACCTATTCAGGGATTTTAGCAGATATCAAACCATTAGTGAAGTCAGTCAATCTACCTATTGCATAATAGATGAAGGTTTACTTCAAAGGTCTTATTTGTTAAACAATGATCCGGTAAAAGTCAACGCCTTATTAGAAGAATACCTTTCCTTGGTACCCCTTCCCCAGGCAGTCTTTTATGTCTATATCGATTCTACTCCTTTAATCCTTCAACGGTTAAAAGGAAGGCATAAAACATTGATAGGCCATATTGGGCTAAACAATGATGATTTATTTGAGGATATTCAAAGGTGGCAAATGCTGATGAAATTAATTGTCGAAAACATTAAAAGACAGGGGGTAAAAGTTTTCCCCATTAATGGGGAAAACCCTGTGGCGGAAAACCTTAAACGAATCCTGGAAATTTTAAATAAAGAGTTATGATCAATCACTTTTTTTTACTGGTTGAACTCTCTTTTTATGGATTTGCCATTTACCTGATTTTAAAAAGAGGGGAACTGGCTATTATCTACCTTCCTGTATTGTTTTTTGCCTATGTCATGATCAATAAAGTGGCCCCGGCCTTATTCTTTTACACCTTCATTTCTGCCCTAATTGGAAAGGTAATCCTCTCCAATCTGGATTTTTTCAAGTACAATATATTCGCCCTGCTTATTGCTCTTTTATACCTGTGGCTTTTACAAAAAACCACAGATCTGGTGGAGATCAGACCATTTGTATTTTCCTCCATGTGTCTTTTTATCCTGGTGCCACTGGCCCATTCTGTATTTATCAAATATTCAAGACCTGAAATCTTCAATGAACTTTACTATGCATCCTTAATGATATTATCCTTATTTGTTATAAACGCCATTTTTTCCACTATCAGTAATTATGCTCCTTCCCAGATGTATGGAATTTCAAGTGGAATCCTTTACGGGAACCTATATGCTACTGATTTTAACATTTTGCCATTTGCAGTTTTCGTCGCCATTTATCGCTTGGTGAGCAAACAAAAACCCTTGGAAGTATTGATCTTTATTGTAGGCTTTTGTTTTATCATGCTCTCTTTGAGGAGGTCGGTTATGGGACTAAGCACCTTAGCTTTAATAGCAGTTATTGTAATATTGGTAAGCAGAAACCGCCTGGGGCAAGTTTTCACATTTATCTCCGCAGGTGTCCTATTGGCTGCCGTCATATTCTTTACAACTGATTTTGTCCAACAATTTATTCACAGATATGAACTCAGGGATCTGGATGACAGGGCATTAAGTGAAGAAAAAAGATTCTTTGAATACGACATGCTTTATACAGACACTTTTGTAAGCTTTGACTATGACCCTTGGCTGGGCTACGGCTTATTTGATAGTGGCGGCAATTATGGCAAAGGAACTTTAGGCCCCAGGACATTGCATGGGGACATTACCAATATTGTCCATTCGAGCGGCATTATCGGTTTATTTCTATACCTTTCCATGGTCTTAACCGCATTTATCCAATCCTTAAAGCGGACAAAATCCTATACGGATTTCATAATAATAGCTTTTTGCTTTTTAGCGTTTTTGATTTATACCATTACGGGTAGGTACACGCAAGTAGAAAGCATGCTCATGATGTTTTACCTGATGATGCTTCCCCTGGGAAGGGTAAAACGAACCATGCTTAAAGTTAACCCCAAGCCCCAAACTTTACTTGAACATAGTTTATAATAATGAGGATTTTATTTTACGATAAAAGTCTTATTAATCTTCTTCAAAAAGAAGAAAATGCCTCCGGAGGGGCTGCAGTACAGACTTTTGGTTGGGCAAGAGGCTTAAAGGAAATAGGAAATGATGTCTGGCTATTGACCAATCCTGCACCAAGCAGGTCCCTAAAAGAGGAAAGTCTGGACTTTAACCTTATTCCTTTATTCGATGAAAAAAAAGGAATCCGATGGCTAAGGTGGATATATTATCGATTTCCGGACACTTATAAAAAAATCAAAAAGGTTCGCCCGGATTATTTGTACCAAAGCGTTCCCGGTTGGGCTTGCTTCCTTATAGGAATTATGTGCAAACAACTTAAGGTCAAATACATACTCCGGATTTCCAATGATTACTTTCTGGATGAACGATTTCATCGTTTACATTCTCCTTTTCAGGAATATTTTATGAAAAAAGGGATGAAAATGACCGATTGTATTTTATGTCAAAACGACTATCAGTTAGGCATTATCCAAAGGAATTTTCCAAACAAAAAAGTAGTCAAAATTGCCAACCCAATCATCTACCAAAATAATGGGCAACTCTCCCAAGCAACTTCAGAACGGGGCTACATTGCCTGGTTAGGCATATTCCAATACCAAAAAAACCTCCACTTGCTATATGAAATAGCCAGCAAACTAAAAAATGAACAATTTTGGATTGCTGGAAAGGAAACCAATAAAATCGATAATGCCACCCTCCAAGACCTCAAAAGACTAAAAACACTTCCCAACGTTACGTTTATGGGCTTTTTGAGCAGAAAAGAGGTCCCCCCTTTCCTGAAAAATGCAAAGTATCTGCTCAACACTTCTCACTACGAGGGATTCAGCAATACCTTCTTGGAAGCCATGGTCGTTGGCACCCCTATTCTTTCCACCGAAAATGTGAATCCAGATGGAATTATTGATGGGTACCAACTAGGCCTCATCTATAAGGATGCGAATGGGTTGGCCAGACTGCTGGAAGAAATTAATCCGGAAAGTTATCGCCAAATGTCTGAAAATGTTATTCGGTATGTAGATAAAAACCACCATTACAAAGTATTGGCCAGAAAGCTGGTTGATATTCTCCATCAACCCTAATTCATTGAGATTGGAAGAAAAAATGATATCCCTGAGAACCAGTTTAGTTTATACGAAATGGATATTGATCCATTTTCCTTATACCCTCCTTTATCAACTGGCATGCTTGTTTAATTTGCCTTTAAAAACAAAGGTAGCCTGGCTGCCACCTCCATTGAGTCCCCCTGTTTTTTGGGCATCAATCGACCAGGTAAAACTGCATGCAAGCCTGCCTTATCCTCCTCCCGGCAGATGGTGTCATAAGGATGACTGGGATATAAATATGATCCATCCCTTACCATCTATTTTTGAAAAAGTTCCCAAAAAAGCAAACAAACGGGATGTCCATCAGACTATTCGAAAAATGTTTATAAAAAAGAAGAAATTTCGAAAAACCCCACAATACAAAAACATGGTTTATCGGGTAAAAGAAGGAAAAATAAATCCACAGGGTTGTAAAACAATAGAAGAAGTTGACAATTACTTCCGCCAACTAAAAAAAGCCTTTAAGTCCATGGAAAATCATGGTTACCTTACCCAGGAGCAGTTAGGAAAACCATCCGTGGAAGAAATCAGACTTCATATTACCCGTAATGGTGAATTGTGCCTTGGCACAGGGGGAAACCATCGGATCAGAATGGCAGAAATCCTGGGAATCAAATATATCCCCTTTTTGCTGAGGGGCATTCATCAGGAATGGGTCATGAAGCTGTCCAGGGAGCTTTCCTTACCCCCAAACCAGGCCATTTCACATTGGTTAAACCAAAAATTTCAAAAGACACCACCTCAACCTATAAAACATTCCATTATATGAAACAAGACAAATCATACCGCATCTTGTTTTACATCGGAAGTCTAATGGCCGGGGGAAAGGAAAGGCGGTTATTGGAGCTGTTAAATTACCTAAAGAAAAACACCAATTTCGAAATGTTCTTGGTCATAACGGTGGATAACGTTCATTATAATGACTATTATGATTTAGAAATCCCCATCCTACCCCTTTATAAGGAAAAGAAAAAAAATCATCTGGGAATTATTTTAAATTTCTACAGATTGTGCAAAAAGATTAAACCCCATATCATTCATACATGGGGAAGTAAACAAACATTTTATGCTATTCCTGCAGTTGTTTCGCTGAAAATCTCCTTGGTCAACAGTCAAATAGCTTCAGCCCCACCCCACCAGTATATTTGGTCCTTGGATACCTGGATCGATCGAATCAACTTTTATTTTTCTTCTATTATCCTCGCCAATTCAAAAGCTGGAGTTGAATCCTATCGTCCCCCGCTAGAAAAAACGAGGGTTATTTATAATGGCATAAGTTTAGACCGTTTCAAAAATTTACCTGACAAATCAAAAGTAAAGTCAGATTATAAAATCGAAACCCCTTTTTTGGTAATTATGTCCGCTTCCTTTTCGGTCAATAAAGACCATCAACTTTTTCTAGAAATAGCAGAAAAAATCACCTCCATCCGGGAAGATATAAGCTTTATTGGGATAGGAGCTCATGACATCAATAATCCCTTATATGATGCCCTTGTTAAAAAAAGTTTAGAAAACCCGAAAATATATTTTCCAGGAAGGGTAAAGGAAGTAGAAGCATTGGTAAACGCATGTGATATTGGAGTGCTTTTTTCCAATGAGGCCAATCACGGGGAAGGAATTTCAAATTCGGTATTGGAATATATGGCTCTAGGAAAACCGGTCATTGCTAATGATACTGGTGGAACAAAAGAATTGGTAAAAGACCAAAAAAACGGGTACCTCATTAAAAAGCAATCCCTAGATGAAATCATCCAGTTATTCCTGGACTTGATTGATAATGAACCCAAACGCCTTCAATTTGGGGCTGAAGGAAAAAAAATTGCCGAAAAACAATTCTCCATTGAAAGGATGGGGAGCGAATTTAACCAAGTTTATCAGGGAATCCTTAATACCCGTCCCTGATTTTCTATTATTTATTTATGGTAATCCAGTTTTAGGATTCATGCTGTCATGGTTGTTACAAATACTCCCTTTATTTCTATTCCAAAATTCAAATGGAAATTCTATATGTAAGTAGGTCTAAAACAGGCAGGCCCCATCCTTTTATCATTGAACAAGCAGATGTTCTATGCAAAGATTATGGTCATTCCATTCATCATTATTTGATAAAAAAAGGAGGCCTCTGGGGTTATTTATTGGCTAGTTATCAGATTTATATCCATACCAAAAAAGTTAAAACTGATATTATTCACGTCCATTATGGACTTTCTGCCATTGCGGTTATCATTAGTAAATTGTTGAGTCTGGGGAAAATAAAAGTGGTCATTACCTTTCATGGGAGTGATATCAACAAAAGCTCTGAAAGGATATTTTCCCTTTTTGCCGCCCAATATTCCGCCCATAACATTCTAGTTTCCAATAAAATGTCCCGGTATTTCCGGAAAAACTACTCCATAATTCCCTGCGGAATAGATACCAAGATTGGATTAAACTTCAGGGAAATGACGCGAGCTTTAAAAGGTTGGGGAAATGATGATTTTATTATCCTCTTTTCGTCCAGTTTTAACAGAAGGGAAAAAGACCCCGAATTTGCCTTTGAAGTGGTCAATACATTTGCTCAGGAAACACAAAAACAGGTAAAGTTCCTTGAGTTAAAGGGTTACCACAGGGAGGAAATCACCCAACTAATGCAGGCTGCAGATGTAATGATAATGTGCAGTCAGATAGAAGGCAGCCCACAGGTGGTGAAGGAATCTATCCTAAACTCCCTCCCAGTAATTTCTAATGACGTGGGAGATGTCAAATTTATCTGTTCAGAGGTAGACAATTGTTTTATCATTCCAAAAAATGTGGAAAGTTATGTCCAAGTCCTCCACTACTTATCTGAGAAAAAGCTTAGGGTCCAAAACCGCAGCCCCATATTGGAAAAATTTGATAACCAGCAAATTGCAAAAAAAATAAACAAGATTTATGATTTAGTCGCCAGGATTTAATTTTCACTATGAATATTTTAATTGACATAAAACATCCTGCCCAGCTTAACCTCTTTAAAAATTTATCAAAAGAATTAAAGGAAGAGGGTTGGGAAGTGACTATCTGTTATTTGGAAAGAGGGAAACTCCCCAAAATCATTCAGGCTGAATATAATGATTTTGACCCGATTGCAGTTGGAAGCAGCAAGGGGACCAAATGGTCAATCATTTGGAATGGCAACTTAAAAAGGACCTTCAACTTTCTAAACCTTATTAAAAAGCACCGATTTGATATCTGCATAGCGGCAAGCAGTATCCCCTTGGCAGTTGCTTGCCGGTTAACCCGAACTCCTATCATTCAATTTTATGATGATCCGGAAAGAAAGGGCGTAAACAGATTAAATGAAATTTTCTCCGATAAGCTGTTCTTTCCCCCAATAGTCCCAAAAAACAATAAAGTTTCCACATTTGATTGTTTGAAGGAATGGAGTTACCTCAGCCCAAAAAGATTTCGGCCTAGTACAAAGATATTAGAAGAATACGGGCTAAAACCCCATGAATATGTATTTGTAAGGGAAGTCAGTAATAAGTCCTTCAATTATTATGGACAAGAGGAAGGCATCATTCAAAAAATGTCCAACGATATTCCATCAAATACCAAAGTGGTTTTGTCCTTGGAGGATAAAAGTCAAATAAAAAAATATCCCCACCATTGGCAATTGCTTCAAGAACCGGTGGGGGACATTCACTCATTAATATATTATTCAAAACTTTTAATCTCCTCAGGAGACAGTATGGCTAGAGAGGGGGCCATGTTAGGCGTCCCCAGTGTTTATTGCGGCTTCCGGAAGATGAAAGCCAATGAATTACTTATGGACAAGGGAATATTAAAACATCTTCCCGGAGAAACAGCAATACCTTGGATTTCAGACATCCTCAACAAAAAATTTGATCAAAATCAACAAGATAATCAAAGAAGCCAATTACAGGAAAATTGGTGTGACATGGTGGAATTTATGAAGGAACAAATTCATCACTTTAAAAAAACTAAAAAATGAATATATCAATTTTTGGATTAGGATATGTAGGGTGTGTCAGCTTGGGCTGTCTGGCCAAAAATGGCCACCACCTTACAGGCGTAGATGTAAGCGAATATAAAGTAAATATGATCAATAAAGGGCGTCCTACCATTTTAGAAAAGGATATTGATCATATTATCAAAAGTGCCCATGATGAAGGCAAAATACAGGCTACCACCTGTGCTGATGAGGCCGTTTACAATACAGATTTAAGCATTATATGTGTGGGAACCCCTTCCTCCACCAATGGTCATCTGGACCTTTCCTATATTTTCAGAACAGCAGAGGGAATTGGGGAAGCTTTGAAGGAAAAAGATAGTTTCCATACCATAGTTATCAGAAGTACAGTTTTACCAGGCACTAACCAAAAAGTCGGTGAAATTATTGAAAAGGTATCTCAAAAAAAGTTAGGGAAAGATTTTGCTGTTATTTCCAATCCAGAGTTTTTGAGGGAAGGATCTGCTGTGAAGGATTACTTCCACCCTTCGGTGACGGTTATCGGGGGCGACCATCCCGAAGCCATTGAAAAAGTGGCCTCTTTATATAAAGATTTGGAAGCTCCCATCGAAATTACTGACATCAAAATTGCAGAATTGATAAAATATGTCAACAACTCCTTCCATGCCCTAAAAATCACCTTCGCCAATGAAGTTGGTAACATTTGCAAGGCGCTTGAAATCGATTCCCATAAATTGATGTCTCTTTTTTGCATGGATTCCAACCTGAATATATCCAAAGCTTATTTCAAACCGGGATTTGCATATGGAGGGTCTTGCTTACCCAAAGACCTAAAAGGTTTGGTTACCCTTGGACATGACAATTATTTGAACACTCCTGTATTGGGGGGAATTGCAGATTCAAATGAAAACCAAAAAAAGCGGGCTTTCACCCTGATTGAAAATACAGGTAAAAAGAATATCTGCCTTTTGGGATTGAGCTTTAAAGAAGGCACCGATGATTTGAGGTACAGCCCATCGGTTGATTTGGCAGAAACACTGATTGGGAAAGGATATCACCTGACCATTTTTGATGAAAATGTTCAGCTTTCCAAACTAATCGGCGCCAATGAAGCCTACATAAATGACAAATTACCTCATTTATCTGACCTGCTTTCCAATGACATCCAAGAGGCCATTTCCAAGGCTGAAGTGCTGATAGTCAATCACCGCAATTTTGACCCAACTCCCTATTATTCATTATTTGAAAAGAAAACCAAAATAATTGATTTGGTAAGGGTGAAGGAGTTGGAACATCTACCTAATTATGAAGGGATTTGTTGGTAACCACCTTTTCAGTTGGTTGTAAACATAATTAAATAACACCTCTTCTTTTTCTTTTTAAATCAGAATACGATGATTTCAACCGAAAAAAAGTATACATCTGATGATGTCACTCCTAAGGAAAAAATAAGTTTGCTTACAGGTGATCAAGTGATTACCGCTATTCAAGACGAACATTTTTTAACCCAATGGGATGAGCTATATCAAAAATGTTCATGGAGCACAGTTTTTCAAAACCCTAATTTTGTCACCCACTGGTATCAAATTTACAGGGATGAATTTGAACCCATTATGGTCACTTATTATAAGGGGCAAAATCTGGCCGGATTATTAACAATGGCCATAAGTTCACAAAAAGAGGGTACATCAAAGAAAAATTACCGCGGAAAAATAATTGGGGCAGGCCATTATGAAGCAGAATATCAATCCTGGCTTTCCACCCCGGAGGAAAATGATGAATTTATTCATCAGGCTTTAACCTTGATAAACAGGGATTTTCCCAATTGCCATATATTCTTTAGGTATTTGATTCCGGAAGTTCCATTAGGTTGGATAGATACTTATCCAAAATGGAGAAAAAAAACCGTGATGCAAGCTTATAAAAGGCCCATCATGCGGATGGATGACCCTGAAATTTCTAAGTTATTCCGAAAAAAAGAATTTAGAAATAAATACAACCGCCTTAAAAGATTCGGAGACCTCTCTTTCAAGAAAATATCAGATCAAGAGGAATTTTCCCAGGTTCTCCCTATCCTAATAGAACAGTTTGAATTTAGGCAAATGGCCATGTTTAATAAATGCCAATTTACCGATAGCCCCGAAAAATTGGAGTTTTTAATGGCCCTGTTTGAACAAGGCTTACTGCATGCCACCATTCTAAAAGTTGATGATGAAATAGTGGCCTCTATTTTAGGCTTAATGGAAAAAACTGGTACCACCTGGGTGCTATCAATACCCACTCTCCCGTTTATGGTAACCATTCCCCTGGATTTGTTCACTTTATTCTTCTTGGAGAATTATTATCCCAAAACAGCCAAAACATATTTGACCTTACTCCCGGTGGAGATGCCTACAAGGAACGAATGGCAACAGATCATGACCATGTCACTGAAATGTGCATTGCAGGAAGCCAACTTTTTGATAAAAAACAACGGCTAAAATATCTTTTCCATGATTACCTTATGCGATGGAAAAAAAGGCCTATGTCCATTCAGCTGGCCCTGAAAAAAAAGAAATATAATTTCAAACATAGATTGAAAAAAATCAAAAATTATGGGCTTAAGGCACTGCTATCAAAAGACCAGCCAATATTAGACAAAAAGCAGGAAACATTATATCCCGTCCAGTTACCCACCAGCATTGACCAAATAATGGTACCTGTAAAAAGAAATAAATTAGGAGATTTATTGGCATACGAGGAGGATCAATATGGAAGAAGTCCATGGGAATTTCTGGAAGATTCCATGTTAAAATATGCTGAGGAATTCCATGCTATTACCTGGGCAGAAAATGGGGTGCTTTTAGCTTGCGCATGGGTTTGTTCCGATAAAAGGTGGACAAAATTATTTGGGGTACCATTTCCAGGCAAACCCCATCCCGTGATAACGGATATTTTTTACCATCCCCAAATAAAGGACCGTTTAGGAGATTTTATTTCTGCAACTATTATTAAAGTGCTGAGCCAGAAAAAGGATCCTAAAATTTACATCTGCTCTCACCCCAAAAAAACAGGAATTCAAGAATGGGTGAGGCAGCATAAACAAGGATAAAAAAAGGTAACATTTAAATGGTTTAATAATTTTAACCCTGAGATTGGAGGACTCCGACTATGAGCTTACGTCGACTAGCAATATGGCCAACCCTGCCTTTAAACACCTATTTTAGAAAACCTGCTGACCAGACACCCTTTCCATTAAACCAGGAAGGTTGCCGGATATTCAGTTTGGCAAGACAAGCCATATGGAATGCCTCCAAGTCAATGGGGCTTCAAGAAAATGATGTCATATTAACCCCTGCCTACCACCATGGGTCGGAAGTAGAAGCTTTATTGCAAGCAGGCCTAAAAATAAAATATTATGATATAAATGAAAACCTGGAGCCTGATCCTGAGGAATTAGAATCACTGATTACTGAAGAAGTAAAGGCCTTTTACCTTATCCATTACCTCGGATTTCCTCAAAATGCCACTTTTTGGAAAACTTGGTGTGAAAAACACCAATTGATCTTTATTGAAGATGCTGCTCAAGCCTTTTTGGCACATTTTCAGGGGCAACCTCTGGGTTCTTTTGGGCAGATGGGGATATTTTGCCTTTACAAGACTTATGGGATTCCAGATGGTGGAGCGGTCATTTGCACTTCTCCCCCTTCTTTGCCTCAGGTTCCTGCAAAACTGGGCTGGTGGAAAGTATTCAAAAGGCATTTCAACTGGGTGGCAGCCCATAGAGGTGAGCTGGGGGCTATCCATTTATGGGTTAGTCCCATAATTAGATGGTGGAAAGTTAAACGATATAAACCCCATGCAGAATTTAATCTGGATGACCCTAACACTCCACCAACCAAATTGACCCTATCCCTGCTTCCTAAGCTTCTTTCTGAGGAAACATTTGAAATCAGAAGGAAGAATTACCAATACCTTTTGGACCAAATTTCGGAATGGGTCCCAATGCCCTTTCGGAAGTTAACTGAAGGGGCTTGTCCTTTTGCTTTTCCAGTGCAAATGGATAACCCTACTGCATTTCTAGAAAAATTACGCAAAAAAGGGGTAATGGGATTACTTTTTTGGATCAACCCTCATCCCTCTCTACCGGTAGAGTCATTCCCTCAAAGTAAAAAATTCAGGGAAAAAATGTTGGCTTTACCTGTTCATCAAGAACTGAATCAATCAGAATTGGACCAAATTATCCATGCGGTAAAAACTTCCATTTGAAAAGAATGCTCCGACATGGATACATTTTCACCTATAACACTTCCCAATGAAGTTTATTAATAATCTCCAAGTACCCTCCCTGTCTAGGAATTATTGAATTAAATCAATATGAAATTACTTTTGGGCAATAATGCCCTTGATTACCTTTTTGATCCAGATATAAAAAGTAAATGGAACCGGTTGGCTGGCCAATGCCAATGGGCTACAGCCTTTCAGCAATGGGAATTTATTTCCAGTTGGTACCAATTGTATAAGGATCAATATCAACCCGTTTTGGTTCTGGAAAATCAGGAGGGAATTTTAACTGGAGTCTTTCCTTTGGCGATGGATCAGAAGGGATGGATCATTGGTGCTGGTGCAGACCAAGCGGAATACCAGGTTTGGATTTATCAAAATGAAAATTGTCTTGATTTTGTTCATAAAGCGATCCAATTATTATGGAATGAGCTGCCTTTAAATGGAATACACCTGAAATACCTTCCCTATTCCACCCCTGGTCTGGAATTCAATTCCCTGAGGCAGTGGAAAAACCGAACTCTTCTAAAAACCCATCCCCACCCGTTACTTTTGGCGGATGGGGAAGCCATGTCCCGTGAATTGGGGAAAAAAAACAAAAGAGAAAAGGTAAATCGCCTGAAAAGGCGGGGAGCATTGAATTTTGAGAGAATCACCGATCAAAACCTGTTTGACCATATAATAGATGATTTAATTACCCAATGCGATTTTAGAAAAGGGGCAGTGTATGGAAATCAATTGTTTTCGGATGATCCGTTCAGAAAACCTTTTTTAATTAAGCTTTTTCAATTAGGCTTACTCCATGTTACCCTTCTTAAACTTGATGAGGAGATAATCGCTTCTAATGTGGGGGTAATGGGAAATAAATGGGTCCACTTACAAGGAATCAATACCCACTCTCCTTTCCAAGCTAAACATTCTCCAGGAATCCTCCATTTCCTAATGTTGGGTCAATTATTAGAAAAAGAAGGTTTTGAAGTATTTGACCTTACTCCAGGTGCTGATCCCTATAAAAGTATGTTAGCCAACCAATATCAGGAGGCATATGAACTGACCATTGGTCATCCATTACCCATACTTAAACGAAAATGGAAACAGGGTATCAATAAATGGGTAAAAGATGGGTTGAAAAATAAGGGTTATAGTGACAGGTTCCTCAAATCTTCAAAAGCCAATTTTATTTTTAAAAAGCAACAATGGTTACATATTATTAAGCAGGGCCCAATTTTTTATTTCAAAAAGCTACTTCTTAATAAAAATAGCTCCGAATCAGGTCATCTTTGGAAGATTGAAAAAAATGGTGGCTTTGATTCGGTAAAACAAAATGGGCTTAATTTGGAGAAAAATAATCTAAAAGATTTATTGAAATATGACCCTAAGGGAGAGTTAGTTACCAAACAGGCATTTTTGATGGATTGTATGAAACGCCTTGAGGAAGGGCAACAAGTTTATACTTATACCAAAAATAACAAATTGGATTTTTTGGTATGGCTAACCCATCAACCCCAATCCATAATAAAGAAATCTAATAAACTGGACATAAAAACCCCTTCATGCCTAATTTATAATTTTTATTATAGGGTTAAGGGCCAAAATAATGGGCCCTTAACCCTATTGGCAATAAAAGATTGTATTACTCATAATTTGGATAAAAACATCCTAATTCTTTCAAACCAAGATTACTTTCAAAATAAAATAGAAGGGTTCGAAATAAAACCGGTTTTGGAGGTATAAATTTAGCGATCTGGTCATCATTTTTTTGATGGAAAAATCACCCTATAAATTGAAACTTTTATAATTAAATCCAATTCCATGAAGATTACCCTAACCAACATTCTGAAAGCCATTATGGCCTATGGTCTCATTATTAGCGGATCAGTAAATAGAGCAAAGAATAAAGCTTTGCAAGGAAATTATATTTTGGGCATTTATTTCCACGACCCCTCCTATAAGGAATTTAAAAACACCATCAATTGGCTAAAAAAGAATAATTTTCAGTTTATCACACCACAACAGCTGACCCAAATCATCCAAAAAAAGCAGGAAATCCCCAAAGGGGCCGTAATAATAACCGTGGATGATGGGTGGAGAGACAACGAAAAAAATATGGTGGCTCTGGCAGAAAAGTTTGAAATTCCTATAACCATTTTCGTTTCTACCGAGCCTGTGGAAAATGGGACTTATTGGTGGTCAAAAGTATTACAAGCAAAAAAAAACCATTTTAATAAAGCCCCTTCTGTCCAAGAATTAAAAAAATTACCCAATGAGGAAAGGTTATTTCAAATCGAAAAATTAAAGCAGGACAATGTCAATGGTCAAAATTACAGGGATGCTATGGACATTGATCAAATAAAGCGAATTTCAAAGTCAAAATATGTCCATATTGGAGGACATACGCATACTCATCCCATTTTACCAAATTGTTCTTACAATCAAGTATATGAAGAACTGGAATTGTCCAAAAAAAAACTGGAAAGCTGGACCAATAAAGAAATAACAACTTTTGCTTATCCCAATGGAGACTATTCTTTCAGGGAAATTTCCATATTAAAAAAATTGGATTATCAGTTAGCATTTACTTGTGAGCCTGAAAAAATCAATCCACACAATATTTCCAATCCCTACCTCATTCCCAGGTTTGCGTTTTTGGAAGGGGCTTCCCAGGCAGAAAATATCTGTAGGATTATGGGATTATGGCAACCATTGAGGGATAAATTCAGAGCAATATTTTCCAACCAGCCTGTTGTGTATTCCGAATACAAATATAAAAACAAATCAGTCTGAAGGATCTTTGAATTAGGAATTCCAAGCTTGGATTCTACAATTTGTTGCTTGTTAATGGTAATAATTGCCCCTTATTTAATAGCCACCCCATATAGAGATGGAATCAAGCGTTTGGCCGTCTTTCTTATATATTTTTTAGGAAATATTGGTAGAATTTTTTCCAAAGCTCCAAAATAAATATAAGGTAAACTTACGTCTATCCTGCTTCCCCTCCACCTTGTAAGAAAATCCGAATAATTTAGATCCTTTAGCAAAGCTTTAATTTCGGAATAGGTCCACTCTTTTAAATGAAAACATTCTGCTTCATCACAAAAATAGGCTGAAATATCGTGTGGGCCGCTTAACCTATGTGGAGTCCGAAACACATATTTGCCACCCTTTTTTAAAATTCGGTGTACCAGCTTAAAATGTAACTCTGTGTCTTCCGGATGGAAATGCTCTATCAATTGATCACTGAATAAGATATCAATAGAATTGCTTTCCACATCGTTCAGATTATAGCCATCATAAACAATTAATTGAAAATTTTTTGGAGCATTTTCCTTCGAATCTCGTTGATCAGAAATATCTATACCATAAGCAAATTTTACGTATTTAGCCACCTCATATACAAACCTGCAGTCCCCGGGAGCAAATTCCACGAATATCAAATCTTCATTTAAAAACTTCTTAATAAGCCGTAATTTTTCCTTATTAGCTTGTGCAGTTAATTGTTCTGAATTTCTTCTTGTCAACCTGGAGTGATCAGGTACTTTACTGAACAATTCATCGTACATAGAGCCAAGGATTTCCTGTCTCTGTTCCCTATTAGATTTCCTCAGCCTATCTGAAATCGATTTTTCAACCAAATAGTGATTTAAAATCTGCTCATATGTCCGGTTGGGAGGGAGTTTTTTTTTCAATTTCAACATCATGCAGTGGTTTTGGTTTAGCAGAGAAATTCATAATACAATATACAAAAATCAAAGGACAACATTCAAAAACAGATCTACAAAACAGTGATTTTAAAACATTTTTTTTCAATGTTAAATACCTGACATTCTTCACATTACAACAATAGGTTTAGATTTTGACAGAGAATCAGGAAATCGAATCAAGTGGACATTACCATTTCATTTATATCTTTTTAGAGGACAATTTCCTACACAAATAAATTACAGATTTCCCTCATTCTTTTCAGCAATAAAAATTTATAGATAAAATCAATTAATTGAGAAATTCAATCAGAACAATTCGAGCCAATCTAAAGCCTTGTGAGGATACGTATGAATAAGTAGTACTCTTCTTGGTTTTGGAGATTACAGGAATATTTCCAAAATACCCATAAAATTTTCAGAATTATTACCCTTAAAAAAGGGAGTTTTTTTTTATTATTAAACCTATTTTTTACTAAAATATATTCTTTCCTGGAATAGCTAACCTGCATAAAATTTCCGAAATGATCAGAAAGATTTAAGGAATATGCAATGCTTTTTGAAAGGCAACCGGTTTATATAAAAATGTCAGGAATATTAAAAAAAAGGATGATTAATCCTTGATTACAAAGACTAACCATCCCATGAAAAAATGAATATCAATAATTATTTGATATAATTTTCGCTTCCTTCACTAATGGTAAAAGTAAACGTTGTAGAGGTTCCAGGAACTTTTTCTCCATTCACTTCATAATATGGAGTTACTATTAATTCATAATCTCCAGGATACAAACCATCTCCATACCAGAAATCTCCATTCCCATCATCTCCATTCAAGGCAAATGGATATTCATCATCAATACTGCTTCGATTATCCTCTCCACTAAGTTCAAACTTCACTTCAGCAGGTTGTTCAGATCCAAAATTTGGAACAATCGAAAGCCGGTGATCTTCGGCAACGATGTGGTCTCCTGAATAGAAATTACCAATAGTTCCATCAGGACTTGTATTCATCAAAGTAAGGTAATTGATGGGGGAACCTAAACTTTCAGAAGTGGTACTTTCCTCCTCTTCTACGGAGCTTGTCGTTTCTCCTGCAACATATCCTCCTTCTTCAGTAATATAATTTTCTTCTCCGGCTTCAATAGTGAAGGTATAAGTAATAGACTCCTGGGCAACTCCATTATTATATGGTGTAATCACCAATTCATAATTACCAGGATACAAACCATCTCCATACCAGAAATCTCCATTCCCATCATCTCCATTCAAGGCGAATGGAAATTCATCATCAACAGCAATCCGGTTATCTGCCCCGCTCAATTCAAATTGAACTGAGGTAGGTCGATTTGTTCCAAATTCTGGAACTATGGATAAACGGTGATCTTTGGCAATGATTAGAGCACCTGAATTAAAATTATCCACAGGCTCATCATAGCTGGTATTGATCAATGTAAGGTAATTGATTGGGAATTCTGTTTCATAAGGTGATAAAGTACTTTCTTCTTCCTCAATTACAGGGCTAGTGCTTTCTTCTTCTTCAATTACAGGGCTAGTGGTTTCACCGGTAACATATACCCCTTCTTCAGTAATAATATTATCCTCACCTTCTTCAATAGTGAAAGTATAAGTAAGGGGTTCTCGGGCAACTTCATCATCATATGGAGTAATCACCAACTTATAATCACCGGGATACAAACCGTCTCCATACCAGAAATTTCCATTTCCATCATCCCCATTCAAAGCAAATGGAAATTCATCATCCACTAAAGTTCTGTTATCTGTCCCACTCAATTCAAACCGAACTGAAGAAGGTTGGTCTGCACCAAATTCTGGAACAATTGATAACCGGTGGTTTTTAGCTGTGATCAAAGCTCCGGTTCCAAATTGCCCAATAGGCTCATCAGAACTGGTATTAATCAAGGTAAGGCCTACTCCTTCAGTTGATGTTGTACTATCATCCACATCATTTTCCAGTACAGGTTCTTCCTCTAAATCTGAACTAGAACTGACTCCTCCCAGGGTAGACATTTCTTCAAATGAGGCATTTTCATCTCCCATGCGGACATTGTCAAAATACATAACCCTAAGGTCAGTATCAGTGGTCTCATCGTAATTCCAGTCATCTTTGTAGATACCAATTTTCCATCTTGGAAGGTCATAGTCTTTGTTCAAATTGCCCCCATTGATATTTAGCATTTTTTCTCCATTCATCCAGAGTTCTACCAAACCATCACTGTCACCGGAGTGGATAATATGGATTACAAATTCATTCCAAGTGTCCTTTTGAACTGCTGCAATATCATAATCCTTCCTTTCTTCCTTGGTTGGTCCACTTTTCAGGAAGAATCTATCATCTTCTACACGCAATGTGGTTGTGGGACTACCGGATCCGCTTCCCTGGTGCCACTGGTTTATGATATCATTGTTACTATCTTTTTTAAATCCATCAGATGGCAAATAAAGGCTAAAAGAGTACCATCTTTCATTGTGGTCCTGATCTGGGAACAACACTTCTGACCTGGTTCCACTGGAAGCCATTTCATCATCATCCCTTAATTCAAACCTACCGGAATAAGCTCCTTCAAATACCGGATCCTGAGACCTTCCAAAAGAGTAATCTTCCGAATATTGGTGATGGGCAAAGGAAAGTGGGTCACTATCCTCGAAAGTTTCAAAATAAATTAAATTGGCAGAACTTGTTGCCTTATAAATTTCTTCGCTCTCTAGATTTGATTCTTCTAATCCCGAAACATCACATGCAGACATACCTACTCCTATAAGGGAAGCAGCCATGATGTATCTTAGGTTGGTGTTAAGAAAATTCATTAATTGTATCTTTATATTTTTCTGTTTTAATTGAGATATCACCTTAAAGAAGGCAATGCAAACAGTACTCTTATCAAGTACTTTTCACTTCATCTTTTCTATTATTTATTTTTTTCGTGCCCTTTGGCTTCACCTTTTATTTTTTTACCAGAATTACCTGCCTCAAAAACTTCTACTGAGGTGGATTCACCATCAGTGCTGTCTGTGGTGGTATCGTCATCAGTACTATTATTAGTGGTACTGTCATCAGGGCTGTCTGTGGTAGAACCATCATCAGTGGTACTGTCTGTGGTAGAACCATCATCAGTGGTGCTATCTGTAGAGGAACTGTCGTCAGTGATTTCTTCTTCCTCAATTACGGTGCTTGTTGTTTCTTCTGTAACATATACACCTTCCTCAGTTATAATATTTTCATCCCCTTCCTCAATTGTAAAAGTATAGGTAAGAGAAGCCCGGGCCACTCCATCCTCATAAGGGGTTATTACCAATTCATAATCACCTGGGTATAATCCTTCCCCATACCAGAAGTCACCATTTCCATCATCCCCGTTTAAGGCAAATGGATATTCATCATCTTCTGAAGTTCTATTATCCTGCCCACTCAATTCAAATTGAACAGATGAAGGTTGATCTGCACCAAATTCAGGGACTATGGATAGACGGTGGCTTTTAGCAGTGATCAACGCTCCGGTGCCAAACTGGCCAATAGGCTCATCAGAACTGGTATTAATCAGGGTAAGCCCTACTCCTTCGGTTGGAGTTGTACTATCATCACTTTCGGTTACAGGCTCTTCTTCTATATCTGAGCTAGTGCTGGTTCCCCCTGAAGTCATATCTTCGAATGAAGCGTTTTCATCACCCATACGGACATTATCGAAATACATAATTCTTAGGTCTGTATCGGTAGTTTCATCGTAATTCCAGTCATCTTTGTAGATACCAATTTTCCATCTTGGAAGATCATAGTCTTTGTTCAAGTTTCCGCCCTTGACGTTAAGCACTTGTTCGCCGTTTAACCATACCTCTACCAACCCATCACTGTCACCAGAGTGGATAATATGGAAAACAAATTCATTCCAAGTATCTTTTTGAACTGCTGCAATGTCATAATCCACTCTTTCTTCTTTCGTAGGTCCACTTTTAAGGAAAAAGCGATCATCTTCTATTCTCAAGGTTGTTGTGGGACTTCCTGATCCACCCCCTTGGTGCCACTGGTTAATGATATCATTGTCGCTATCTTTTTTATATCCATCAGAAGGCAAATAAAGGCTAAAGGAATACCACCTTTCATTATGATCTTGTTCAGGGAACAGCACTTCTGACCTGGTCCCATTTGAGGCCATTTCATCATCATCCCTTAATTCAAACCTACCGGAATAAGCTCCTTCAAATACTGGGTCTTGGGCTCTTCCAAAGGAGTAGTCTTCCGAATATTGGTGATGGGCAAAGGAAAGCGGGTCACTATCCTCGAAGTTTTCAAAATAAATTAAATTGGCAGAACTTGTTGCCTTATAAATTTCTTCGCTCTCTAGATTTGATTCTTCTAATCCCGAAATATCACATGCAGACATACCTACTCCTATAAGGGAAGCAGCCATGATATTTCTTAGGTTGGTGTTAAGAAAATTCATTAATTGTATCTTTATATTTTTCTGTTTTAATTGAGATATCACCTTAAAGAAGGCAAAGCAAACAGTACTCTTATCAAGTACTTTTCACTTCATCTTTTCTATTATTTATTTTTTTCGTGCCCTTTGGCTTCACCTTTGATTTTTTTACCAGAATTACCTGCCTCAAAAACTTCTACTGAGGTGGATTCACCATCAGTGCTGGCTGTGGTGGTATCGTCATCAGTACTATTAGTAGTGGTACTGTCATCAGGGCTGGCTGTGGTCGTACTGTCTGTTGTGGAATCAGTATCGGTGGTTTCATCTGAATTTGTAGCTCCAATTGAGGTCATTTCTTCAAAAGTGGCATTTTCATCTCCCATCCGTACATTGTCAAAATAAAGGATTCTCAGATCGGTATCTGTTGTTTCATCATAGTTCCAATCATCTTTATATATCCCTACTTTCCATCTTGGAAGATCAAAATCCTTATCCATATTGCCTCCATAGAGAGTCAACACTTTTTCGCCATTCATCCAGATCTCTACCAATCCATCATCTCCGGAAGAATGCACAATATGAAACACAAATTCATTCCATGTATCCCTTTCTACCGCGGCAATATCATAATACTCCCTATTGTCTTGATGATCGCCGCTTTCCAATTGAAACCGACCATCCTCAATTCTAAAGGTGGTTGTGGGGCTACCTGATCCACTTCCTTGATGCCATTGGCTAATAATGTCATAATTACTATCAAATTCATAACCTTCCGTAGGCAGGTATAGAGAATAAGAATACCATCTTTCATTGTGGTCTTGTTCAGGGAACAACACTTCCGAGCGCGTTCCATTGGAGGCCATTTCATCATCTTCTCTTAATTCAAAGCGACCAGAATAGTCTCCTTCAAGCACGTGGTCTTGGGATCTTCCAAAAGAGTAATCTTCTGAATATTGGAGGTGGGCAAAGGAAAATGGATCACTTTCCTCGAAGTTTTCCAAAAAAATTAAATTGGCCGAACTAGTTGCCTTATATATTTCTTCCCTTTCTAGATTTGATTCTTCTAATCCCGAAACATCACATGCCGAAATGACTACACCTAAAAGGAAGGCGGTTATTATGTTTCTTAGGTTGGTCATAAGGATATTCATGAATTCTCTCCTAAATGTTCCACATTGAATATTTATAGGTTAGAAAAAGTAAACAGCACCCTCAAAGGGAACTGTTTACTTCATTCTTTCAATTATTTGTTTTTTTCGTGCCCTTTGGCTTCACCTTTGATTTTTTTACCAGAATTACCTGCTTCAAAAATTTCTACTGAAGAGGTACTGTCATCAGTACTGTCCGTAGTGGAATCAGTGCTGTCCGTAGTGGAATCAGTACTGTCTGTAGTGGAACTAGTACTGTCTGTAGTGGAATCAGTGCTGTCCGTGGTGGAATCAGTGCTGTCTGTAGTAGAATCAGTGCTGTCTGTAGTGGAATCAGTACTGTCTGTAGTGGAATCAGTACTGTCTGTAGTGGAATCAGTTGTGGAAGTTTCACCTGAACTTGTAGCAACGAGAGAGGTCATATCTTCAAAAGAGGCATTTTCGTCTCCCATCCGTACATTATCAAAATACATAATTCTTAGATCCGTATCGGTGGTCTCATCGTAATTCCAGTCATCTTTGTAGATACCAATTTTCCATCTTGGAAGGTCATAGTTTTTGTTCAAGTTTCCACCCTTGATGTTAAGCACTTGTTCGCCGTTTAACCATACCTCTACCAGTCCATCGCTGTCACCCGAGTGAATAATATGGAAAACAAATTCATTCCAAGTATCTTTTTGAACTGCTGCAATGTCATAATCCACTCTTTCTTCTTTCGTAGGTCCACTTTTCAGAAAGAAGCGATCATCTTCTATTCTCAAGGTTGTTGTAGGGCTTCCTGATCCACTTCCTTGGTGCCATTGGTTAATGATATCATTGTTACTATCTTTTTTGAATCCATCAGATGGCAAATAAAGGCTAAAAGAATACCATCTTTCATTGTGGTCTTGGTCAGGGAACAACACTTCTGATCTGGTTCCATTGGAAGCCATTTCATCATCATCCCTTAATTCAAAACGACCAGAATAGTTGCCTTCAAATACCGGATCCTGAGCTCTTCCGAAAGAGTAATCTTCTGAATATTGGTGATGGGCAAAGGAAAGCGGGTCGCTGTCTTCAAATGTTTCAAAATAAATCAAGTTAGAGGAGGCCGTAGCACTATAAAATGCTTCGTTTTCCATGTTGGATTCCTCAGAATCTACCAAATCGCAAGAAGAAAATACAGCCCCCATAACAGATAGGGCAATTACATTTTTAAGGTTGATTTTTAAATTTTTCATTGAAAGTTTTAGTTTATTAATTTATTTATCGGTTGAGTTTGGTTTTATTTTATTATTAATACTATTTAATTTTTTATATTCTGTTTTTTTAATATTATTCAAGTATTTTTTTGATACTATTGACACATAAAATCCCCATAATGCTCCATTTTTTGGACATTTCTATTTCACTACACTACTTTATGACGATTAATCGGAGGTGATTATATTTTCCGCATTTCCAGTTTTAAAAATCAATTTTTTGATCTTTATCTATCTTCAAAAACCTCCTTTGACTTTATATAATTATACTGCCTAAAATCCGCTACTTGACATTTCTTCATAGGTCGCCTTTTCATTTCCCATCAGGACATTATCAAAAAACATTACTCTATGATCTGTATCAGTAGTTTCATCGTAATTCCAATCATCTTTGTAAATTCCTATTTTCCACCTTGGAAGTCCAAAATCTTTATCCATGTTCCCCCCTTTGATGTTCAAAACTTTCTCCCCATTGAACCAGAGTTCTACAAGGCCATCTTCCCCAGAGGAATGGACAATGTGAATTACAAAATTATTCCAGGTATCTTTTTGGACTTCAGCAATATCATAATCCACCCTTTCTGCTTTCTTTGGTCCACTTTTCAAAAAGAAGCGATCATCTTCCACTCTCAGGGTTGTGGTTGGACTACCAGAGCCACTCCCTTGGTGCCATTGACTGATAATGTCATTATTGCTGTCAATTTTAAAATCATCAGCTGGCAAATACAGGCTAAATGAATACCACCTTTCATTATGATCTTGTTCAGGAAAAAGCACTTCTGAACGGGTCCCATTACTTGTCATCGGATCGGAATCCCGCAATTCAAACCTGCCAGAATATTTACCCTGATAAGCCGGTTGGGAACTCACTGAAAAAGCATGATCGGTTCCAAACTGCCTATGAAAATCTTCTAATGGTTCCTCTTCCTCAAAAGTCACTTTGTATATAAGGTTTTCTGATTCCCTGCTCCCATTTACCCCAGAAGGTATGGAATCACCCTCTTCAACCATCTGAGCAGCAACTTCCTTCTCATCAACCTCAAGCACTTGAGAATCTGGAAGTGCTTCCTCTTTTCCACCTGCAATCAAATCACAAGAACAAATAATAATACTTACCAATAAATGAAGGCCTAGCATTTTAATTTTTACAAAGTGAGACATTTACCAATACTGAATTAATATAATTAAACGAATAATTTTTGTTTTAATATAAAACACACTAAAAACCAGATTCCTAAAATTGGATTAACCGTTACCCATCCATACTAGAGGGAAAAAGGAATCGATCAGGATACCCTTCACCTCATTTCAAATTCATACATGAATGCATGACAACCCATTCTCCTTCCTTTAAAAAGGTGAAAACTTTCTTGTTGAAAGATTAAGGCGCAACATTATGCATGGGGTAATGAATCTGGTTTAAAGCAGATTACACACCCTTACCTTATGAAATAAAAGGATTTGGAACTTCATCTTGAAAGATGGTTTTACATGGAAAAAGCCCTTTAGGCCATGATCCTGAACCAGTGCTTTACTACTCCCCAATTTAAGCCGACCCACAGGGTCAGATTTCAAATCAGGATTTAAAATATTATCAAAAGATTGTTCCTTAGGGAATTGCACCTGAAAACCGGGCAATAAATCACTTTTGAGAAAAGTGATATCAAAACGCAAAATTTCTGAAAATTCTTTGGCAACCCTTAACAATTCCTGGGTCCCTACAACAATTTTATGTTTTTCTGCATCTAAAATTTTCCAAAAATTGGAGGAAGTACCCGATTGGACGCAGTAATAAAGGGGCCTCCCTTGAGGAAGTTTAAATTTCATTAAGATTTATTCTTATAGGTGGTGGCTTATATTATAAAGGAATTCAATTGAATTCCTTTTATCATTTTTTTTTCTTGGCAGAATTTATTTTTGGTTGGCTAATTTAATCCTGCCAAAAGCTTTTGGGCGACCTTTGTTTCTATGATTCATAAACAGGTTGATTAAGTAGTTCCTTTAATTTTTCCGAATTTAGAGACGTCTCAAGACCTTAAATATTTATGTGATTTTGATTTGGGAATACCCAATAATGATACCAATAAATAAAATTTTAGATACTTTTTGGTGAAAAATAAATGAACTTAAGTTTTTTGTAAATGATTAAAATAAAAAAAGAAATCAATTTTGATTTCTAAATTTTTAATAAAAAAACAGCGGAAATTGACTGATAAGATTCAATCAAAACTAAAACGATAATGTGTGGAATTTTTCCTCAAATTGTAGAGAGACTTTTACAATTGGTGTAAAAATTACATTTATAAAAACTCGTTTTGTCGTTTAGAACTAAAGAATACGTGAAGAGTAATTTTGAACGACAAATTTACAAAATTATATATACCAAACAATTATTATTACAGATTAAATTTTTCAACCCAAATTAAAATGCTTTTGAATGAGTTTTTTTACCGAATATAGTTAACCATATTATCCTGATATCCAGCCACAAAGACCAATTCTCCAAGTACCATAGATCATGTCGAAACCTTTGTTGTTTCTGTTCCTGAGTTTCTGTAGGACCTCTCCATCCATTAACCTGGGCCCAACCTGTAATCCCTGGCTTAAAATAATGCCGAACCATATATTTATCTACAGCTTTTTGAAATTGTTGATTTAAGTAACTTCGGTGTGGTCTGGGACCTACAACACTCATTTCACCAAAAAAGACATTAGCAAATTGGGGTAATTCATCTATGCTGTATTTTCTCAAAATCTTACCAACCCTTGTAATCCTGGGGTCATTAAATTGAGTAGAAGAAATTCCAGCATTATCATTTGTCACCATCGTCCTAAATTTAAATACCCTGAAAGGCCTACCCGCTTTACCAATCCGGACCGGACAGTAAAATACCGGACCTGTAGAATCCATTTTTATTAAAATGGCAATAATCAAAAATAGTGGGGCCAAAAACAATAATGCCAAACTTGAAAAACACCAATCAAAGCATTCTTTGATAAAATTAGATAATTTATTGTCAAGAGGCATTTGACGGGCATTGATCATATCAATTTTTCCATGACGGATTACTTTATAATCTTCCCCAAGCACCTCTTTATAATCGGGAATAAATCGCACCCTAGCCCCGTGATAATCGGCAGTTTTTAGGATGGATTTTATTTTTTTTGAGCATTTTATGGGCAGCGCTACAATAATCTCATCAACATGGTTCTCATTCATATAATCCCCGATATGACTGATATCGCTTACATATTGAGCATCATTATCCGTTGATTTTTCACTGTACTTAACAAACCCCTTAATATTATACCCTAGATTTGGGTGGCCATTAAAATAATGGTTTACTTGATTTACCATATTCCCCATTCCAGTCACCAACACATCCTTGTGCCTGTTTCCATTATTACCCCATCGGTTAATCAAGCTGATGATAATAAAGTTGGTAGTCACCCCTAGCAAAGGAAAACCAATAGAAAAGGCAATGACAGCATTCCTAAAATTAGGGGGAAAAGTAAATATCAGGTAAGTCAATCCAAAAAGCACGATTAGAATAATACATGATTTCAGAAAATTGACAATCCTGCTACTGACATCCTGACCCATGTCAGACAAATAAAGTTTCCTACTCAATACAATCACAAACCATAAAGTGGTAAGCCCAAAGAACACCAACCAATCCATCACCTGGAAACTGTTTTCCTTAAATAATGAAATCGAAAGCAGGAATGTAAGACTTAGGGTGATCACATCCCAAACAAGTAATAAACCTGAAACAAATTTATTAGAATTGTCCATAACATTAGTGGCAAAAATTTCAAATAATATATCCTATATTAATCTTATAACAAGTTCCAATAAACCTTTACTTAAAGAATATTATTGGCAAAAACATGATACAACCAAGAAGATATTTTCACTCTTCAACCATAAGAAATAAAATTGAATAGACAGGTGATTACAGCTTTTTTCTTATGAATCTCACCAAACTTTTAATTTATTAATATTTATCCCATTCACTGTAAAATTAAACCCATTCACTTACAATTTTATCTCTTTCATACACAACCTAAAACAACATAACCAACTGTTTTTCAACAACTTATCGAACTAAACAATTTAACCGATTTCAAGGTCAATTGCAACCAAAAAACAATTTTTTTAATTCGAATCACATTTTTAGAGGTTCTAAATAATTTCACCCAGATTATTTTCAATCCCTATTATTACCTAAACTCCTATTAGGCATAATCCGTTTTTTCTCTGTCATCAAACCAATCTCCCCTTATTATATTTGTAACCTTATTCTCTAAAAACAACAACCTTTAAAAGCATTTATTCCCCTTGGTAATTCAACCTATTTTCTAAACATAAAAAAAAGGCATTTTATCCCATGTTCACATTATTATATGTATAAAAAATTCATCATATGGGGAAAAATATATTAAACAGTAAATTTTAAGGTTGAAAGGTAAAACGAACTTTATCCCCAAAAAAAAAAACGCTCATTTATCCTTCCATATTTTTTCAAAAGATCATCTTCTTCTCCTCTTTTAATCGGGTTAATAAGAAAAAAACCAAGGTCAAATTTGAACCTTGTCTCTCTTGATTGAGGAGGTAATTATTTGAACCTAAAAACTAATTTTTTTCAAAATTCAATAAAATCCACCCAGAAATCATCCAAAGGAATTAAGAATAACCAGACCTATTCCCTCATTTTCCTTAAGGGAAATCAGACAAACTCTCCCCCATATCCTGGAAGACATTGTCCCTCAATTGATAGGAAAATTACTTCATAAACATTTTTGAAAAAACAGGGATTTCAGGCAATTTATTGTCAACCAACTTCCTGATTCTCGAAACATCAAAAAAAACATACTAAAAATCAGACAGTTAGCGTATTTCTTAAAATAAATTGTGCAAATAAAAAAATTATCCATACATTTAAACCAACAAAAATGAATTTCAAATAACTTATTTCGCATTTAATGTTGAAGATAGTGTTAATTGATGATGATCCCATCAGTACGTTTATTACCGAAAAACTGATATCCAAATATCTCCATGAACCTTTCCAAATCTATAAATTTGAAAAAGCTGCAGATGCTTTAAAAAGAATTTACAATATTAGTCCCAATTATTTATTCCTGGACTTGAATATGCCAGAAATGAATGGCTGGGAATTCCTGGAGCAGTTTTCCCCAAGAAAAACCTCTCCCGAAATATATATTCTAAGCAGTTCATTAGACCAAAGAGATATCAACCGGGCCAATGACTATTCCCAAGTAAAGCAATACCTTTCCAAACCCATGATTAACAAATATATTAGTCATATTTTTAATTAATGACCACTTATTTTTTTTTTGATTTTTTCACATCCCACCTATTGAGTTATTTGATTTTTTTATCGTATTTAGCCCAGTAAATCCCTACTAATACTAACCATTTCAACAGGAATTATTATGGTGAAGGACCCTGAAAACGATTATGAAGAATTCGAAGAATTTGACGATTTCAATTTGGAATTTGATAAGGATGATACAGCGTTCAAAGAAGAAATTGATGGAGAATTCTTTGATTTGGAAGACGAAGGTGAACTGGAAGATGAGGATTTTGCCAATTATGAGCTAGAAGATATTGATGAGGATGATTTTGAGGACGATGACTTTGAAGCTTATAATGATGAATTGGACTAAAATTTAAACTCCAGAGGTTACCTTTTTGAAGGTAACCTTGTTTTTTTTATGGGTTGGGCTTTGTCAAAAACCTACATGGTATTAAATTAGCAACCAAAATGGATTCTTAAAATTTTCTATCATATGTTATTAGATATATTTAATTCCCCACTTGGTTCGGGTGCCGAATTGTTCCTGTTAATTGTTTGTATCCTTATCGGATTAGGTGCGGGCCTTTCTACCATGGATATCAGAAACACCCTTTTTAAAGGAAACAGTAAGAAAAAATAATTTTCACTGAAATAGAAAAAGGAGGTGACCAGGTCACCTCCTTTTTTTAATGTACATTCCCCATAAGCCTTCTTATAGGTTTACTTAAAATAAAAAGGACTAAGCTTGCCCCTACTACAGTGCTTACAATTAAGAAATATTGACCGGGCATAGCTTCCAAGGCCGTTTTGCTCCCCCCGCTGGCTTTTCCTGCAATTATCCCAGCAACCAAGTTTCCACAGGCAATCGATAAAAACCACATGCCCATCATTTGTCCCTCAAACTTTTTAGGTGCTAATTTGGTGGTTAAACTTAATCCAACCGGACTTAAGCTCAATTCCCCAAAAGTATGGAGCAGGTAAGTAATCAACAGCCAGGTTGGAGCTACCAAATGTCCTGAAGCTGCAATTTTAGCAGCAAAATACATCACCAAAAACCCCATCCCCAAAAGCAACAGTCCAAAAGCAAACTTTAAAGGAGAACTGGGCTCCAATTGCTTCCTTGCTAACCAAACCCACATGGCTCCAAACAAAGGGGCAAAAATGATAATAAACAGGGAATTGGCTGATTGAAAATATCCGGTCGGAATTTCCCAGCCCAGGACTTGCCGGTCTGTAAAACGCTTTGCAAATAGGTTCAAGGTAGAACCAGCTTGCTCAAACCCAGACCAAAAAATGGCAGAAAAAACAAATAAAATTGCCACCACTCCAACTTTTTTCTTTTGATCGGAATTTAGGCCTCCAAAAAAAATCAAAAAGCCAAAATACAAAAAAGCAACAATAGCAATAAAAGTAAAAGAAGCTTCAGCAATGGCCGCAGCATTGACTGGAATAATTCCTTGAAACATCAGTAATAACAAAAAGGCAACACCTGCCAATACCAAGATGGAGGTGTTGACCAATTTTTTTCTAGCTCTAATTTCCTGAGGTGATTTGGATTTTTTTAACTCTCCTTTTCCCTCCAAATATTTACCACTTAATTTATATTGAATCAACCCTAGCACCATTCCAAATCCTGCAAGCCCAAATCCAAGGTGCCAATCAATTTTAGCAAAGGTACTGCAGGCCAATGGCGCCAAAAATCCCCCAATATTGATTCCCATATAAAAAATAGAAAAACCTGCATCTCTTTTGGCACTTCCCTCAGGGTATAACTGCCCTACTATTGAGCTAATATTGGGCTTAAGCAAGCCAGTTCCCACAACAATAAATATCAGTCCCAGGAAAAAACAAGTAGTATCTAAGCGGGTAACTACTGCGGACTCTTCAAATGATGAGTTTATTAATCCCCAAATTCCCGGTACCCCCATGGTAAAATGCCCTAAGGCAATGATAAGCCCACCATACCAAACGGACTTTTTTAGCCCCAATAACCTGTCAGCAAACCAACCTCCCGGCAAGGCTAACAAATAGACCCCCATAGTGTAAAGCCCGTAAATAGCCCCGGAAGTTTTATCTCCAAAACCAAGCCCTCCATCAACCACAGGGGAAGCCATAAATAATATCAATAAAGCCCGCATACCATAAAAACTGAAACGTTCCCACATCTCAGTAAAAAACAGGGTCATCAGACCTTTGGGATGGCCAAATAATTTGGGCCCCTGTATTTCTTCCGGATAGGCTTTTTTTTGCAAGTCTTTTTCGTGGCTTTCAAATCCTAAATTATCGGTCATGATCTGAAAATTTAGTATTAGTGATATACAATGATAAAAGAATTTTTCATTTTAAACCTATTTGGTTTTATCAAAGGATCTGATTCTACTTCCGAATATTTGGTTAAATCCAATTACAAAACCGATCACCACCGTAAATATAATGTGAAGTAAAAAGTAAAGCGCTCTTTACACTTTTCTCTTTGATTAATACTTGCACCATACATCGGACAACGATGCCCTCAAAAACACCTCATATACCAAAACCAACTTTTCTCAGCCCATCCTTAAAAACCCCTCCGAAATCGATTGAATTTGCACTTTTTTAAGCTGAAAAAATAGGTCAGAGTATAAATTCGTTTATATTTGTTTATAGGAATATTTTATAAAAACCCAAATAACTTTAGTAAGCTATGCAAGATTTAATGACCAAAAACTCAAGGGGCAACCCTAATGCTTTAGGGGTTGAAAAAGCAAAGCAATTTTTAACCAACCTCCCCCCAGAAGCCCTTATCGAAGAAGCAATTCGGAACAATGAAGGGGTGCTAACTGATACTGGAGCTCTGATGGCCGACACGGGCCAATTTACTGGAAGGTCCCCCAAGGACCGGTTTATTGTTAAGGATGAAATCACCACTGATACCATTTGGTGGGGAGAAATCAACAAACCCATCTCAACAGAGCAATACGAAGGACTTTACGAAAAAATGCTTCAATTTTTAGAGGATAAAAAGGTCTATGTCCGAGATGCCATAGCGGGAGCAGATCCAAAATACCAATTAGATTTAAGGATCTACAACACCCATGCATGGCAAAACTTATTTTGCTATAATATGTTCCTCCGGCCTACAACAGAACAGTTAAAATCTTTCAACCCAAATTTCACCATCATCTGTGCTCCTGAATTTAAAGCAAACCCCGCTGTTGATGGAACCAGAGGAGAAAATTTTACTATAATCAACCTCAATAAAAACATTATTTTAATAGGGGGAAGTGCTTATGCCGGAGAAATCAAAAAAGGTATTTTTTCGGTATTGAATTACACCTTACCCCTGAAGGAAAATGTCCTTTCCATGCACTGTTCTGCCAACATTGGCAAGGACAAAGACACTGCCATCTTTTTCGGCCTTTCTGGAACTGGAAAAACCACCCTTTCTGCAGATTCAAAAAGAAAACTAATCGGGGATGATGAACATGGCTGGACCGAGGAAGATATATTTAATTTTGAAGGAGGCTGTTATGCCAAGGTAATTGATCTAACAAGAGAAAAAGAACCCGAAATTTGGGATGCCATAAAATTTGGAGCAATAGTGGAAAATACCAGGTTTTACCCTGACACCAGAAGGGTAGATTATACCAATAAGTCAGTTACTGAAAACACCAGGACCGCCTACCCTATCCATCACATTAAAAACATTGCAATCCCTTCCACCGGAGAAGTTCCACACAATATTTTCTTCCTAACAGCAGATGCTTTTGGAGTGATTCCACCTATTTCCAAATTAAACAAAGCTCAGGCCATGTACCATTTTATTTCTGGTTACACCGCCAAGGTAGCAGGAACTGAAGTGGGAATCTCAGAACCACAAACTACCTTTTCTGCTTGTTTTGGGGCAGCATTTTTACCGCTGCACCCTACTAAATATGCAGAATTATTTGGGCAAAAAATGGAGACCCACCATGCCAATGTTTGGTTGGTCAATACGGGATGGACTGGAGGCCCCTATGGAAAGGGATCAAGGATAAAATTGAAATATACCCGTGCAATGATCCATGCGGCTTTAAATGGTGAACTGGACCATGTGGAATACCGCCCCCACGAAAAATTTGAAATTGCCGTTCCTCAGCATTGCCCCCAGGTGCCCGATAAACTACTAAATCCAAAAAATACCTGGGAAGACAAAAAAGCCTATGACCAGAAAGCAGACCATTTGATCAATTCATTTTTGAAAAACTTTGAACAATATAAAGCATATGCAAATGAGACCATCCTTTCAGGAGCCCCACATACATAAAACAGTTCAAAAATTAAAAAGCGGTTCAGTTTTGAACCGCTTTTTATGTATCCCATATTTATTCCTGAGGCCTATCCAAATGTTTTTCGTGCTCAAACTTGTTCCTTCGAATATCAAACCTCTCTAATTCTTCGTTTAACATCTCAAGAGAATCACTGTACCTGGAATAAAGTTCACCCATGTTTTTTTCCATGTTGGAAAAATTAAATTCCATGGCAAAAAGCTGAAGTTGGGAGGCCTTTTCAATCAAAGCTACCTGGCTGTGTCGTAAATCATCCAATAACCTTAAGGCCCTATCCATTTTTTCTAATTTTTCTCTGTCATTCATGGTTAAATTAGTTTGTTTACTATAATATAATGAAAATTGTAAAATATTTAAACCTTTGGGTATGATATGGAAACGATTCGGAATTTGCAGAGTAGAAAAAATTAATTATCCGGTGGGCCAGATTTATTATCTTTGCGGAAAATAAATCGTATGGGTGCGCTTATTGCCCTAGGCAATCGAACAAGCCCAAATACATAAACCATATTTCCATCATTTATCATGAAAACTGCTGAAATCATCACAGAAAAAGGTACCATGAAGGTGACTTTTTATGAAAAAGATGCACCTAATACCGTGGATAATTTTGTAAGCTTATCCAAAAAAGGATTTTACGACGGACTTACTTTTCACCGGGTTATCCCCAATTTTGTCATCCAGGGAGGATGCCCTAAAGGTGATGGAACTGGAGGCCCAGGGTACCATATTGATTGCGAACTAGGTGGTGACAACCAATACCACGACCGGGGTGTCCTTTCCATGGCCCATGCAGGGAGAAATACTGGAGGTTCCCAATTTTTCATTTGTCACAGCCGTCAAAACACCCAGCACTTGGACAGAAACCATACCTGCTTTGGAAAAGTCACCGAAGGTTTAGAAGTAATCGACCTAATCAGACCAGGTGATAAAATCGAGAAAATCATCATTAGTGAAGATTAAAAAGAAATTATCTTTAATAATTCATTAGAAAAGGCCGGGATTTATTTCTGGTCTTTTTATTCCAACAAGGTCCCAGCAATAGTGGCTGTCATCATACAAGCCAAGGTTGCTGCTAATAATGCCCTTAATCCCAACCTGGAAAGGTTCCCCTGTTGGTTGGGAGCAATACTTCCGATTCCCCCAACTTGGATTGCTATAGAGCTAAAATTGGAAAAGCCACAAAGGGCATAGGTGGAGATAATGATGGATTTGGGCGACAATTGACCGGCTGCTTTCATTTCTGAAAGCCCAGAATAGGCAATAAATTCATTGATCACCGTTTTTTGCCCTAAAAGGGATCCAACTTGAAGAGTATCTTTCCATTCTACCCCCATGACCCAGGCAAATCCTCTAAAAATCTGGCCAAAAATATATTCTAGAGAGAATCCATCAAATTGGTTTTGGGTGGTTTCTTTTACCATTTGATTTAAGCCGGTCAAATCCCCAATTATTCCAGATAGCAAATAATTCAGAGCTGCTATCAGCGCTATAAAAGCCAATAGCATTCCTCCAACATTCAGTGCTAATTTTAAACCATCTGCAGCCCCTTTGGAAAGGGCATCAATCAAATTTACCCCAAGCTCCTCCTCATTGACCACCAAATCATCATTCAACTTATCAGGGTGACTTTCTGGAACGATAATTTTGGACATTACAATAGCCGCAGGGGCATTCATTATGCTGGCCCCAAGCAAATAAGCTGCAAATTTACTTTGCTCTTCGGGACTATCACCTCCCAAAAACGAAACATAGGCAGCCAACACGCCCCCGGCAATAGTAGCCATTCCTCCGGTCATCAAACACATCAACTCAGAGCGGGACATGGAAGCAATAAAAGGCCTAACCAGTAGTGGTGCTTCTGTTTGTCCCAAAAAGATATTACCGGCAGCAGAAAGGCTTTCTGCACCTGTCAACCTCATTGTCCTTGCCATCACCCAGGCAATGGCATAAACCAATTTTTGCAATATTCCCAGGTAATACAAACCTGCTGAAAGGGTGGAAAAGAAGATAATGGTAGGCAATACCTGAAATGCAAAGATCATCCCATAAGTATCCGTAGCCAAATCCCCAAAAAGGAATTCCGCCCCATCTTGGGAAAAGCTCAGCACTTTGACAAAACCTCGACTGATTGCAGTAAAAAACCTCGCCACAAAACCCACCTTAGTAATCAACAAACCAAATATCACTTGAAGAGCCACCCCTACCCCTACCAGCCTCCAATTTATTTTCTTCCTGGCAGAAGAAAAAAGTAAAGCAAACCCTAACAGGATGATTACACCAAAAACACCTCGTATAAAATCCATAATTAATTGATAGTCAAAAAGCTCCTATTATTTTTTTAGAATTAAATTTGGGAAATATAAGGTAATAATTTCCTTGGAATCAAGATCATATTGAAGATTTCAAATCTTCAAAGTTAAAAAGTAACCGGATAATGAAAATTAAATATTTTTTTGGTCCAAAAAAATTGCAGCTGCTATATGGTAACGCTGTTGAAGTTCAATAATTTTTTTGCTTTACTGTTTAAATGAAAAGGCCATTTTTTCCTGCCCTTAAAATTCAAGGGGTCAAGGAGCCTACGTAATGGAAAATAATAAATGAAAAAAAACCCGGAGCTTTGCCCCAGGTTTCGAATATTAGTTTCTTCGGTTTATTTCATCCCGTATTCTTGCTGCCCTTTCATAATCCTCACTATTGATTGCCCTCTCCAACATTTGGTTTAGCTTTTCAAGGCTAAAATCCTTTAAAGAGCTTTCATGTTTACTGCCGGAGGAAGCGGTTTTGCCCGACTTGGAGGAAGCACTTGGTTCCGCAGATTTCTTTTCTTCTTCTTCATTGAACTCAATAGCTGCCTCGGACATTACCTTTTGAATGCAAAATATGGGGGCATCAAACCTTACAGCAATGGCAATTGCATCGGAAGGCCTGGCATCAATTTCAGAAGTCTTATCTCCTTCCTTACAGACAATTTTTGCATAAAATACCCCCTCCCGCATATCTGAAATTAAAATATGATCAATAGTAAAATTAAAATTGGCCGCAAAGGACTTAAACAAATCATGAGTCATGGGCCTATTGGGTACAATCTTTTCGATCTCAATGGCTATGGCTTGGGCTTCAAACATCCCTATAACTATAGGAAGCCTTCTTGTGCCAGCCATTTCTCCCATTACCAAGGTAAAAGACCCAGATTGTGAATGGTTGGATGATAAACCTAGTATTTCTAGTTCTACGGTGTTTTCCACAAGTTTTTACTTTATCGCTTTTATCGCTTCAGTTAATTTGGGTAAAACCTCAAAAGCATCTCCCACTATTCCATAATCAGCAGATTTGAAAAAGGGTGCTTCCGGATCCTTATTGATAACTACAATATATTTAGAAGCATTGACTCCTGCAAGATGCTGAATCGCCCCTGAAATTCCAACAGCCACATATAGGCTTGGCGCAACTTTTACCCCAGTTTGGCCTACGTGCTCGTGGTGAGGTCTCCAGCCACTATCTGAAACAGGCTTGGAGCACCCCATAGCAGCCCCCATAGCTTTGGCCAAGTCTTCTATGATGCCCCAGTTTTCTGCTCCTTTTAACCCCCTACCACCGGAAACGATGATATCCGCCTCAGGAAGTGAAATTTCATCTGTAGCTTTATCAGTTGAGGTTATTTTTGCAGAAAAATCAGATTCGGAAAGTTCAACTTCCAATTTTTCAACTTTGGCATCTGGACCATCTGTCCTTAAGCTTACGGCATTTTTCTTTACCGCCAAAATTTTATTATCGGTATTTACCTCTGTTATGGCAAAAGCTTTTCCAGTATAAATACTTCTTTTTACTTTATAACCTGAGTTTGTGTCGGGAAGATCCACTACATTGGAAACCAGCCCAGCTTTTAATTTAACAGCCAACCTAGCTGCAACAGCATCCCCCAAAGAAGACTTTGCCAATACCAAGGTGTTAGCACCTTCTTTTTCATATGCTTTGGCCACAGCATTTGCATGGGCTTGGATCACCCCTGCACTTAACTTCTCATCGGCTACATGCAACACCTTATCCGCTCCTGCGGAACCTACTTTGGTTAACTCAGCGTCATCAATTTTACCTAATGCAACCGCTGTCACCGATTTCCCTTCCTTTTCACCTAATGCTTTCCCATAGGAAACGGCTTCCAATGAAGTTTTCTTTACTGCTCCCTCGTCGTGCTCTATATATACTAAAATGGACATAATATTCTGAATTTAAAATTTTATAAAAGCAAAATTAAAGCACTTTGGCTTCATTTTTTAAAAGGTTAACCAACTCTTCAACATTATCCTTATCTATCAACTTAACTTCACCCTTGGCTGGAGGCAGTTCATACCCTATGGTATCGGTTGAAGCTTCTTCAGACACCACTTCTACTACATTTAAAGGTTTTGATCTGGCAGACATAATACCCCGCATATTAGGAATTTTCCATTCTGCAATGGGCTCCTGACATCCAGCAACAAACGGTAATTTCACTTCCAAATATTCTTTTCCTCCTTCTATTTCTCTGGCCAATTTCGCCACATCCCCTTCAATATCCATTTTCATAACCGGAGAAATGGATGGCATATCCAATATTTCAGCGACCATACCATGAACCATACCACCGTTAAAATCACTGGACTCTCTACCCATCAGGATCAAATCATAATTTCCTTCTTTGGCGTAATGGGCAATTTGTTGAGCGACAAAAAAAGCATCCTTAGGAAATGCATCCACCCGAATGGCATCATCAGCACCGATGGCTAAGGCTTTTCTTAAGGTGGGATCAGTCTCTGCTTCCCCTACATTCAAAACTGTAAGACTTCCGCCCGTTTCATCTCTTAATTCAACTCCTC
This sequence comes from Echinicola jeungdonensis, assembly GCF_030409905.1. Taxonomy (NCBI): domain Bacteria; kingdom Pseudomonadati; phylum Bacteroidota; class Cytophagia; order Cytophagales; family Cyclobacteriaceae; genus Echinicola; species Echinicola jeungdonensis. Next base: position 1,066,239 of record NZ_JAUFQT010000002.1, read on the forward strand.
TAGCCAAGGCATAGTCATCATAGGGGCCAATGACAAATTGAACACCTGTTTTATCGAATTTTGTATTGTTATCGGTAAATTGAATTTTAGATGTTGTATCCGGTACATGGGTAATACAAACAAGAATTTTCATATAGATATATTATGTTTTTGCTATAAAATTCAGAAAATCAATTATTTAAACTAATATTTTATCAGTTGTTTTATTTGAGAATAAGAGGAAAAAACCATGAATTTCCCCTGCTATAAAACTGACCTGTTTTTTTTGAAGCAACTTTGCCAATTATTGAAATTCATATTGGCCAATTTGCCCACGTTTGATTTGCTAATCTTTAGGTTTTATCTGTTAAAAGATGATTTTTTTAATAAGGCCAAAAATAAAAAAAAGGAGGGGATTAAACTATCCTGAATGGATTGATTTTAGTTATCTTCCCAAACCCTGGGTTTGAATGAATCAGGGAAATTATTTTTGGATTTTAAAATACCAAAAATCAAATGTTCAGCCTGAAATAAATTTTCTCCAAAACTACTCCTTACTAAATCATTTAAAAGCAATATAACAAAAAAACCCCCAGTTCAATTACAGTTGGATTGCACCAGGCTCCTTTCAATACAGATCAGTTCAGGTAATTAAATTAAGAAAACAACTTAATTCATTGAAATAAGGCTTCAATAATCAATAAATAAAAAAAGGTGCAGTTTTTCTGCACCTTTTATATTCTTAATAAATTTTGGGAATCACTTATTGGATTCAGCATCCTTAAGCCATTTGATAAAAGTTTGATAAACCAACCCTTTATCCCTGCAAAATTCGGATTTGGATACACTTTGGTTATCTGCTTCTTCCCATTCTTTAAGAATAACTTCCTTATCTTTTTCAGTATATGTTTTCCTACCTCGCTTACTGGTTTTTTTTAAAGGAGATTTTCCATATAAAAATTCCACAAGCTCAACGAACTTATTGGCATCCCCCTTTTTTTCAATACCCAATTCAGCAAGCTCTTGTAGGGCTGCATCTTTGGTATTCTTAATAGTAACTTGCTTTCCGGCCCTATAAGCCTCCTCTACACTACTATACTTTTTACCTTCTTCGTCCACATATATAAATGGAGAATCAGTGGTTGGCAAATCACCATAGGTTTTGATAAATTCCTTTACGTTCATTTTTCTTCTTTTTTGTTTTGAAATCTAATAATTAACAATACTGAAAACCAACGATTTAACTTTTTCAAATTAAAATGTTTATTCTTTGGGCAATTAAGACATTTGACTTCTTGTCTTCCAATAATAGTCAACTTTGTCAGTTTCCATTTAACTCACTTAAATATAGCTTTTCTTTTTTCATTTTTATATATAAACACGAAACGAATATTCAATTTTTATGTTGTAGTTATATTCATTTGTAAAAATATTTACTTTTTGATTACTACAAGGTACCATATACACCAATAATTACCAAAAACAGCACGTTTATCATTTTCCAATTAACAAACCTATAACACTAACTAAAAACAGCCAGTTATAAGTAAAAACAAATATTCACAATATTTCTATGAACCATTTTTTCTCATAAAAGGACATTTTAAGTCCCATAACTACTAGAATCAGATTAAAATCCCTTTTTACTAAGAAAAAAAAACCAAATAGATATTGAACATCAAATCAATAATTGAATTTAATCTTTAAGAAAATATTTAACCCTGTGGTGAACAAATTCTTTATTTAGTAGTAAGGCTTTTAAAATTATTAAATGAAGTTTCAATTCATTTAATAGGTTTGGATAAACTTTCTCCTGGCCCTAAATTTTTTTTCCATAAACCCCAGTTTAAAGCCAGAACCCTGAATCATCTGCGCGGAAATCTTCTAGAACATTTTCCAAAAAATATTTTCAATCCAGAGAAAGCAGATAGTCTCCCCAAAAACCATTTTCAAACACCCTATTCGGTCCTACATTTTCATCGGGTCTCCAAATATCTTTTGACAAATATCCACCCTTATTAGCCCTTATTTCATGGATATTTTATTAATTTCGAATAACACCTAATACCCAAATGGATTAAGCTAAAAATCACCCAATGGACAGGATAAAGCTATTATTACAATTTATTGAGGAAGAACCTGACAACCCGTTTAACCTCTATGCCATCGCCCTGGAATACCAAAATACAGACCAAGAGGCTGCCCGGGATTATTTCGAAAAATTATTGGAAAATCATGCTGATTACCTGCCCACTTATTTTCATGCTGCAGCTTTATTTGCTGAATTTGGGAAACTGGAAAAAGCACAGCAGATTTATGAATCAGGTATTGACCTGGCCAAGCAACAAAATGACCAGCATACCCTAAGAGAGCTTCAAAATGCCTATCAAAATTTTTTATTTGAGTATGATATAGATTAATTTTCCTAAAGTGTCAAATTAAAAGGTCAACACCAATTTGCCCATTTGAGCACCCTCACTCATTTTTTCAAAAGCTTCAATGGCATTTGAATAAGGCCTAACAGAGTCCACTACAGGAATAACCTTTTTCTCCTGGACAAAATTGACCATTTCTTCAAAGTCATGGTCGCTCCCCATGGTGCTACCCTGGATGGTCAATTGGTTCCAAAAAACTCTTCGGGCATTAATTGAGGAAGGGTTCCCCAAAGTCGCTCCATAAAAAATCAATCTTCCTCCTGGATTGAGTATTTTGGTCAGGTCATCAAAGGTATCCCCTGCAGTTCCATCAATGATCAAATCAAAACCTCCGATTTGGCTGATGGCATCTGCTGCCCAGACTTTGTCTTTATAATTAAATCCTCCATGAGCACCTAAACTAATTGCCTTCCGGATCTTTTCTTCTTTGCTGCTGTTGACATAAACCTTGGCTCCTGCTGCTATGGCATATTGAGCTGCAAATTGGGCTACGCCACCCCCAAATCCTGTAACCAAAACTTTGTCTTCTTCACTTATTTTCCCCTGGGTAAATACTGCCCTGTATGCCGTCAAACCACCCAAAGGCAATGCGGCAGCTTCCTCATATTTCAGATGCAAAGGTTTTTCTTTCAACCGGTCAGCAGGTACCTGAACATATTCTGCAAAGGTTCCGTGCTCTGGCATACCCAAAATCTGAAATTCCTCAGATTGGGCTTTTTGACTATTTCCCCAGTGTTTAGCGGGGTTGATGATTACATCTTTACCCAACCAATCCTTCTCAACTAATTCTCCAATTTCTTCCACCACTCCCGTCCCATCAGAACCCAGAACAACCCCATCAATTCGTGCCGGATAAAGTCCCCGTCTGCACCATTCGTCCCTATGATTAAGAGCAGCTGCCTTTATTTTCACCTTTACCTCATGTGGCTTCAACCTAGGCAATTCAACTTCTTTAATTTCTATTTTATCGGGATGTTTGGAGTTAAGGACAATACCCTTCATAAGCAGTGATTTAAATTTTGTTAAATGGTGAATATTTAGGATTTTCTGAATTGAAATTAAAATGGAGCTGGTTCATTACTTCCCAGGCCCCCTGGGAATGCATCGTCATCATCCCCATTGGCTTTACTTTGGATCCGGATCATATTGGAATCATCAAAGCCTTTTCCTCCGGAAGCACTTGGGAATTTACTTCCATAAAAAGCTTCCTGAGCCTGTGGTTGATAGGGGACATTCATATCCAGATCGGTAAATTTGGTGTATTTGCCAATAAATCTCAATTTGACAGTTTCTAGCGAACCACTACGGTGTTTGGCAATGATCACTTCCCCAGTTCCTGCTGTGGTATTACCTTCTTCATCTTCATTGATACCATAATATTCCGGTCTGTAAAGGAACATGACAATATCGGCATCCTGCTCGATGGCTCCAGATTCCCTCAAGTCGGAAAGCTGGGGACGCTTATCTCCACCTCTGGTTTCAACTGCTCTGGAAAGCTGGGACAAAGCAATAACTGGAACTTCCAATTCCTTAGCTATTTTCTTCAAAGCCCGGGAAATGCTGGAAATCTCTTGTTCCCTGTTTCCATTTGCATTAGCCTTAGAGTCTCCTGACATCAGCTGAAGGTAATCAATAACGATCATCTGGATATCACTCTGCGCTTTAAGCCTTCGACATTTGGCCCTCAATTCCAACACCGATAAAGCCGGGGTATCATCCACAAATAAAGGGGCAGAGGACAATTTGCTGGTCTTATGGATCAGTTGTTCCCATTCATAGTCGGCCAAATTCCCCTTTTTAATTTTTTCTGAATCCAATTCCGCTTCTGAGGAAATCAAACGGTTAACCAGCTGAACGGCCGACATTTCCAGGGAAAAAATGGCCACTGGCCTGCTGTGATCCACTGCGGCATTTCGTAAAACAGAAAGCACAAAGGCAGTTTTACCCATTGCAGGACGGGCCGCGATGATCACCAAATCTGATTTTTGCCATCCGGAAGTAACCCTGTCCAAGGCAGTAAAACCACTGGGAACCCCGGTCAAACCATCCTTAAGGTCCTTTTTACCTTCCAATTCGGTAATGGCCTCCCGCATAATGGATTTCATATCGGAATAATTTTTCCGGATATTATTTTCGGAAATTTCAAAAAGGGATTGCTCCATTTTGTCAAGCAATTCAAAAACATCAGTAGTCTCTTCATAGGCATCCCTTTGAATCTCCGAAGCCACATGGATCATATCCCGTTTCATGGCTTGTTCGGTGATGATCCTAGCGTGATATTCAATATTAGCAGCAGAGGAAACTTTGGAAGTTAGCTCGGTGATGTAAAAGGCCCCACCTGCAATTTCAAGCTTTCCGTTTTTCCGAAGCTTGTTGGTAACAGTCAGCAGATCTATGGGCTCACTTTCATTGAAAAGGTTCAATATGGCCTCATAGATTTCCTTATGTGCATCTTTATAAAAACTGGCTGGTTTTAGGATGTCAACCACCACGGTGATGGCTTCCTTTTCTAGCATCAATGCCCCTAAAACGGCTTCTTCAAGCTCTATTGCCTGTGGGGGGATTTTACCAATTCCCGTCCCAAATCCAAAATCATTATTTTGTTTTCTTCTAAAAGGAGACCTTTCCCTTCCTGTAGTATTACTTTCTGCCATAAGAACAAATGTAACCGCTTTGATGCAAAGATTTTCAACAATTTATTCACTTGTTATCAACACTTTATTAACCTGCTTATTGACAACATGTTACAAATCTACGCGCACAATACCATATTGATAATCGGAAAAAATATTTCATATTCCTTCTCCAACAGTTCCCTGGCTTTTTGAAATTAATATCTTTGTGACATGTCAAAAAAGTATCATTTTATTGCCGTTGGAGGCAGTGTTATGCATAACCTTGCCCTATCCATGGCAGCCAAAGGGTACCAGGTAACCGGGTCAGATGATGAAATATACGAACCATCCAAAACCCGATTAGGAAAGGCCGGAATCCTCCCAGATTCTTTTGGCTGGTTTCCTGAAAAAATCCATAATGACCTGGACGGGGTAATTTTGGGTATGCATGCCAGACCGGACAACCCTGAACTGCAAAGAGCCCAATCGCTCGGGGTTCCCCTATTTTCTTTTCCCGAATTTATTTATGAACAAAGCCGCAATAAAAAGCGCGTGGTCATTTCAGGAAGTCATGGAAAAACCACCATCACTTCCATGGTTCTACATATATTGAAGGAGGCCGGTATGGACTTTGATTATTTGGTAGGCGCACAGATCAAAGGCTTTGATTTGATGGTGAAACTTTCTGATGCTCCCTTGATTATCCTGGAAGGGGATGAATACCTGAGCTCCCCGCTTGACCACAGGCCGAAGTTTTTCCATTACCATCATGATATCCTGCTGATGAGCGGCATCGCCTGGGATCATTATAATGTTTTCCCCACCTTTGAAAACTACAGGAAACAATTTGAAGACCTAACCGCTATGACCCCAAAACAAGGTCAATTTATTTATTGTGACCTAGATAAAGAGGTTAGAAATATTGCCGGAAAAAACAATCATTTCCCCAAAACACCCTATGTTGCCCATCCTTATCAAATCCAGGATGGGAAAACCCTTTTGCAAACCCCCTTTGGAGAAAAAGAAATTTCTATTTTTGGGGAACACAACCTTCAAAATCTCCAAGGGGCCCTGGAAATTTGCAGGGCATTGGGCATTAAGGATGAGTTTTTCTACCAATCCATCTCCTCTTTCAAGGGTGCTGCAAAAAGGCAGGAAATCCTGGCCAATTCTGAAAACAGTCTTTTTATCCGGGACTTTGCCCATGCTCCATCTAAACTGAAAGCTACAGTAGAGGCCGTCAAAGAGCAGTTTCCCAAAAGGACCTTGATTGCTGCCCAGGAATTGCATACCTATAGTTCTTTAAATAAAGACTTTATTAGCAATTACGCCCATACCTTCGATGCAGCAGATGAGGCGATTGTTTATTTAAACCCTAAAGCCGTATCTTTGAAAAAACTGGAACTGATGGATGAGGCCATGCTTCAAGATGGTTTTAAAAGGAAAGACCTGAAGCTTTTCGTGGATATTGATCAGCTAAAAAATTATTTAGAAGCAAAACCTTATCAAAATACTAACCTGCTCCTGATGAGTTCCGGAAACTACGATAACATGGAGCTGGAAACACTTATCAAAAAAATAAATACCCATACAAAATGAATTTGAAGTTAAAATCCCCTCTTGCATTTTTTGACCTGGAGGCCACAGGAATCAATATTTCCACTGACCGAATTGTTGAAATTTCTATCGTAAAGGTCCATCCTGATGGTAATGAAGAAATTAAAACCATGAAGGTCAACCCCACCATCCCAATTCCCAAAGAAGCTTCATTGATTCATGGGATTTATGATGAGGACATTAAAAATGAACCTCCTTTCAAAGATGTCGCCCGTGAACTACATCAGTTTTTGGAAGGCGCCGATCTTGCTGGGTTTAATGTATTGAAATTTGATATCCCTTTATTGGTAGAGGAATTTTTAAGGGCAGGAATTGACTTTGATATCGAAAAGAGGAATTTGCTGGATTCTCAAAAGATTTTCCATATGATGGAAAAAAGGAATCTTACTGCTGCCTATAAATTTTATTGTGGCAAGGAGTTGAAAAATGCCCATAGTGCAGAAGCCGATACCTTGGCCACCTATGAGGTTTTTAAGGCTCAAGTGGAAAGGTATGAAAATGAAAAAGCTGTAGACCTCCAGGGAAAACCTCTCGGTACCATAGAAAATGACATGAAAAAAATCCATAACCTGATCAATGAAAAAATGGTTGATCTTGCGGGCCGCTTTATTTTCAATGATGATGGAGTGGAATGCTTTAATTTCGGTAAACACAAAGGCAAGCCAGTGGAAAAAGTCCTACAGGAAGAACCCAATTATTATGATTGGATGATGAAAGGAGATTTCCCTTTGGATACCAAAAGAAAATTCACACAGATTAAGCTTAGGAATTTTAATAACCGGTAGGGATAATAAGAAGTACGAAAAAAGGCAGGAGATATTAATCCTGCCTTTTTTCGTTAATAAATGAGTATCAAGGATTTTACCGATAGTACCAAAATCAATTCGATTATAATTAAAGTCAATCTGTAGTCGAATCTATTGACGGCTGATAAACCCGGTTGTTTCAAAATAAGCAACCTAAATGTATTTGATCGGCTTTTGACTTGTGTCTTGCAACTTGTGTATAATGTCTCAGTTTTTGCATCTCAAGAAATTGGTTTATCCAATAAACCCTTTCTATCAAAATACCTAATTCTGTAACACTGCATGGCTGATTTGCCCAAATGGTCTGCAAGCCTGTAATTGGTTATTGCCCCCACTCCTGCACCAATGACAGGTATCAATTGGGCAAGCTTTGCCAGATCCATATAATCACGGTATTCAATTTGGAAAGTCCGCCAATCAATTTCACTTTCCTCTTTTGGGAGGGTTTTACTGTATTGGGGCCAATTTTCCATAAAACCTGCTAATTCCTTTCTCCTCTTTTGGCTGCAAAAAGCCAATTGAAAAATGTACAAAATAAAAAGCCGCTCTTTAAGGTCCTTTACATCATAGCCATAAAGGGAAGCTATTTCAAACATCAATTTCATTTTGATGGCAAAAAAAGCAGGAAAATCCACAAATCCCCACAAAATCCCTCCTGCTCCTGTTACGGCCCCCTCCACGCTGGCCGTTCTTTGATAAAATTTAATTTTTTCCTTTATCCTGCTTTCCCGCATTTCAAAAGTGGCCTTTTCTGGCATAGTAGCATTGATATAGCTTGATCCAAAAATCACCCCTTTAACCATTTTTTCAACAGCATAAGTGATGGCCTGATGTACCTTTTCGGGAATATAATCATTGATTTTGTGCTGAACACCTGTAGCCATCCGGTTGATGATAGATGGATTTTTCTTCACCTTCTTGAGCCAGGCATTCATTTCATTAAAAGCTATTTCTTCATACAATACCATGTAATCTTTTTCTTTTTGTACTTTTCTTCCCTGACCCGGGTTTCACTTTGCATCAAAAAATAATGATTCGAATTTAAATTATTAAGGTTTTGGACGAATCGTCGAAATGGTAAATCGTCGAACTGAAAGGCTCCAATTGTCAGTCCTTCATTCTAAATTCTCTATTTTAAAGTCTATTAATTTTTTATCTGTTATACCACCGAACCGGTTAGGCCAGGGCGAAACCTGGAAGAATCCCATATTTCACATCTATCTCTCACACGCCCCTTCTCCCCAACTCAATCACCCTCAAATTTTGGGGTTTTCCATTTTCGATTTCAAATTTTAGCAAGGTCCGCATTTGATGGAAACCTTGATTGCCAATGGCTCCAGGGTTCATGTAAAGGCAATCGAACCGCTTGTCAAATTCCACCTTACAAATATGCGAATGCCCACAGACAAAAATATTGGGCTGAAATTTTTTTAGGGCAGGAACCACCCCTTTAGCATAACGGGGAGGCTTCCCGCCTATATGCGTCATCAAAACCTTCACTCCCTCCACTTCAAAATCAAGCCATTCTGGATATAAATTCCTGGCATTTTCATCATCAATATTTCCATAAACCACCCTCAATTCCTTTTCCATAGGCAGGGATTCCATTACCTGGAAATCGCCAATATCCCCAGCATGCCAAATTTCATCCACATCCTGCAAATGGGACAAGGTCTTCTCATCAATAAAACTATGGGAGTCAGAAATCAGAGCTATTTTTTTCATCATTTTGGAAAAATCCTGGAAATAATAAATGGATTAATTAATTGGAATAAAGGCAAAGAAATGCAATTTAGGAAGCAATGTAAAATAGTAATAACATATCGCCTAAAGACAAATTAATCTTGGACCAGTTTACAGAATCTAGTTTTCATTTGAAAAATTTGTCTGTAAATTTAATTTGATGATCTCTTTTTGTTAGAAATTCTAAAACATGGCCACTATGCATTTGAACGGAGTCTTTGGACTTTTGTCCCTGTTTCAAATTATTTTGGTCTAATTCTAACAGAAATAGCTTCAATCAATTGAATATATAGATTTTGATAAGAAATAAATTTATCCATAACACCATAATATTATGAAATCCATCAATCCCTATAATGGAGAAATTTTACAGGAGTTTAACGAACATTCTGAACAGGAGACACAACAGATAATTGAAGATTCCCATCAGGCTTTTTTACAATGGCGCGGGATTACAATAAAAGACCGCAGCAAACTGATGTCACAGGTGGCTGAAGTACTTAGAAACAATAAAGAAAAATATGCTCGCATCATTTCCCTTGAAATGGGAAAGGTGATCAAGGAGTCCCGGGCAGAAGTGGAAAAATGCGCTTGGGTCTGTGATTATTATGCAGAAAATGCAGAAGGTTTTTTAAAGGATGAGCCAATTAAGCTTCCTGAGGGTAAAAAAGCCAAAGTAATCTACAATCCACTAGGTGTTATTTTGGCAGTAATGCCCTGGAACTTTCCATTTTGGCAGGTTTTCAGATTTGCTGCCCCCAATTTACTGGCAGGAAACACCGGTTTGCTCAAACATGCCTCCAATGTTCCTAAATGTGCCATGGCCATTGAAGATATATTTATTAAGGCCGGCTTCCCCAAGGGAGTCTTCCAAACCCTTATGATTGGATCGGGTCAAGTAAAAAACATCATCGAAAACCCATTGGTCAAAGCAGTCACCCTGACCGGGAGTGAAAAAGCGGGCCAAAGCATTGCTGCTGAAGCGGGCAAGGTAATCAAGAAAACAGTTTTAGAACTGGGCGGAAGTGATCCATTTATTGTTTTGAAAGATGCCAATTTGGAAAAAGCTGCAAAGACAGCCGCCAAAGCCAGAATGATTAATTTTGGTCAAAGCTGCATTGCTGCTAAACGGTTTATTATTGAAGAGGAAGTTTATGATGAATTTATAGAGAAATTCAAATCAACCATAGAATCCTATAAGCAGGGAGAACAACTGGACGAATCGGCCGATTATGCCTGTATGGCCAGGCCCGACTTAGCAGAGGAACTTTATCACCAGGTGGATGATTCCCTGAAGTTGGGGGCTGAAGTTTTATTACATGGCATGGTTCCCGAAAAGGGAAAATCCTTCTTTAAGCCGATGATATTAACCAACCTCAGTCCGGAAATGCCCGCTTACCGGGAAGAGTTTTTTGGTCCGGTAGCATTGGTCTTTAAAGTAAAAAATGTAGAGGAGGCCATCCAGATTGCCAATGACAGCCCTTTTGGCCTGGCTGCTTCCGTTTGGACCAATGATAAAGATAAAGCAGACCAATTAAGTCGGGAAATTGAAACAGGAGCTGTATTTATCAATAAAATGGTGGCATCCAACCCCTACCTCCCTTTTGGGGGTATCAAAACTTCTGGATATGGTAGGGAATTGGGCGAAATAGGGATCAAAGAGTTTGTAAATATCAAAACCGTGTATTTAGGATAACCTGAAATTATCCATTTTGTCGCTTAATTCGACAATAGGCTTGGTAATTGAAGGATTCCTTTCTATTTTTACGAGCGAAAATTTTGGCTTACACATGAGAGAAATACAATTTAGAGAAGCATTAAGAGAGGCTATGAACGAAGAAATGAGACGCGATAAAAACGTGTTTCTCATGGGCGAGGAAGTAGCCGAGTACAATGGTGCCTACAAGGTAACCCAAGGCATGTTGGATGAATTTGGCCCGGAAAGGGTTTATGACACCCCTATTTCTGAGCTGGGTTTTGCCGGTTTGGGCGTAGGTGCAGGCATGAATGGCCTTAGGCCGATCATTGAGTTCATGACTTTTAACTTTTCACTGGTAGCCATGGACCAGATCATCAATTCAGCTGCTAAGATGTTTGCCATGTCCGGAGGGCAATACAATGTACCAGTTGTATTTAGAGGACCGACTGGGAATGCTGGCCAATTGGGTGCCACCCACTCCTCCAACTTTGAGAACTGGTTTGCCAATACTCCAGGGTTGAAAGTAGTTGTTCCCAGCAACCCTTATGATGCAAAAGGATTGTTAAAATCAGCTATCCGTGATGATGACCCTGTTATTTTCATGGAATCAGAATTGATGTACAGTGACAAAGGAGAAGTGCCTGAAGGTGAATATTTGTTGCCATTGGGCGTTGCCGATATCAAAAGAAAAGGAAAAGATGTAACCATCCTTTCTTTTGGTAAAATTATGAAAGTAGCTTTGGAAGCTGCAGATCAATTGGCCAAAGACGGCATTGATGCTGAGGTAATTGACCTTAGAACCGTAAGACCAATTGACTACCCTACCATCATGGAATCAGTTAAGAAAACCAACCGATGCGTGGTCGTTGAAGAAGCTAATCCAATTGCTTCCCTCGCTACTGATTTGGCTTTCAATATCCAGAAACAAGCATTCGATTTCTTGGATGCCCCTGTCCTGAGAGTTAACTCCATGGACATTCCATTGAGTTATGCGCCATCCTACATTGAAGCAACCCTTCCCAATGTAAAGCGAACCATCGAAGCCGTAAAAAAAGTGACATATGTAAAATAAGTCACATTGACAATATCATAAAAAAGCCTGTTTGGATGTTCCAAACAGGCTTTTTTATGTAAAATTTCCAGAAGTTTTATTGATTGAGATGGTTCAAGTCTCTGAACTGGACCTAGGAATATAAAGTCTCCTGACCTTAATTAATCATTGAAATAAAGTAATATATGCTTAGAAAATCTTTTTCGGATAATCCATAATTGGATCCCTACCTCTCCCTATTATAGTATCAATTTATACGATCCCATCGGGGTCGGGGGCTGGTTGCTTTAATTTTTTTAAATAGATTTGAATCCTTCGGGGCCATAAACCTTTTTGGTTTAACAAATTCTCGTTTTTGAAAAATTAAACAAAAGAAATTCATTATTTGTAATTTGCACCCCATCCCGAAGGGATGGAATATCTATAAAATAACAAGATAAACCATTTTCCACGCCCCCGAAGGTGGTCGTATTTTTTATGGAGATAAATCCACCTTATCGAATCAAAATAGGGTCCAAGCTTGAAAACTTGGACCCAATATATCTTTCCCATTTAAAATTCTTAATGATAAGCTTTTACTGCCCTGGCCCCATCATATTTTGGCCACCTCCTGAATCCATATCATTATTTTCAATGGATTTCTTTTTCCTTTTTGGCCCTACACTCATTTTCCCGATCCGGTAACTGAAATTGATCTTGAAATTCATATTCCGCATCATATTGGTGCTTTGCTGGGAGATGGTTGCCGAATTGATTTCATTTCTCATTTTAAATTCCGGCGTAAAGAAATTCTCAGCCCCTATACCAATGCTTCCTTTTTTTTCTTTGAACTGTTTGTTGATATTTAATCCATAGATTCCAAATCCACTATCATAGCCCTGAAGATTGACCCTCCTGCCTCGGGCAAAACCAAATCCCTGAAGCACCCAACTGTCGGTGATATTATAATTTCCAAATACCCTACCGCTTACTACGAATCCATTATTGGAAGCCTGGTACTGCAGGTCTGAAACATTATTGTCAATTTGCGTATAATAGCCATCGATGCTTCCATTGAGTGAAAATTTATCGGATATATTGATATTGGAAAAAAGACTCAAGCCATAAGCCTTTTCACTTCCAATGTTTTCATAGGTGGTATAAATCACCCCATCCTCCTGGATACTTCTGACCGGCTGGATGGCACCGGAAGAATTTCTGAAAAAGCTGGAAAAATTAAAGCTGGCTTTATCCCAATAAGTGCTGTATGACAATTCATAATTGTCCGTAAACTCCGGATCAAGCAAGGGATTTCCCTGGGTAATAATGCTAGGGTTAGACCCCTGAATATTGGGATTTAAATACCTAAGGGATGGCCTTTGGATTCTTCTGTTATAGGCAGCTTTTATCATATTGCCATTTTTTAGTTTCCGGCTCAAATTAACACTGGGCACCCAAACCCCATAAGATGGAATTTCCGCTTCCTGCTCACCGGATTCAAAATCCGCATCTATATGAGTGTATTCATACCTCATTCCTGCCTTCACCGTATAGTTATCCCAAAAACCCAAAGTATAGGACAAATATCCTGCTGTTACATTTTGATCATAGTTAAAAGCATTGGAAAAAGTAGCATCTGTATTTTCCAAATAATCTCCATCAGGGCCTTGAGCTGAAAAATAGACATAATCACTGTTTACCCTTCTCAGGATATTTTTGGCCCCATATTCCAATATCTGATTTTCTCCCTCTCCTAAGGGAGTAATATAATCCAACTGAAAAGTAAATTCCTGATTGTTGCTGGCATTTTCGTTTTTAGTCCTTGATTCAATTTCCTCAAAATCACCATCCAGCAAAGCCTGAACAAAATCATTGGTTCTGTTATTACGGCTGTACAAAGTCATAATGCTAAATTCCTTTTGAGGTTTTTCATAAGTCCTTGTATAGTTTAAGCTTACATCAATCGTATTGGAAAAGTTATCCATATTTACCCTTCTCATCAAGGCACTTACCAATTCATCCTCCTGGAAATTCTCGGTCAATAAATTATCCTGCTTATTTTTAAAATTAAACATGCCAAAATTTACCGAGGCTGCTAACCAATTGTATTTGTCGATTTCATAATCCGCCCCAAAATTATACCTGCCCATCAACATATTGGTATGAGTATCTGCACTTTGGACTACACGGGAAGTACTTCCATCCTCATTGGTGAGCAATTGGTTGTTTTCAAATCCACCTTGAATATTATAACCTGCCCGGCCAAATCCACCCAAAGAAAATCCCCATTTCCCCTTTCTGGCACTTGCATTCAAGCCCAGGTTGGAGCCTCTCATTCCCGCACTGGTATTGATACTCAAGGAAGTGCCCTGAAGATTATTCTTTTTGGTTACAATATTGATCACGCCACCGGAACCTTCTGCATCATATTTGGCCGAAGGAGAAGTGATTACCTCCACTGATTTGATCTCATCTGCGGGAATTTGTTTCAAGGCATCGGCAATGCTACTGGCTGACATGGTGGAAGGTTTGTTATCAATTAACACCCTGATATTTTGGCTTCCTCTTAGGGAGACATTGCCATCCAGATCCACTGACAGCATAGGCACTCTCCTCAAAACATCTGTGGCATCCCCTCCTACCGTAGTTTTGTCATTTTCAGCATTGTAAATGGTTCGGTCTACTTTTTCCTCGATCAATTCCCGTTGTCCCTGAACGGTAACTTCCTCCAAAGAGACGGATTCTTCCTGCAATCCGATCTTCCCCAAGTTCAACAGGGTTTGCCCCTCCTGGATCTTAACATCCTCCAAAGTTTTGGTTTCAAACCCAACAAAATTAACCTGTACCTTATAAGAACCCACCTCAAATCCGGTAATAAAAAACTCACCTTGATCATCTGCCACAGCCCCGGCAATCTGTTTTGAGCTTTTCGCATCCAAGAGCTGGATGGTTGCATAGGAAATGGAATTTCCACTTTCCTTTTCTATCACCTTTCCAGTCAATTGGAAGCCCCCTTTTTGGGAAATTGTTTTTTCCTGGGCCAATATCTGTCCACTGACAAAAGAAAAAAGCAACAATAGGATCCACTGAATTTTTAGATAAATTTTCATAATAGGTTTGTTCAATTTTAATAAGGATCAGTCAAACTTGTTCTCAAGACATGATTCAGCAACAAAGGAAGTGGGTAAATCAATTACTAAAAAATGAAATAGATCAAACGGACGGAAATATCGACTGAATGGTCATTTCCCCAGACGAAGCCCTTTAGGAATATTATTATTATAGCCCAAAGAGGAAAACCCGGGCTTCATAGGTAAAAACCTTTCATTGGTCGATTAACTTTTCCTGTTTTGCCGGGATTATTTTATGTTTAAAGAATTAAATTGACCTGTACTGAATGAAACCATCCCTTGTCCTTCATAAAAACATTACCGTTTTAATCCATATTTTAGGGTGGATACTGATGGGAACCTTGTTTTTCCTATTAACTCCATTGTCCTGGAACGTAGCCCTTCCCCATCAGTTTTGGGTTAGACAGGTTACCTTTTTCATCCTTTTGATAGGTTTATTTTATATCAATCAGCATTTATGGGTTCCCAACTTGCTGTTTAAGTCACGTGTGGGTTGGTTTTTATTATTGACAATTGGGGTCAGTGTAATCCTCATGTACTTCCTGGAATACTATGAAAACTGGTTGGGTCTTCCCAAACTGATGCACCAGGCCTTTCACCCTGAAGAGGAATATATCCCCAGAAAGAAACCTCTCCCCTTCCATATTTTTAACCTGATCGTGGCTTTTCTTACCCTTGGGATCAGCACCAGTGTGGCGGCGGTAAAAAAATGGCAGGCAGATGAGTTCCTTAGACAGCAACTGGACCAACAAAGAATTAAATCGGAGCTATCTTATCTCAAAGCCCAAATCAATCCCCATTTTTTCTTCAATACCCTCAACAATATTTATTCCCTTACCAACATTGATGTGGAAAGGGCCCAAACTGCCCTGCACAAACTTTCCAGGTTGATGCGTTATGTGCTTTATGAAACAGAAAAGGGCCAGACCCTATTGAGTAGGGAAATTGATTTTATTAAAGACTATATTGAGTTAATGAAATTGCGGATATCTGAGAAGGTAAAAATTAACTTGGATATACAGGAACAGATGGAGGAAAAATGCATTGCGCCCATGATATTGCTTCCTTTTATTGAAAACTGCTTCAAACATGGCATCAGCTCTCAGCAACAAAGTGTTATCACAGTGAAACTATCTGAAAAGGACCAGGTATTGCACCTATATACCTGCAACAATATCATTTCTTCTTATTCCAATAGCCCTGAATCGCAAGCAAAGGGTATTGGCCTTACCAATACAAAAAGGAGGCTTTCATTGCTTTATGCTCAACGGTTTCAATTGGAAATCGATGATCAAAATCCGGAAAATGAATACCGCGTCAACCTAAAAATCCACCTGGCATGAAAATCAATTGTATCGCTGTAGATGATGAACCCCTTGCCCTGGAAATGATCAGTAAGTTTATCGGCCAAACTTCATTTTTGAACTTGATGGGTAAATTTGAAAATGCAATCGATGCCCTGGCTTTTATTCATAAAGAACCGGTAGACTTGGTTTTTCTGGATATCCAAATGCCCGATCTTTCCGGGATGGAACTGGCCAGAATTATGGGCGCCAATAAAAAGGATTCCCCTTGCCGTATCATTTTCACTACTGCCTATAACCAATTTGCCATTGAAGGGTATAAAGTGGATGCCCTGGATTACCTGCTGAAGCCCTATAATTATGAGGAATTTCTTAAGGCCAGCACCAAGGCTTTGCAGTTTTTTGAAAACCAAAAAAAATCCATAAAAAAAGTAGATGAAGTACCCGAATATATTTTTCTAAAGGTGGAATATCAATTGGTAAAAGTTTTGCTAAAGGACATTCTCTATGTGGAAGCGTACAAAGATTATGTCAAAGTCCACCTGGTGGACAAACCCCATCCTCTCCTATCCCTGACAAGCCTTAAAAACATGGAGGAATTGCTCCCCTCCAATAAATTTATGCGTGTCCACCGGTCCTTTATTGTAGCCCTGGACCATATCCACTCCATTACCAAAAACAGCATTCAAATTGGGAAATCCACCATCACGGTAAGTGAAAATTATAAGGAGAATTTTTTGAAGTTTTTGAATCGTTGGATGGGGTGATTTTAATGGTAAAACCCTTCAAGGTTTTGAACCCTTGAAGGGTTACTCCAACAACGTTTGGCTAGGTCATCCCCACTTATTGTTTTATATTAATTTTAGCCCTATTTATTCCCTCCTCTCCGATAAAACCCGATTCCCTTAATCTTAAAAAATACCGCAATTTAGGTATTTCATTAATGTGCTCCATTATTTAAATTAGAATGCTAATCACCGGATCTTTTTTTGAAGAAGCTAGCGGAAAGGGCAAATTTCACCTAATAAAGGTAATTATTTTCACTATAAAATGGTTATTTTAGAGATTACGAGATTAATTCTAAGCATCTTATTCAAAAAAAGGAGAGCGCAGTTTGTATTCAAAAATTCTATTTTTGATGCTTGTAAACATCTTTTTTAATCCATGTTTTTCGGTCTTTAATGACCCATAAAGTAAAATTTTATGAAACTTAACCGAAAGGAATTTTTGAAATCGGCTGGACTGGGAGGCATATCCCTGATTTTACCAGGCTCTTCTCCTAAAGCTGAATTGGTTACCAACCTGATTGCCAAGCCCATCCAAATATATGACAATTACCTGCTTGGGGTCCAGTATTATTCTTTAAATAAATGTTTTGGGAAAATCCGGGCAGGTGACCTGGTAATCTTGGAACAATTTTCAGAACACGAACATGACCGTATTGCAGTTGGGGTAAAATGGGAAAATATGTTTCTGGGGTATTTACCTGCTTATGAAAACATTGTCCTGGCCAACCTGATGGATGCTGGTGCCAGGTTAAATGCCATGGTTAATGCTAAACTTTCTTTGCATCAATTTGGAATAGGCATCTGGACTAATCTGATCGTCCCAGAAAAGGAAGCTACAGAGAAACTTAGTAACAAGGCAGCAGATGATGTGGATGATGGATATAGGAGGTAGAAAAAGAAAGGCGAGTTGCCCCGCCTTGAATGTTTTCACAACGGAATAATCCTTATTGTGAATTGCTTTCAGAATTATGATTTCAATTTAGGAATGAATTTTAAAAAGGCAATAAAAAAGTTAAATAAAGAATAAATTAAATTATAATATGAAAAGAATATTAGGACTGGATTTGGGAACAAACTCTATTGGGTGGGCTTTGGTTGCGCAAAACTTTGAGGAAAAGCAAGGTGAAATACTTGGAATGGGAAGTAGGATTATTCCGATGAGTCAGGATATTTTAGGAGAATTTGGAAAAGGAAATTCAGTTTCCCAAACGGCTGAAAGAACAGGTTTCAGAGGAACCCGAAGACTCCGCGAGAGACATTTACTCCGTAGGGAAAGGCTACATCGTATTTTGAATATTTTGGGATTTCTCCCTAAGCATTACTCTTCACAAATAGATTTCGAGAATCGCCTTGGCAAGTTCAAGAGGGAAATGGAGCCCAAACTGGCTTTTAATAATAAAGAATTCATCTTCAAAAAATCATTTGAGGAGATGCTTGTTGATTTCAAGAAGTGTCAACCACAGTTATTAGAAGAAGGAAAACTAATCCCTTATGACTGGACAATCTATTTCCTACGAAAAAAAGCACTTTCTCAGAAAATTGAAAAAGAGGAGCTCGCTTGGGTCATCCTAAATTTTAATCAAAAGCGGGGGTACTATCAGTTTAGAGGAGAAGAGGAGGAAGAAAATCCTAATAAATTGGTCGAGTTTTATTCATTGAAAATTATCGATATAAAAGCTGAAGAAACTAATAAAAAGGGAGAGACTTGGTATTCACTGATTCTCGAAAATGGATGGGTTTATAGACGTTCAAGTAAAACAGATTTATACGATTGGAAAGATAAAGTCAGGGATTTCATTGTTACTACTGACCTGGATGAGGATGGCTCAATTAAAAGGGATAAAGAGGGAAATGAAAAAAGGAGCTTTAGAGCCCCAAAGGAAGATGATTGGACACTAATCAAAAAGAAAACCGAACAGGAAATTGACCATTCTAGTAAAACGGTAGGTGCATATATCTACGACACACTATTACAAAACCCAAGTCAAAAAGTAAAGGGCAAATTAGTCCGTACTATTGAACGTAAATTCTACAAAGAAGAATTAAAGGCTATTCTGGAAAAACAAAAGGCATTTCATCCTGAATTAACGGATGAAGGTTTGTACAACGAATGTGTGAGAGAACTATACAGAAACAATGATGCACACCAATGGGCATTAAGCAAAAAGGATTTTACACACCTTTTCCTTGAGGATATCATTTTTTACCAACGGCCTCTAAAAAGCCAAAAATTTAATATAGGAAAATGCTCGTTAGAGTACAGAAATTTCAGGATTAACGGAGAAAGGAAAACCAAATACCTGAATGCTGTCCCCAAATCCAATCCTTATTATCAAGAATTCAGGGTTTGGCAATGGATGTATAACCTTAAGATCTACAAAAAGGAGGATGAAGTTGATGTAACTGGCCAGTTTCTATCCAACATTGAAGATTGGGAAAATCTTTTTGAGTTTTTGATGAGGCAAAAAGAGGTAGACCATAAGATTATATTGAAACATTTGCTTACCTCTAAAGAACTGAAGGGAAAAGCGTTAAATGCAGAAACTGCAAAGTACCGATGGAATTACGTGTATGATTCTGTAAAGGATGAATCAAAAAATATCCCTGTAATGAAACTGGTTATGAAATCAGGAGAAGATTAAAAAAAGTCGAAAATATGTCTTTTGATTTCTTCACAAGAGAAATTGAGTACAATTTGTGGCATATTATCTACTCAGTCACAGATAAAATAGAATATGAAAAAGCCCTGAAAACCTTTGCTGAAAAACACCGATTGGATGTCAATTCCTTTGTGGAAAATTTCAAAAAGTTCCCCCCGTTTAAAAGCGAGTACGGCCCTTTTTCTCTAAAAGCCATTAAAAAATTATTACCCTTATTACGTTTAGGAAAATATTGGAGTTGGGATGCTATTGATGAAAAAACAAAAAGCAGGATTGATAAAGTCACAACTGGTGAATTTGATGAAAAGATCAAAAATAGGGTTAGGGAGAAAGCAATTAATTTAACCGAGTACCATCATTTTCAAGGCTTACAGCTTTGGTTAGCAAGCTATATTGTTTATGATAGACATTCCGAAGCTGATATTAGTAAAAAATGGAATTCGGTTGTTGATTTGGATGGTTATATCAAAGATTTCAAGCAGCACTCACTGCGTAACCCCATTGTAGAGCAAGTAGTAACCGAAACCCTCAGGGTAGTAAGGGATATTTGGCAAGAATACGGCGAAGGGAAGAAAGATTTCTTTGATGAAATCCATGTGGAATTGGGGCGGGAAATGAAAAATCCTGCAGATAAGCGCAAACAAATAACTAACCAAATTACGGATAATGAAAACACCAATCTTCGTATAAAAGCTTTACTAACTGAACTCAAGAATGATACAGGTTTTGAGAATGTTCGTCCATATTCACCAATGCAGCAGGAAATTCTTAAAATTTATGAAAATGGAGTGCTCAATTCCAATATTGAAATTCCAGAGGATATAGAAAAGATCAGCAAAAAGGCCATCCCTACTTCTTCGGAATTATTGCGCTATAAGCTTTGGCTTGAACAAAAATATCGTTCCCCGTATACAGGTGAAATCATTCCATTTACAAAGCTTTTTACTTCTGAATATGAAATCGAACACATTATTCCACAAAGCCGATACTTTGATGACAGTTTCAGCAATAAAGTAATATGTGAAGCTTCCGTGAACAAATTAAAAGACAATCAAATAGGTTTAGAATTTATAAAAAACCATCACGGAGAAATAGTAGAAAATGGTTTTGGCAAGAGCGTAAAAATATTTGAGGTCAGGACATATGAAACTTTTGTAAAAGACCATTACTCCAAATCCTTTTCAAAGCGGAACAAATTGCTCATGGAGGAAATTCCGGAGAAGATGATCGAGCGCCAAATAAATGACACTCGTTACATAAGCAAGTATATTTCAGCAGTCCTATCCAATATAGTCCGTTCAGAAACTAATGATGAAGGCATCAATTCCAAAAATCTTATTCCAGGTAACGGAAAAATCACTGCTACCCTTAAACAGGATTGGGGGTTGAATGATATTTGGAATGGGATAATCTTAACCCGCTTCGAACGGATGAATCAGCTTACCAATTCAAAAGGTTTTACAAGCTGGAACAAAAATCATCAAAAATACTTACCCACCGTGCCTCTTGAGTTGTCAAAAGGTTTCCAAAAAAAGAGAATTGACCACAGACACCATGCTTTAGATGCTTTGGTTATAGCTTGTGCAACACGTGATCACGTCAACCTTTTAAATAACCAATATGCAAAATCTAAGGAACGCTTTGATCTAAATAGGAAACTAAGAAAATATGTAAAAGTCGCTTACTCCCACCCAAAAACCAAAGATAGAATTGAAAGAGAGGTGCCAAAAGATTTCCAAAAACCCTGGGAAACTTTTACAATTGATTCCAGAAACGCTTTAGAAACCATAGTAATAAGTTTCAAGCAAAACCTTAGGGTGATAAATAAAGCTACTAATAAATATGAAAAATGGATTAAAAAAAACGGCCAAAAGTCCAAAGAAATAGTGGAACAAAAAGGACTTAACTGGGCTATTAGGAAGCCAATACATAAAGACACTGTCTCTGGACTAATTAAGCTTCGAAAAAAGAAGAAAGTTTCTCTTGGAGTTGCATTGGACAATATTTCGGATATCGTCAATAAGCCGTTGAGAAAGGAAGTTCAATCCTTAGCAAGATTGAAATATGATAAAAATCTTTTGACCAAGTATTTTAAGGACAGAAAATACAAGTGGAAAACTCAAGATATTTCTAGAGTAGAAATTTATTATTGGGAAAATGACTTAGTAGCAACACGTACAAGCTTAGATACTTCATTCAATGAAAAACGGATTAAAGGATCAATTACAGATACCGGAATCCAAAAAATTCTACTGGCCCATTTAGAAAAATATAAAAACAGGGTTGATGAAAAAGGCAAATCTATGGCACCAGAACAGTTGGCCTTCACCCCAGAAGGAGTTGATGAGATGAACAAAAATATCATTCAACTCAATGGGGGAAATTTCACAAGCCCATATTAAAGGTAAGAACTTATGAACCAAAAGGGAACAAATTTAAAGTAGGAGAAACGGGGAATAAGAGGAAGAAATATGTGGAAGCTGCCAAAGGCACCAACCTATTTTTTGCCATATATCAAAATGGTGAGGGGAAGCGAAGCTATGATACCATCCCTTTGAATATTGTGATAGAAAGGCAAAAACAGGGGCTGACTTCTGTCCCAGAGATTAACGAAAAAGAAGAAAAATTACTGTTTTATTTATCTCCAAATGATTTGGTGTATGTGCCAAATGAGGATGAAAACATTGACACCATTGACTTTAATAATCTAACCAAGGAACAAACAGAAAGGATATACAAAATGGTGAGTTCTTCAGGAAATCAATGTTTTTTCCTTAGACAAGACGTATCTACCGCCATTGTAAATAAAGTTGAATATTCAGCGCTTAATAAAATGGAAAGAAGTGTAAATGGTGTGATGATAAAAGAATTTTGTTCTAAGCTTAATACAGATAGACTTGGAAATATCAAAAGTGTCCATAACAAATCAGGAATAATAAAAATAGGAAACCACGAGTATGAAAATAAAGAAGTTTAATGGAGAGCTTAAAAACAGGAAACTAGATAATTCATTCACCAACAAATCCAAAAAGGGATTTCCAAACACTTACAAAGACACCTTAAGGCATATTCTCATTCTAGAAAATATCAAAACCTGTCAGGTCTCCCAGACCTGACAGGTTTGAATATGCACAAACCACCAATCTTATGGAACAAGGCCAATCCTACCATATTTACAAACACGCCAACCTGCCCGTCCGGCAAGCGAGTGGCTCGGAGGATATTTTCCGGGAGGAGGAAAATTATCGTTTTTTTCTCCAACAGTATAGCAAATACTTAGGGAATGTAGTGGACACCTATGCTTTTTGCTTGATGCCCAATCATTTTCATTTTTTGGTTGGGGTAAAGTCTGAGGAAGCCTTGAAGAAAACTTTTCCAAAGTTTGAAACTTTGGGAAAGTTAATCTCCAAGCAATTTTCAAACTTTTTCAGTTCTTATGCCCAAACTTTCAACAAAAAGTATAAACGAAAAGGAAGTTTGTTTATCAATAACTTCAGGAGAAAACCAATCCAAACAACATCCCAATGGCAGGAAATCTTCCTGTATTTCCATCTCAACCCAATAAAACACGAGTTTGCCACATCGGTAAACGATTGGAAATGGTCAGGCTGGCATGCTTATAAATATTTAGAAAAGAAGTCTCTATTAGAGCGTACCTATTTTATGAACTTCTTTGATGGAATATTTCATATCAATGATATGATGGAGGTAAAAAGGGAGATATTATTAAATAAGAACCTGGAAATAGAGTAAGTAATAAACTTATAAAAATGATCAAACGCACCCTCTTCTTCGGAAACCCTGCTTACCTCAGCACCAAGCATGAACAATTGGTGATAGCATTTACAGATGATAAACCTGATAAGACAGTTCCCATAGAAGACATCGGTATGGTCATATTGGAAAATCCGCAGATCACTATCACCAATGGACTATTGGCCAAATTGAATAATCAGAAAGTTGCCGTAGTAACTTGCAATGGGCAACACCTTCCAACGGCCTCCTTCTTCCCATCCATGGCCACACCGAACAAACTGAAAGGATCAAACACCAACTCAATGCTTCCCTCCCATTGAAAAAAAACCTTTGGCAGCAAACAGTATCGGCCAAAATCCAAAATCAAGCCTGCCTTTTGGAAGATAAAGGGAAAGAAAATAAACGATTACAATACCTGGCCAAAAATGTAAATTCCGGGGATACTGGCAACCATGAAGCCCAGGCCGCCGCCATATATTGGCAAAATATATTTGATATTCCAGAATTCAACCGCCACCAAACCGGTATCCCTCCCAATAACCTTTTAAATTATGGTTATGCCATTCTTAGGGCTGTTATTGCCAGAGCATTGGTTTCTTCCGGTCTTTTACCCCATGTTGGCATTTGGCATCGAAATAAATACAATGCATACTGTCTGGCCGATGATATTATGGAACCCTATCGACCTTTTGTTGACCTGATCGTGTCCCATATTGTGGACACAGAAGAAGATATCACCCAACTCACCACTTGCCTAAAAAGAGAATTATTACAAATTCCGGTCTTGGATGTAATTATTGATGGGCAAAAAAGCCCTTTAATGGTTGCAGCCAGTAGAACGACCAGTTCTTTATTTGAATGTTTTGCAGGCATTAGCCGGAAAATTATTTACCCCGAATATGGATGAAAGCTATTTTTCAAGACTTAACCAATATAGAACTTTGTGGGTTTTAGTTTTTTTTGATTTGCCAACGGAAACCAAAAAGGACCGGAGGATAGCCTCCTCCTTCCGGAAAAAACTTCTGGATGATGGCTTTGCCATGTTCCAGTTTTCCATCTATATGCGGTTTTGCCCCAGCCGGGAAAATGCTGATGTGCATATCAAAAGGGTCAAAAAAAATCTTCCACCGAAGGGAAAAGTGGGTATTATGTCGATTACAGACCGGCAATTTGGCTTGATGGAAATTTTTCACGGAACCAAAAGTGTAGATAATGAACCTCCCTCCCAACAATTGGATTTATTTTAATCATTTGAAAAATGAAATTGGCCTACTATCCTTTTTAACAACCCAAAAACAGCTTGATTTTTTATTTCTAAATATCAACTTAAACAACAGCATACCAACCACTTACATGGAGGTATGCTGTGATTACCTAGCTAAGGTATAATTCTGAAAGCAATTCACAACGGCAGATAGGGAGTTTGCTAATCGGAGGGGGCTGTGATTACCTAGCTAAGGTATAATTCTGAAAGCAATTCACAACGTACATGATGAAGCCTCCTCAAATCCCACAGCTGTGATTACCTAGCTAAGGTATAATTCTGAAAGCAATTCACAACCGCTTTTGTTGTTTTTTCGCGGCTCCTCTGGCTGTGATTACCTAGCTAAGGTATAATTCTGAAAGCAATTCACAACAGGTGCTCCAAGTGCAGGTAATTTCAGGTGCTGTGATTACCTAGCTAAGGTATAATTCTGAAAGCAATTCACAACTCCCTCAAATATCCCCCGCTCAAATGATTCGCTGTGATTACCTAGCTAAGGTATAATTCTGAAAGCAATTCACAACGCATTAACATTCTGAGCCTGATTTTGTAACGCTGTGATTACCTAGCTAAGGTATAATTCTGAAAGCAATTCACAACACAGTTTCCAAAATGTTAGGACATAAAGACGCTGTGATTACCTAGCTAAGGTATAATTCTGAAAGCAATTCACAACGATGACCTTTAAATTCATATTGCACCCCTTGCTGTGATTACCTAGCTAAGGTATAATTCTGAAAGCAATTCACAACATTTCCTGCATAGGGATAATTTAGGGGTGGGCTGTGATTACCTAGCTAAGGTATAATTCTGAAAGCAATTCACAACATTGTCTTTGTTGGCCTGTGCCACCATAGGCTGTGATTACCTAGCTAAGGTATAATTCTGAAAGCAATTCACAACGAAATGTTGGTAACTATAAAAGCGCCCTTTGCTGTGATTACCTAGCTAAGGTATAATTCTGAAAGCAATTCACAACAAATCCTCCTCTGCATGATTGAGCCTATTTGCTGTGATTACCTAGCTAAGGTATAATTCTGAAAGCAATTCACAACATAATAGGAGAGCCGGAACACTACAGGCCAGCTGTGATTACCTAGCTAAGGTATAATTCTGAAAGCAATTCACAACCCTCTTGCCTACCATGGGCACAAAAAGGAGGCTGTGATTACCTAGCTAAGGTATAATTCTGAAAGCAATTCACAACTGCATTGTTCTATTTTCATTTTCGCCTAAGGCTGTGATTACCTAGCTAAGGTATAATTCTGAAAGCAATTCACAACTGATTACCTGGAGGAAGTTGAATATTTCCAGCTGTGATTACCTAGCTAAGGTATAATTCTGAAAGCAATTCACAACGGAAATTAAAGGATTAATAAACAGAAGAAAGCTGTGATTACCTAGCTAAGGTATAATTCTGAAAGCAATTCACAACTACAGGTTTCTATCAGTTCCTATGCAAAAACGCTGTGATTACCTAGCTAAGGTATAATTCTGAAAGCAATTCACAACGTAGGAGGCTCGAAGCAGTTTTCATATACAGCTGTGATTACCTAGCTAAGGTATAATTCTGAAAGCAATTCACAACACATAATCTGGCTTTCCTTCAATATCAAAAGCTGTGATTACCTAGCTAAGGTATAATTCTGAAAGCAATTCACAACCACAATAGCGGTGGCATTCATTACACTTGTGCTGTGATTACCTAGCTAAGGTATAATTCTGAAAGCAATTCACAACGGTCAAGGTATTGAAGAGCTTCGAAGGCATGCTGTGATTACCTAGCTAAGGTATAATTCTGAAAGCAATTCACAACGTTACTGATCCGGTAAATTCAGTATCAAATGCTGTGATTACCTAGCTAAGGTATAATTCTGAAAGCAATTCACAACGGAAGAATAACTCATGACAATGTTGAAAGGCTGTGATTACCTAGCTAAGGTATAATTCTGAAAGCAATTCACAACCGTGTGGTTCAGGTGTAATTAATGCTATTAGCTGTGATTACCTAGCTAAGGTATAATTCTGAAAGCAATTCACAACAAGTTGGCTAATAATAAATTTTATGGCATAGCTGTGATTACCTAGCTAAGGTATAATTCTGAAAGCAATTCACAACAATGCTCTGTTCTATTTCCAAAATTACTCTGCTGTGATTACCTAGCTAAGGTATAATTCTGAAAGCAATTCACAACAGCATTTCCAGTTTAAACAGCAGTTTTTTTGCTGTGATTACCTTACTAGGGAGGATCTCCCTGGCATCTTCCCCTAATGATTTCACCTATAATTTTTTTCGTTATTTTAAAAAAACGCATAATGAATATTTTATTTTTAAAATTAAAATTATGTATATCCGCAATGACACCAGTAGCCAAATAAATTAAAAGTGACAGTTAGTGTCAATAGCTTTAGTTAAGTTATTACTCTGTATAAATTGGGTCAAAATAAACGGTTTTGACCATGAATATAATCAACTTCATTAATCGGTTTCCTGACGAGTCTTCCTGTATTAAGTTCATTAGAGAACAAAGGACAAAATCGGGCATCATTTGCAAACGGTGCAGCTGTAACCGTCATTATTGGCTTGAAAACAAGAAGTCCTTTCAATGTGCTTCATGTGGGTTCAGGACCAGCATCAAGAGTGGTACTGTTATGGAAAACAGCAACCTTCCAATTAGGACCTGGCTGCTGGCCATGACCTTCATAACCGCCACTAAGAAGAGCTTCAGTGCCTCAGAGCTACAAAGGCAGCTTGGGATGAAGCGGTATGAACCTGTTTTCAGGATGTACCATAAACTCAGGAAGGTCATGGGACAACGCGATGATATCTATAGGCTTGAGGATATGGTAGAATATGATGAGGCCTTTGTAGGAAAAGCCACCAAAGCCAAATCCCAAAACAAGCTCAAAAGAGGCAGGGGCAGTCAAAAACAGTCCATTGTAGCGGTAATGGCCGAATCGACAGTTTTAGAAAACCCTGAATCCGGAAAGCTTGAAAAGAGCTGTAGATATTTTAAAATGAAGAAGATAAAGAACTTAGAGGCAAAAACAGCCCAAGGTCTGGTCAAAGAATTCATTGATCAGGACTCAGTGCTTCAAACAGATAAGAGTACCACCTTCTCAGATCTGGGTGACTGTATTGAGGTTCATGTCAGAGAGGTCTCTGGAACTGATAAAGGCCATTTTAACCTCAAATGGGTTCATATAGCCATAAGTAATTTAAAGAAACAGCTGCAGACATACCATATGATAAGTGAAAGGATGATGCAAAACTATCTTGATGAGTTTAGTTATAAGCTCAACAGAAAATATTTCGGTCAAAAACTTTTTGACCGGCTCATTATTGCTTCCATTTATCCTTACTGGCATGATTGCGGATAATCATAATTAAAATTAATTTATTCTTTACTTTTTCTAAAAAGTAAAATTTAATTTTTCTAACTTTCTATTAGTTAATTGTGGTTTATTATGCTTTGGAATATTTGATTAGGCCTTATACCCATAAAGTTTAAGAAATGGATCAAAAACTCATTAAAAAAGACCATAGCCAAAAAAGTATTGGATGTAAATCTTAATCTGAAATATTAGTATTAATCCAACCATAAGTCAAAATGGAAAATATTATTGCCTTTTTGATCGGGGTGGGCATTGCATTTATGCGATACTTTGTAGTTGCAGGAGTATCCTTTTTGATTTTTTATAAGTTTTATTTTTATAAATATTTTAAAGCAAAAATTCAGAAAAGATTGGCCAATGGCAAGGATTTTAAAAGGGAGATTTTTCATTCCCTTGTTTCTAATATCATATTTGTTCTTGCAGCAATAATCATTATCCGCGGTCCTTGGGTGGAGTACACCAAAATTTACAGGGATATTACGGCTTATCCCTTATGGTGGATGCCTATTAGCTTGATTTTATCCTTATTTATCCATGACACTTACTTTTATTGGTTACATAGGATATACCATCTTCCCTTATTTTTTAAAACCATACATTGGGTTCATCATAAATCCATTTCCCCTACCCCTTGGGCTTCTTACTCTTTTCATTTTTGGGAAGCATTTACTTTGGTTTTCTTTATTCCAATTCTCGTTTTATCGGTCCCAATTCACCCATTAATGTTTTTGACTTTTAATTTTTGTACATTTACCATAAACGTTTACGGGCATTTGGGATTTGAAATCATGCCCAAGTGGTTTAGGAACTCCTGGTTATTTGAAGTAATAAATAGTTCTGTTTACCATAATCTTCATCATTCAAATTTTAAAGGGAATTATGGACTATATTTTAGAATTTGGGATAGATTGATGGGGACAGAACATTCGGATTATGTAAAAATTTACGATAGCATTCAAAAAAGAAGATTTGGTGAAAAAATAAAAATGGCCCATTAGTTTTACCCAAAAAAAAGTTAACCTTGGGCAGGTCTTTATTTTTTTAATTGAATTAAAATTATCAAAATTTAATAAATGTATTCCCTGGAGAAATATTGAGGAAAAACTTTAACTTTTTTTCAAAATGCTATATGTATTAAGATAAAACAGCCAGCTCATGCACCGTTTTTTTCCACTTCCTTTATTTTCTTTTTACAAGATGGTCAGAAAAAATGGTGGTATTGACCCTTCAAAGCTTAAAAACACCCCTCCATGGCTGTTAAAGATCATATTATTTGAACCTATCAGGTGGATCGAGCTAGCCTTATATGATCAAAAAATCAGTCAACATCAAATTGAAAAGTCTCCCCTTTTTATCCTTGGTTATTATCGCAGTGGAACTTCTTATCTACACCAGTGCTTGGTGCAGGACAACCGTTTTGGTTATCATAGTAATTATCAAATGGTACTACCTGAAATAATGTTAAGTACAGAAAAAAAATTACTACCAATTTTTGAGCTTATTTGTCGGATTTTTAAACTAAAAGATTCCGTGCACAGGGTACCCTTATCTTTTCGCTTTCCCGGTGAAGAGGATGCCACAATGACCACTTATTTAGATGAAAAAGGGGCCCAATGGGGTTACTTCTTCCCTGGGATGATGAATGAACAGTTTAGTAAATATGTGCTTTTCGAGAATATTACAAAATCCGAATTAGAAGCTTGGAAGGATTCGTTTGTTTATCTGCTCAAAAAAATTTCCATAGCGAATCATCAAAAACAACTTGTACTCAAAAGTCCACCCAATACAGCTAGAATAAAATTTTTGCTTTCCATTTTTCCCAAAGCTAAATTTATTTTCATTCATCGTAATCCCTATGAGGTATACGCTTCCAATAAGTGTTTTTGGAAAGTAGTTCAAAAAGTTTACGCTTTACAAAACAGCAATAAGGTCAATGTCAATAAAATAATTTTGGACACCTATTCTCAAATGATGTCACGGTATTTGGAGACAAAAGATTTAATTCCACCAGGGCAATTGACCGAACTCGCCTATATTGATTTCATAAAAAATCCACTGGAAACCCTTCAAAAAACATATCAAACTCTCCACCTTCCAGATTTCGATTATTGTAAAGATAAGTTAAAATCATTTATTGGACCACAGAAGGATTTTGTGCAACTAAAACATACAATAGCTAAAAATGAAAGGGAAATTGTTACTGAAAAACTGGAACCTTTTCTCCGCTATTGGAATTATCCCATATTGTAATTTTCCCCTTTTAGGTAAGTTGCCAATTCATGGATGGTTTGATATTCAAAGATATCTTCTACTTTTATTTTTAATCCATACATATTTGCATTGGCCACCATTTGGAGACTCTGCAATGATGCTCCACCAAGGTCAAAAAAATTCTCATTCACTCCCACCTGTTCAATATTTAATATGTTTTGCCAAATTTCCACCAAAATTTGCTCCTCTTCACACCTTGGCCCTATATAACCAGAAAGTAGCCTTACATCTTCTGGTACTGGAAAAGCCTTCCGGTTAATCTTTCCATTTGGAGTTAAAGGAAATGAGTTCATTGGAATAAGGAAGTTGGGAATCATATAATTAGGAAGTCTTTCACCCAAAAACTCTTTCAATTCTCCCAAATCAAGAGGTTTATCAAAGGCTTTAGGGACAAAATAAGTGACTAATCGTTTTTCGCCAGATTTTTCTTGCCTGGCAAGGGTAATGGCATCTTTTACTATTGGGTGTTGAACCATTAGAGCAGAAATTTCCCCTAACTCCATTCGATTTCCCTGAATTTTAACTTGGTCATCTTTTCTGTCCAAAATTTCAATAGAACCATCAGCCAAATACCTTGCTAGATCACCAGTTTTGTACAATTTAGCCCCTTTCTGGAGGGAGAAAGGGTCAGGTATAAATTTCTTTTCTGTCAATTGGGGCATATTTACATATCCACGGGCTATTCCTTCCCCTCCAATATGAAGCTCCCCTACTACATTTACCGGCAATTGCTGTTGGTACCGGTCTAGAATATAAAGCTGCGTATTGTCAATAGGCTGACCAATGGTAATCCGTGTATCTCCTTTTTTTATTAAACTTATAGAGGACCAAATAGTCGTTTCAGTGGGCCCATACATATTCCACAATTTCCCCACCCTTTCCAAAAGATTATTTGCCAGTTGAAGTGACAAAACATCACCACCACATAAGGCTTTTAAGTTTGGCCTACCTTTCCATTCTGTCTCGAGAAGCAATTGCCAAATTGCAGGGGTGGCCTGCATAATACTTACCTTAAATTTATCTATTGATTCACAAAGCTCCTGGGGTTGTGAGAGCAGCTCATCACTGGCAATAATAATGGTTGCTCCTACCATCAAAGGCAAAAATAGCTCCAAAGCAGCAATATCAAAAGAAAGGGAAGTAATTGCTAACAGGATATCATTCTGACAAATCCCAGGGCTTTTACTCATCGAACAAAGAAAATTTGTCAAAGAAGCATGACTAATCATTACCCCTTTTGGAGTACCTGTTGATCCGGAGGTATAGATAATATAAGCAAGTTGCTCTGGGTCAATTTTAATGTTGGGGTTTGAAAACTCCCCATTTTAAACTTTGAATTTTCTGTTAAGCGGATTATTGATAACTCAAAATTATCCAAAATTTTGGTCTCAATATTCGTCAACAAAACACCTACCTGTGCGTCCTTTAGAATAAACTCAACCCGGCGTATTGGGATGGAGGCATGTACAGGAACATATGCTGCACCAGTCTTACTAACTGCCAAAAGAGCTACCAGCATTTCTATTGACCTT